>JACRCM010000164.1 GCA_016219025.1 Deltaproteobacteria bacterium | reverse complement strand
GCGGGTCTGCTTGCGATAACGCTCAAAACCGTTCTGCGAAAGTCCTCTGGCGCATGATGTCAACCTCCGTGCCGCATGATGCGATAAGTATATCATGAGGCAGGGGAGGAATAAATCAGAGTTTCCTTAATAATAAGGCCGCAACACGCGCGCGCCGCAGCGGACGCCGACGGTCCTCTAAACAAAAAAGTGGGCGAATGCCCACTTTAATATTGCCCCAAGCGGCTGAATTAAAATATTTTAGCATAGTCCCTTTGGCATTGCAAGTATTTCTTAGGCGATATTATGGATGCCCCGCCGCGCTTATTGACATGCGCCCGGAATTAGGTTACTTATAAAATACCACCTTACAATCAGGAACCTCGTGACGACACCTACTGGACAGATACCGGGCACGGTGCCCGGAGACGCGGGGCAAAAAGGCCCCGCATTGCCGAGGGACTATTCCGGACTCGCGCTCAAATCCGCCGAGCTCTTCAAGGCCCGTGGCGTGAACCTCGATTTCTCCCTCGCAAGCCTCGGAGCGCTCGACGATTGGATCGACGGCAAGTGGGGAAAGTCCGGCCTTGGGGCCGGGAATCCCGAATGGCGGCCTGACAAGGAACAGTCCCTCGCCATCAACCAGATAGGCTGCTACCTGGGCGCGCTCGTCATCAAGCTCTTCGGCGGGACATGGAAGGATGGCTGCAACGCGGACGGCCCGCCGTATTCGGTCGGCGTTGTCGTGGAAGGCGCCAACCTTACCGCCTATCCGTTCGCCGCCGCGCGCGGGCGGCTCAAACACGGCGAGGCCCGGCGATTGAGCCTATGGCTCAGCGGCATCTCAGCCGGGATACTCACCGGCGATGACGCTGGTGCGGGACGCCTCATGCAGGAGATACTCAATCAACCGGCCCCTCGAAAAAGCGCCGCCCCGCCGCCGCCCCGGCAACCCCAGGAACCCCAGCCCCAGCCGCTCGACGGCCCGCTCAAGCGCGCGGTGGAGCTGAAGTTCAAGGGGGCGGACTTCGCCAGAGAAGGCAGATTCCTCGACGCGATAAAGTGCCTCGACGAGGCCGTGGGCCTGGTGCGCGACTTCGCGGAGGGCTGGAGCAGCAAGGGCACCTGCCTCTACGCCCTCAAACGCAACAACGAGGCGTTCGCGGCCTTTGACAGGGCCGTCGACGCCCGTCCGCTGCAGGCCGCGGGCTGGTTCAGCAAGGGCATCTGCGAGGCAAACCTCTCGATGAACGAGCGCGCAATGGCCTCGCTCCAGTTCTACCTCCACGTGGCAACGCCCGATACGCCGGAAAATGCCGAAATGATAAACATCGCCAGACAGGCGGTCGGGGCAATCGAAAAGGCCGGGGTCAGGCAAACTCCGGCAAAGGCCGTCGCCCTCGCCTTCGAGGGATACGGCCTCTCGGCGTCCGGCTCGTTCGACAAGTCGCTCCCGTTGTTCGAGGAGGCGGTAAGGCTCGCCCCGCGCCTGTCCAAGGCGTGGCAATGGAAGGCCATGTGCCTCGACAACGTCGGGAGGCGGGACGGGGCAATCAAGGACTACGCCAGGGCGCTTGAGATAGAGCCGAGGAACGCCGTCTTCTGGTACAACAAGGCGTGCATCTTCGGCAAGATGAAGCGGCTCGACGAGGCGATAAAGTCCTACGCCAAGACCGTCGAGGCCGACCCGTCCTATCTTGAGGCGTGGAGCAACAAGGGCCGCATCCACGGCACGCTCAGGCAATATGAGGAATCCATCGTCTGCCTTGAAAAGGCGCTCGCCCTCGGCCCTTCGGCGGAGGCGTGGCTCAACAAGGCGCTGGCCGAGGACGAGACGGGCCGCAAGGCCAGGGCCAGGGTCTCCTACGAAAAATTCCTCGAACTCGCCAGGCCCGAACACACGCAGCAGATAAGCCACGCGAGGAAGCGCATCGCGGAGCTCGGCGGGCCGTCAACGGGCGCGGAGGCAAGATACCAATCGGCCCCGGTGGACCGGCGGGCCAGCGCGAGAGAGGCCGAGACATGGAACCAGAAGGGCATCAAGCTCTTCAACGCGAACCGGCTCGATGAGGCCGTCAAGTGCTTCGACATGGCCATACTCCTCGACCCGGACTCCCCGATGGCGCTACACAACAAGGGTCTGGCACTATCCGACCTCAACAGGGAGGACGAGGCCATCCGGTGCTACGACAAGGCGCTTGAGATAAACCCGGACATCGCGGGCGCATGGCTCAACAAGGGCGCCAGCCTCAACCGCTCAGGCAGATTCGAGGAGGCCGCGGCCTGCTTCGACAGGGCGACGGCATTGAGCCCCGGCGAACTCCTCGGCTGGTACAACAAGGGAAAGAACCTCGCGGACATGGGGCGCGACGGGGAGGCCGTCGAGTGCTACGACCGGGCGCTCTCCATAGACCCGAAAGACACCAGCGCGTGGTGCAACAAGGGGTGCAGCCTCCAAAAACTCAAAAGACACGCCGAGGCGCTCGCGTGCTTCGACACGACCCTCTCCATCGACCAGAGACACGCCTTCGGGTGGAACAACAAGGGGGAGAGCCTCAACGCGCTCGGCAGGTTCGAGGAGGCGATAAAGTGCTTCGACGCGGCGCTCGCGATAAAGACGTTCGCCTCTCCGTGGTGCGGCAAGGGCAACTCCCTGCGCGCCCTCTCCCGCCACCGCGCGGCCATAGCGGAGTACAAAAAGGCCGTCGAGCGTTATGACGAGTACTCGGAGGCGTGGCGCGGCAAGGCCCTCTCCGAGGACAAGATAAACCTCAAGGACGACGCGATAGCGTCTTACAAGAGATTCCTCTCCTGCGCCTCGCGCAAAGACGAGGCCGCGGAGATTGCCGGCGTGGAGGCGCGCCTCAGGGAACTCGGCGTGACCGAGGCGGACATGGCCGAGGCCAGCCGCAAAAGAGACGCGGCACCGTCCCAGGCCCCGGCCAAGGGCACCGGCAGGTTCATCGGCCAGAAATACGAGATATACCGGGAACTCGGCAAGGGCGGCTTCGGCGTGGTCTATCAGGTATACTCCCATGAGACTCAATCGGTCTACGCCCTCAAGACCTTCAGGGACGAGTACATGAGAGACGACCAGACGCGCGCCCTATTCCTGAAGGAGGCGCAGACCCTCGTGGACATGGACCCGCACCCGTTCCTCGTCGAGGACTACTTCGTCGACGAGATAGGCGGCAGGCTCTACATAGCGATGGAGTACGTCGCCCCGGACGAGCACGGCCTCAACACCCTCACGAGCTACCTCCGCAAGAGGCCGCCCGACCTCGCCCAGGCGCTCAGGTGGGCCGTGCAGTTCTGCCACGGGATAGAATTCGTCTACTCCCAGGGCGTCAAGTGCCACAGGGACATCAAGCCCGACAACATAATGATAAACCAGCAGAAGACGGTCAAGATATCGGACTTCGGCCTCGCTGGCATCATGGACACCATACAGGCCGTCACCGACGCCGGGGACGCGGTAATAGACGGCGGCGTGGGCAGGACCATGCGCGGGGCCGGGTTCGGCACGGCCACGCACATGCCGCCTGAGCAGTTCGACAACGCGGCGGATTGCGACGAGAGGAGCGACGTATACTCCTTCGGCGTCGTCCTCTATCAGATGGCCTCGGCAGGGGCATACCCGTTCATGGCCCGGCCCCCGGCGGACAACTCGCCCGGGGAGGCGAACAGGTTCTGGAACGAGATGCGCGGCCTCCACCTCCGCGCCGCGCCGCCGCGCCTCAACTCGCCTCTGCAACCCGTCATCGAACGCTGCATGGCGAAGAGGCCGGAGGACAGGTATCAGACGTTCGCGTCCCTGCGCGCGGAGCTCGAGCCGCTCCTCTACAGGTTGGCGGGCGAGAAGGTCACGGTGCCGGCGCGCGAGGAGATGAACGCCGCCGAGTGGCTCAACAAGGGGCTCTCCCTCAAGAACCTCGGACGCCTCGACGAGGCCGTGGCCTGTTACGACAAGGCGCTTGAGATGAAACCCCGCGACTCCACCGCGTCGATGGCCTACAGCAACAAGGGCAACTGCCGCAACCTGAGCGGACGGGTAGACGAGGCCATTCAATGCTACGACCAGGCGCTCCGGCTCGACCCTAAGAACGAAAAGGCGTGGTGCAACAAGGGCTACATGCTCCAGCAACAGGGCCGATTTCAAGAGGCCCTCGCGTGCTACGGCAAATCCCTTGAAATCGTCCCTGAATTTGCAATAGCATGGAACAATAAATCCTTCACCTACCTCAGCCTGCAAGATTACAAGAAGGCCATCGAGTGCGCGGACGCGGCGATAAGGCACAACCCGAACGAGGACGCGGCCTGGGTGAACAAGGGAGCGGCGCTCTACGCCCAGAACAAGAACCGGGAGGCCATCGTCTGTTACGAAAAGTCGCTTGAGATAAACCCGCGCTGCGAGCCGGCCCTCTACAACAAGGGCCTGATACTGAACGAGGAGAAGCGCTACAGGGACGCGATAGCCGCCTTCGACAGGGTCATAGAGATAAACCCCGGGTACGGCGCGGCATTCTGCGCGCGGGGCAACGCGCTCCTTTGCCTCTCCAACCATCAAGAGGCCCTGCGCTCGCTTGAGCGCGCCATCGAGCTCAACCCCAAACACGCCACGCCCTGGTACTACAAGGGCTACGTGATGATAAACCTCAAAAGGAACGCCGACGCCATAACCTGCCTCAAGCGGTTCATGGAGCTTGCCGGGCCGCGCCAGAAAACCCAGATAGAGGACGCCAGGGCGCGTATTGCCGCGCTCGACGCGAGGAGGAGACCATGAAGGAACTTTCCACCGGGGCGGCCGTGGCCTGGGACGTCGCCGTGCAGGAGGCCGTAGCCGCGCTCAGCCAGTATATCGAGCCTGAACACATCTTCATCGCGCTGATGAGCCTCGACAAGGTCATGGCCCGGACGCCTGAGCAGATGGGGCTCGATAAAGACCAGTGGCTCGCGCTCAAGGGCGAATACCTGTCGATAGACGCGGTCATCCGGCGTTTCGCGCTCGACATGACCACGCTCAGGAGGGCCGTGCGCGACCGGTTCAGAAAGACCGCGCCCGGCGGATACGTCCGCGCCGAAAAGGTCATACACAGGAGCGATGCGGCCAAGGCCGTCTTCAACCGCGCCGAAGGGCGGGCAGCGGACGCGCCGAGGTTGACCGCGATGCACCTCATGGCCGCGCTGCTCGACAATCCCGCGCCAGCCGTGTCCGCCGCGCTCGCGGAGGCGAAGGCGGACCGGGTCGGCCTCAAGGCCGCGCTCGGAGACGCGGCTGGTGGGGCGCCGAGGGCGGGCGGAGGCGCAAACGGCGCGCCGGGCGCGCCAAACGTATCAGGCACGCCCTACCTCGACAGGTTCGGCAGGGACTTGACGCGCGAGGCGTCCGAGGGCAAGCTCGGCCCGTTCATAGGCAGACGCAAGGAACTCCTCCAGGTCATCCAGACCCTTGCACGCGCGTCTAAGAACAACCCGGTGCTCGTGGGCGAGGCCGGTGTCGGCAAGACCGCGGTCGCCGAGGCCGTGGCCATGAGGGCGGTCGAAGGCAAGGACGCGCAGGTCCTAGGCGGCAAGCGCATAGTGGAGCTGAACCTCGGGGCGCTGCAAGGCGGGACGAAATACCGCGGGGAGTTCGAGGAGCGCCTGACCAACATTATCGGAGAGGTCGGCTCCAACCCCGGGCTCATACTTTTCATCGACGAGATACACAACCTCATCGGCGCGGGCAAGGCCGAAGGCTCGATGGACGCGGCCAACCTCTTGAAGCCCGCGCTCGCGCGCGGCGGTTTTTCCTGCATCGGCGCGACGACCATCGCCGAATACCGCAGATACATCGAAGGCGACCCGGCGCTCGAACGCAGGTTCGAGAAGATAATCATCAGCGAACCCGCGAGGGACGAGGCCGTCCAGATACTCAAGGGCAAACGCCCCAAGTGGGAGAAACACCACGGCTGCGTGATATCGGACAGGGCCATCGAAGCGGCGGTAGACCTTTCGATAAGGTTCGATACCGACCACCAGCTCCCGGACAAGGCCATCGACCTCGTGGACAAGGCCGGGGCGAGGACGCGGGTGCCAGTGCTCAGCATGAGGCCGGGCGGCAAGATGACGATGGACGCCGGGCCAACTGGCGCTACGGTGAATGAGGAGACCGTGGGCCGGGTATTGTCAGAGAAAATCGGGGTGCCGTTCGAGATAATAATGGGGCAGGCCGGCAACGCGGCCTCCCGCATCCTCGAACTCGAACCGTTCCTCAAAAAGCGCATCATCGGGCAGGACGCGGCCATCGAGCGGGTCTGCCAGAGGCTCCGGCTCTCATACTCCGGCATGAGGGGTAGGAGCGGGCCGCTCGCGGTCTTCCTCCTGCTCGGGCCGAGCGGCGTGGGAAAGACCGAACTCGCCCGCTCCATATCGGCCTTCCTCTTCGGGGGGGGCGGCGAGACCTCGATGATACGCATCGACATGAGCGAGTTCATGGAGGAACACAGCACCGCGAAGCTCATAGGCGCGCCGCCTGGCTACGTCGGGTACGAGGAGGAGGGGCAGCTTACCGGAAGGCTTCGCACCACGCCGTACTCGGTCGTGCTCTTGGACGAGGTCGAGAAGGCGCACCCGCGGGTCTTCGACATATTCCTTCAGGTATTCGACGAGGGGCGGCTTACGGACTCGAAGGGCAGGACGATAGACGCGCGCAACGCCATCTTCATAATGACCTCGAACATCAGCGCCGGGACGAGACGCGACAGGCCGGTAGGCTTTCTTGAGGAGCAAGGGGCCGAGGACGCGGCCGAGGCCATGACGCTCGCCTCGGTAAAGGAGTTCTTCCGTCAGGAGTTGATAAACAGGATAGACGAGATGATCGCCTTCCAGCCGCTCGGACATGACGACGCGCGGAGGATATTGGCGGGCATGCTCGAAGGCGTGGCCAGGCAGGCGAAGGATCGGCACGGGACAACGGTCGTCTTCTCGGACGAGGCCGCCAGCCTCCTCGCGCAAGAGGGCTTCAGCCCGGAGTTCGGGGTAAGGGAGCTCCGAAGGACGGTCGAGCGGCTCGTGGAGTCACCGCTCGCCACGCTCGTGCTCAACGGCCGGATAAAGACCTCGCCCCGCTGGAGCGTTGTGTGCAACGCGGGCGCACTCTCGATAATCCCGGAGGGACACAACGCCAGCAAGGCGTAAAGTTCAACCTCTCGGCGCCTCGGCCTCGTTCCACTCGCCGGGCTTTAGCCCTCCGAGCGTCCATTGGCCGGCGCTTATCCTTATGAGCCTGAGCGCAGGGTGTCCCACGGCGGCGGTCATGCGCCGCGCCTGACGGTTCCTGCCCTCGGTTATGGTCAGCCGCAGCCACGCATCCGGGACGTTCTTCCTGTAGCGGATGGGCGGCACTCTGGGCCACAGGGCCGCGGTCTCTTCCTCTCCCGCCATTTCTACCTTCGCGGGCAGCGTCATGCCGTCGTTCAGACGCACCCCGCGTCTCAGCCTTTGCAGCGCGTCCGCATCCGGCGTTCCCTCCACCTCAACGAGATAGGTCTTGGGGGGCTTGTGGCGCGGCTCGGCAATGACGTGTTGGAGGCGTCCGTCGTTGGTGAGCACCACAAGCCCCTCGCTGTCATAATCGAGCCGCCCAGCGGCGTAGACGCCGGGCACCGGCACGTAATCGGCAAGGGTCTTGCGGCCCTCCTTGTCTGTAAACCGGCACAGGACGTGGAAGGGCTTATTGAAGAGTATGAGCAGAGGACGCGGCGCAGGGTCTTTCCCCGCCGTCTTTTTCCGCATCTTTGCCATTATGAGAGATTGCCCGGACAAGCACATAATCATTTCAAAACCCGCGAGGCCATTTAAACACCGCGCGCGGGAGATGTCAACGGGCTTAGGGCGGCCGCCGCCTTCCCCTTGCCTTTCCACGGGTCCCGCACCGCCGAGAGCGCCGCGTCGAGCCTCCCGCAAAGCGCGGCGCGGTAGGCCGCGTCCTCAACCACGGCCTTCCTTATCGCGCACATGCCCCTGCGCCTTACCCACTTGAACGTCCGCTCGCCGTAGTGCGCGTCCTCCCTGTAATGCTGAATGAACGCGCCTGCAATCTCCATCGCCTCGGCGGCCGTCTTCACGGTGCAGAGCCTCTCGCCCGCCTTGAGTTCGATGCCCCCGCACCCCCCGGCGTATATCTCGAACCCGCCCGTTACGCCGACGATGCCCACGTCCTTTATCCCGGACTCGGCACAGTTGCGCGGACATCCGCTCGCCGACATCTTCACCTTGGCGGGCATCCACAGTCCCGTGAGCCTCTTTTCCATCTCCACGCCGAGGTTGAGCGAGTCCTGCGTCCCATACCTGCAATGGAGTGACCCCACGCAGGTCTTGACCGTCCGCAGCGCCTTGCCGTATGCAAAGCCGGAGTCCATGCCGAGTTCGGCCCAGACCGCCGGGAGTTCGTCCTTTTTCACGCCGATAAGGTCTATCCTCTGGCCTCCGGTCAGCTTCACGAGCTTGACGTTGTGGCTCACGGCGCACTCCGCTATCCTTTTAAGCTCTTCCGGGCTTACGACCCCGCCATACATCCTCGGCACCACCGAGAACGTCCCGTCCTTCTGGATGTTCGCGTGTCCGCGCTCGTTCACCAGCCTCGAGGTGGCGTCGTCCACCGCCTCCAGCGGCCAGACCATCGAGACGTAGTAGTTGAGCGCCGGGCGGCAGGTGTCGCACCCGACCGTCTCCCAGCCGAGCGTCTCCATGACCGCCATGACCGACGTGAGCCGCTTCTCCCTGATGTTTTTAAGGACGTCGTCCCTCGTATACTTTGTGCAGCCGCACAGGTTCGCCGCGTCCGATGACCCCTGAAAACTCGATCCGAGCGTGGCCTCGAGTATCCGGTCCACGAGTCCGGCGCACCCGCCGCACGAGGTGGACGCCTTTGTCTCGCGGGCCACGTCGGAGCGCGTGAAAAGCCCCTTCTTCTCTATCGCCTCGACTATCATGGCCTTTGTGACGCCGTTGCACCCGCAGACTATGGCGTCGCCCGGCATGTCTTCTATCGAAGACGCGGCCTTTGCCTGACCGGCGTCCCCGAAGAGGAGCGCCCCGCGCCTGTGGCTTACGTCCTCTCCGTCGATGAGCGAGGCGTAGAGGCGCGGGCCTATGGCGGAGTCGCCGTACATGACCACCCCGGCGACGCGCCCGTCCCTCAGCACGGCCTTCTTGTATACCCTGGCCGAGCGGTCGATATACTCTATGGTGTCGCCTCCCGGCCCGCCCACGTCTCCGGCCGAGTAGAGGTCTATCCCCGGAACCTTGAGCCTTGCCGAGACGGGCCTGCTCCTGAAGACGAGCCTTGAGTCTCCGGCAAGGTGGTTGGCGATGACGCGGGCCTGCTCGAAGACCGGGCCAACGAGGCCGAAGGTCTCCCCCCTGTGCTGGACGCACTCCCCGACCGCGTAGACTGCCGGGTCGAAGGTCTGCATGGTGTCGCTCACCACTACCCCGCGCTCGCAGTAGACGCCCGATGAGGCGGCGAGTTCGATGTTCGGCCTTATGCCTATGGAGACGATGACCGCGCCGGCGTCGATGAAGGAGCCGTCCTTGAATCTTATCCCCTCCACCCGGTTGCCGCCCGATATCTCCACCGCCTCCTTGCCGAGCAGAACCCTTATACCGAGGCGTTCGAGGTCTTCTCGCAGGAACGCCGCGCTCGCCGCGTCGCACTGCCTCTCCATGAGCCTGTCCATCAGGTGCGCGACCGTGGAGTCGGCCCCGAGCCTCATGCACCCGTAGGCCGCCTCAAGTCCGAGGAGGCCGCCGCCGAGTATGACGGCCTTCGTCCCCTTGCCGACGCCGTAGCGTATCCGCTCACAGTCGGCGATATCCCTGAAGGTGAAGACGCCCGCCTTGTCCATGCCCGGTATCCGGGGCATGACCGGCACGGCGCCGGTTGCGATGATGAGCTTGTCATACGCGCAGAGTTCCTCGTCCCCGGCCATGACCGCGCGGCTGCCGCGCCTTATCGCCGTCACGTTGCAGCCCGTCCTGAGCGTAACGCCGTTTTTCGCATACCAGTCAAGGCCATGCGCGGCGATATCCTCCATCGACTTTTCCCCGGTCAGCACGTGGGAGAGGAGGATGCGGTTGTAATTCGGGTGCGGCTCCTTGCCGAATACCGTTATGTCGAACTTATCAGGCGCGGCCTTGATGACCTCTTCCACGCAGGCCGTTCCAGCCATGCCGCCGCCTATGACCACGAGCCTCGTCTTCCTGATTGCGCTCATAAGGATGCCCCCCTGAAAAATAAACGGCGCCTGCCAATGGGCAGGCGCCGTTGCCGACCGTGATATGTCCCGCTACAGGTTGTACCCGTTCTCGCTATGCTGGGAGAGGTCGAGTCCCTGGACCTCGTCCTCCTTTGAGACCCGAAGCCCTATCGTAGCGTCTATCACCTTGAGTATTATGAAGGTCAGGACGAACGAATATGCCACGCTTGCGGTTATCGCTATCACCTGCTTGCCGAGGAGGGCGGCGCTCCCGAAGAAGAGCCCGTCGGCCCCGGCGGAGTTGACGGCCACGGACGCTAAGAGGCCGGTGGCGAGCGCGCCCCAGATGCCGCCCACACCGTGCACGCCGAAGGCGTCGAGCGAGTCGTCGTATCCGAACCACGGCTTCACAACGCTCACGGATACGTAGCATATAAACCCGGCGGCAAGGCCGAGCAATATCGACGACACCGGCCCCACGAACCCGGATGCCGGGGTGACCGCCACGAGTCCGGCCACGAGGCCGGACGCCACGCCGAGGATGGTCGGCTTGCCCCTGTGCGCCCACTCTATGCCGAGCCACGCGAGCGCGGCGGCGGCGGCGGCCGTATTGGTCGCAAGGAAGGCCGAGGTTGCAAGGCCGTTGGCCCCGAGGGCGCTCCCCGCGTTGAAGCCGAACCAGCCGAACCACAGAAGCCCCGCGCCCATGACCGTCATGGGCAGATTATGAGGGGCCATGGACTCGTGCATGTAGCCCTTGCGCTTTCCGAGGACGAGGGCGGTTGCGAGCGCGGAGACGCCCGCGCTTATGTGCACGACCGTGCCGCCCGCGAAGTCGAGCGCCCCGAGGTTGCGCAGCCACCCGCCCATGCCCCAGACCCAGTGGGCGAGCGGGTCGTAGACGATCGTGGCCCAGACGATGGAAAATACGAGAAATGCCGAGAACTTCATCCTCTCGGCGAACGCGCCCGCGATGAGCGCCGGGGTTATGACCGCGAACATCATCTGGAAGAGCATGAACGCCTGATGCGGGATGGTCGCCGCGTAATCGGCGTTTGGCGCCAGGCCGACGTTCGCCAGCCCCGCCCATTCAAGCCCGCCTATAACCCCCCACCTGTCCGGCCCGAAGGCGAGCGAATAACCCCAGAGCACCCACTGTATGGAAAAGACGCACAGGAGCACGAAGCTCTGCATGAGGGTGCCGAGGACGTTCTTTTTCCTGACCATGCCCGCATAGAAGAGCGCAAGCCCCGGCGCCGTCATAAGGAGCACGAGCGCGGTCGAGGTCAAGACCCACGCGGTGTCCCCGGTGTCGATCTTGGTCTGCGCCGCCGCCTCCGCAAAGGCCGCAACCGGCGCGATTAGTCCCGATAAGATTACCGCCGATACCGCAATCAACCTTGATAACTTCATTTTAGACATCGCTGTCTACCTCCTTTTTTGCGCTTTTTCGCGGACGTCTTTGTCGTTTCTACTGGTGCTTACTGTTCTTTATGACCTCCTTCGAGCCGGAGGCGAACCTCGGCGTCTCCTCAATGGCGGATTGCTGGAAAACACGGCCTATCATCGTTGCGGGCGGGGCGCGGCTGAGGCAATCGCAATGGCAAAAAGAGGATTATTCGATATTCCCCGGCGGCGCCATCTTCGTCCCCCGCATTTTTTCGCGGACGTATCCATAGCCGCCCCGCCACGCGGCGGATTCGTATCGAATGGTCCCTACAGGGCCTCCTTACCCCTTTCCCCGGTCCTGATCCTGACGGTCTCCTCGACCCCGAGGACGAATATCTTGCCGTCGCCTATCTTGCCGCTCTTGGCCACGGCGCAGATGGCCTCGACCACCTTCGGGGCCATCTCCTCGGTGGTGACTATCTCTATCTTTATCTTGGGGAGGAAGTCAACCGTATACTCCGCGCCCCTGTAGAACTCCGTGTGCCCCTTCTGCCTGCCGAAGCCCTTGACCTCGGTCACGGTCATGCCCTCGATGTTGATGTCGTTGAGGGCCTTTTTCACGTCATCGAGCCTGAACGGCTTTATTATCGCCTCTATCTTCTTCATGCGCGCCTCCTTTTTTCAGTGGGTCTTCCTTATGTCGAAGTCCGGGTAAGCCGTAACCGCGACCTCGTGCTGATCAAGACCCTCTATCTCATGGTCCTTAGGCACGCGAAGCGGGATTATCTTATCGAGGACGCGGAAGAATACGTACATTATGATAAAGACGAAGACTACGTTGGTGACGGCACCCATGACCTGCGCCCCGAACTGCGAGGCGTCGCCGTAGAATAGCCCGCGCACGGTGCCGGCCACCCCGTTGAACCCGTCTCCGTACGTGCCGTCCGCGAAGAGACCGAGGGCGAGCACGCCCCATACCCCGTTCACGCCGTGCACGGATATCGCGCCGACCGGGTCGTCGACCTTGAGCCTCTGCTCCACGAAGAATACGCTTACGCAGACGACGATGCCCGCGACGACCCCGATGATAACCGCCGAGACGGAATTGACGAACGCGCACGGCGCGGTTATGGCAACGAGGCCGGCGAGCATCCCGTTGGCCGACATCGAGATATCCGGTTTGCCGTATCTGAACCACATGTACATCATCGACGAGAACGCTGCCGCGCCTCCGGCGAGCATGGTGTTGACCGCAACCACGCCTATCCTCAAGTCGCCGCCCGCGAGCGTGGATCCCGCGTTGAACCCGAACCAGCCGAACGCGAGGATGAAGCAGCCGACTATCGCCATTGGGATGTGGTGCCCCGGTATGGCGACGGGCTGGCCGTTCGGCTTGAACTTGCCGAGCCTCGGCCCGAGCACCATCGCGCCCGCAAGGGCCGCAACGCCGCCAGTCATGTGCACGACCGAGGAACCCGCGAAGTCGAGGTGCCCGTGGCCGAGGCCGAAGTTATGGCCGAGCTGCGAGAGCCAGCCGCCGCCCCATACCCAGTTCGCGTAGAGCGGATATACTATCGCCGAGATGAAAAAACCGTATACGACGAACGACTTGAACGTCCACCTCTCGGCCATCGAGCCGGTAGGTATCGTCGCCGTGGTGTCCATGAAGACCATCTGGAAGAGGAAGATGGTGAATATGACGGCGTCATAGGAGACCCCTGAGAGGAAAAACCCGGTCATCCCGAAGATGCCGAAGTCGTGGCCGAATAGGTGTATGGTGAATTCGTTCGCCAGCGCGCCCCCGCCCCCGAGCGAGGCGGCCCCGCCTACGCCCCCCATCTGGATGGCGAAGCCGCAGACCCAGTACCCGAGCATCCCCAGGACGTAAATCATGAAGTTCATGGCCATTGTATGCCCGGCGTTCTTCGCCTGCGTGAACCCGGTCTCGGCCATTGCGAACCCGGCCTGCATGAACATGACCAGAAAGCCGCACACGAGCGTCCAGACGACGTTTACGGCTATCCTGTTGTGGCCCACCACGTCGGCGAGCTTGGCGGCGAGAGGCTCGTTCGCCGCGAGGTTCTTGAGGTCGTCCGCGGTGGGCGCGTTGGCGCTTGCCCCGACCACGTCCGCGGCCCCGCCTATGGATGCCCCGCTGGGGTCTGAGGCTGATAACGCCTCCCCGGCTAACGGCGATATGCCGATGAACGTCATTAACATAATGGCCAATACTACGAAGATGCCCGATATGCGTTTCATTTCATGCCTCCCTTTGGTGGTTTTACGTCATTTGCACTGACCACGGGAGGAAAAAAGGCGCCCCTCCCTTGCGGAAAAGGCGCCTTTGCCTTAGCACAATCCGGCTCGTCCTCGAGCCGGCCTTGATATTTATTCGAGACAAGGCCGCCGGCCGCGTTGCCGGTCATGCCTTCGCGTAATGCCCGCGTCTACGGCTAAAAATGATAGACGGCGTTGAGACCGACCGTGTCCTGCCGTTTGGACGTGTTCGGCTCCTTCTTGTCGAAGACCTTCTGGCTGGACATGTCGTGCCTGTACTCGGCGCGCACGACCATGTTCTTGCTGACGGTATATTCAGGCGTAGCGGTCACCTCGTAGAGCTTCTGCTTCGTGCCCGTGCGGGCGCCGTCGCTGTCCTTGAATATCTCGGCACGGACGTTGAACGCGGCCTTGTCCGAGAGCGCATACCTGAGATAGCCCGCGACCCCCGTCCAATTGGCGTTGCCCGTGCCGCCTGAACCCGCGCTGCCAGTCCAGCTGGCGTCGCCCCTGTCGCCTGAGATGGCGGCGTCCTTCTCGAAGCCGTAGACGTAGTCGGCCTTGACGGTGAGTTTATCCGTCAGGTTGCGCGAGGCGTTGAGGTTGAAGACGTGGCGCATGTTATAGTTGTCGGCCTGCTCAGGCCCGGCGGTATACTTTGCGTCGATCATCGTGTCCTTGTCCGGCGCGTACATGACGTGTCCGCACACGGTCTTGCCGCTGTTGTTGTCGGTGACGTTGTCCCAGCCGTTGGTTATCATCCCGATGAGCGTGACCTTGTCGTTGACGGCGTAAGTCCCGCGCACGCCCGTGTGCGTATACGGGATCGTGTTGTAGAAGAGGAGCGAGCGCGAGTAGTTCATGCCCCAGTCCGCGTAACCCTCTATGACCTCGAGCCCCATCTCGGTTATGAACTTGCCCGCGTCGAGCTTGACGCCGTTGCCGACCGGCGCGACGTAACTCACGTATGCCTGCTTGATGTCGAAATCCCCGCTCGGCGTGTAGCCGGTCGAGTGTATGGCCGCGGGCACCGTGTACCCGAAGTTGAGGTCGAGCCAGAAGCCGGTGGACTCGGCCTCGCTCGCGTCCTTGTGGAAGACGAGCTGCGCGAGCTCGACCCCGAATGAATTGTCCTTGTTGTTGAACGGCCTCATCTTGATATCCCTCGATTGCGGCCCGTTGAAGCTGTAGTTGTACCCGGCCGAGGCGAAGCCGTTGACCTTGACCTCCTTGAGCGCGTCCGCGACGGTAAGGTCTTCGGCCGCCGCCTTGCCCGCGAACGCGAGCATGAATGCCATTGCGATAAATGCCGCCTTTTTCATCTTGTCGTTCATCTTGTCCCCCTGTTGTGTGATTTTTGGCGTCTTCTTTTTTAAAAAAAGCGCCTTGCCCTTCCATTAACGCGAGGATCGAGGCACCTTTGCCCGTTCAGCATGACGAGGTCTCTCCATATCAGGCTGTGGGTTGCGTCATTGCAAGCCCGCGCATCACCGGGAAGACCGGATTCATCATTAAACATACTCTAAAAGCAAGTCCCATGCCACGAGCCTCCGTGTTTAACAGGCTCATAAAACCCGCGTCTACCCTTGGGCCATGCCGCTTTTACGGCCACGGGTTGATTAATTGTCGAGCAGCCTCAGAAACCTGGATATGACGGGTCGTCCAAGGGCATGTATAGCTGGGATATTCCCGGGGGTCTCTTTCAATACCATTGCCGGGTCTATTGACTTGAGCGCCTTGACCTCTCCCGCGTTGACGCTGAACCACTCCCTTATCATGGCCTCCGTTACCTCAAGATGAAATTGGATGCCGTACGCCGCGTTGCCGACTTTTATGAACTGATTCGGGAATAATTCAGAGGATGCAAGGTTCACCCCTGCGGAAGGGCAGTCGAAGGTGTCCCCGTGCCACTGGAAGACCGTGAACTCTTCGGGGAGGCCAACGAGGAGCCGCTCTCCTCTGCCAGCCTCGGTAAGCCTGACCTTATACCAGCCTATCTCCTTTGTCCCGCCCTTATAGACCCGCGCCCCGGCGGCCCTGGCAAGGAGTTGCGCGCCAAGACATATCCCCAGCACCGGCAAGCCGCGCCTGAGGCCGGATTCGATGAGCCTGAGTTCGTCCGTTATGAAGGGATAATCTTCCTCCTCATAGACGCCCATCGGCCCGCCGAGCACGATGAGGCCGGAATGCGTCCGGGCGTCTTGCGGGACAACGCCGCCATTGAAGACCCTTACAAAATCGGCGGCAAGCCCGGCGGCCCGGAGCATCGGGCCGATAATGCCGAGACCTTCGGATTCAACATGCTGTATTACGAGGATGTCTGACATGGGCTTCCGTAACTACCGTGATGCGTGCGCGGGATATACAATAGAGCTACTTTGTAAATCGTAGCTCTATGCGTTATACGGTTAAGGAGTAAAATCCTTTTTAAAAAAACGCTTAATAGGATTGTAGTCTTGTCACGCATCACGGTTTTTCAAACGCCATTATGATAACCTCTGCGATATCGGCCATGGATTTGCGCCTGTCCATGCTGATCTTGCGCAGGCGCGAGAACGCCTCGTTCTCGCTGAGCCCCTCCTTCTCCATGAGGAGACCCTTGGCCTTTTCAACCCGTTTCCTTGCGTTTATCGCGGCCTTGAGCTCGATGTTCTCCTTCCTGAGGAACTTATACTCCACGAACCTCGACACCGCCATCTCCACGGCGGGCAGGAGTTCCTCGCGCCTTATGGGTTTGACCAGATAGGCCATGACCCCGGCCTCGGCCGCTCTCCTGACGGTCTCTTCGCCGCCGCTTGCCGTAAGGAGGACGCAGGCCGTGGGGTACGACCGGCCTATCTCGGCGGCGGCCTCTATACCGTCCATGCCCGGCATCTTCACGTCGAGTATGACGACGTCCGGCATCTTCTGGCGGCATATCTCTATGGCCGTGCCGCCGTCCGCCCCCTCGGCTACTACCTTGTGACCGGCGTCCTCGATAAAACCCTTGAGCACAAGCCGCTCGGATGCGTCATCATCCACTATGGCAATGTTCCACATGGCTTTAGTAGATAGCAAGAACGGTGCCAGAGCGGTTATCGGCTATCGGTTATCGGTGAAAGACCGTGATGCGTGGCCGTGATGCGTGATGCGTGAAAGGACTCTTTAACTTCACGCATTACGCGCACGGCTTTTACTGCGGTTTTTTAAGGCAGGTTTGGCTAAGTTTTAAGCACTTTTTCAAAGGCGGCCTGATAAAGCTCCATGTACATCTTCGCGCTCTTCTCCCACGAAAAATCCTCCCGCATGGCGTTGCGTTGCAGGTTCGCCCATGCCGGCCCGTCTTTATACACGGCAACGGCCTCCCTGACCTTATCGGCGAGCGCCTTTGCGGTCCACTCCCTGAACTTGAAGCCGGTGCCTCCGCCGTTCTTGTGCGGAATGACCGTGTCATCGAGGCCTCCCGTGGCGCGCACCACGGGGATCGTGCCATATTTCAGGCTGTATATCTGGTTCATCCCGCACGGCTCGTACCGCGATGGCATGAGGAAGATGTCGCTGCCCGCCTCCACGAGGTGCGCGAGACGGTTGTCGAAGGCTATCTTCGCCGCGAACTTCCTGGGATATTTTTTGCAGAGTCCGGCGACGAGTTCCTGATACCTCTTCTCGCCTGAGCCGAGTATTACGAACCCGGCCTGAACCCGCGCCAGGTGCGGGGCGGCTTGCGCCAGCAGGTCAAAACCCTTCTGCTCGGTGAGCCTCGATATCATCCCGACAACCGGGGTTCCGGGCTTGAGCTTGAGGCCGAATTCCTTCAAGAGCTCCCTCCTGCATATCTCCTTGCCCGCGAGGTCTTCCGCCGAATATCTGGCCGGTATCAAGGCGTCTTTCGACGGGTCCCATTCGTCGTAATCCACCCCGTTGAGCACGCCGTGGAGGTCGGCCTTCCTGTTCCTCAGGATGCCGTCGAGGCCGCACCCGGCCTCTGGCCGCTGTATCTCCTCGCTATAGGTGGAACTGACCGTCGTTATTGCGCCGGAGTAGAGGAGACCTGCCTTGAGGAGATTGACGTTACCCCAGAACTCGACGCCGTCCGGGGTGAAAAGCTCGCGGGAGAGGCCGGCGGCCCCATACAACTCCGGCCCGAATATCCCCTGATACGCCATATTGTGGATGGTAAATACCGTGGCGGTCCTTGCAAAATAGAGGTCGTTCCGGTATATGTCCCTGAGATACGCGGGTATAAGCGCGGTCTGCCAGTCGTTGCAGTGTATAACGTCGGGCGTGAACCCCCTCGCCTTCAACGCCTCCAAGACGCCCCTGCAGAAGAACGCGAACCGTTCGAGGTTGTCGAAATAGTCGCCGTCCGGCGTGCCGTAGAGGTGTTTCCTGTCGAAGTATTCGTCCCGCTTGAGGAAATAGACAGGCACGCCGTCATGCGAGGCGCGCAGCACCTGCGACTTTACGAGACGGCCGGCAGTGGGCACCGCCACGGTAAGACCCGTGGGCTCGGCATCAGGACAGACCTCGGCGGCCGCCCTGTAATACGGCAGAAAGAGCATTACCCTGGCGCCAAGCCGCCTTAAAGCTACCGGCAGACTGCCGGCAACGTCTCCGAGTCCGCCGGTCTTTGCGAACGGTGCGGCCTCAGAGGATACCATTATAATGTTCGGTCGCACACGGCAAACTTAACAGAAAAATCAGCGGGTTTCAAGACAAAAGAGCGTAGACCGGCGCGCAGGCGCGGCAAAAACATGCGCGGCCCCGCCGCAAAGCGGCGGGGCCGCGCATGAACCGCGTGCCGGGCGGCGTCCCTACTGCGTCACCGTCACCGCCGCTGAGACCGTTATATTGTTCGTCTCGTCGGTCTCGGCGTTAGTGTTGGTCGCGTCGGCTATCGCGCCGATGTAGTAGGTGCCCGGGGCGGTCGTGCCGGGTATCCAGATGTTGCTC
>JACRCM010000160.1 GCA_016219025.1 Deltaproteobacteria bacterium | reverse complement strand
TTGTAAGAGCTCCCATTTTACATGTGCAAATATGCTATTATAGCCATTTTGAGGCCTATTGCAGGCTGTCCGGTTAAAAAGATGGGCGCAAATAAGACATAAATCTTTAAAGAATTTTCAGTTTTTACCGGACACTACTGTTGCGACACAGCCTCTGGAGCTTGGGAACGAGAGCAAATTCGATTTGCTGTCATTGCGGACGTAGGCTTGTAGGGTGGGCACAGCCCATCCTACGGAATACCCCCCCGCTTTTGGGGGGAGGGGGGGGCGTCGCCACAACAAGCCCCCATCCCATCCTTCCCCCCAGAAGCGGGGGGAAGGGATATTCGATTGACAAACAAGACAGTATCTACGGACAGCAAGCTGCTCCCGCCAACGGCGCCTCAAGGCCTTCCCAAATACCCGGCCAGCGCCTTTTGAAAGACCTCCAGATCTTCAAGGCCGCTTCTCATTGCCGCATGGATTTCGGCGTCGTTGACCTTCCAGTAGACGTGGACCAGCAGGTTCCTGAACCTGGCCGTCTTATCGAGCCTCCTCAGGACTTCGCCGGAGAGGTTCAACTCATGGGCCATCGTGCGGAGCACGTCGGCGTAGTCTTCGGGTTTGCCGAGCCTCTCCTGCGCGATTATGTGGTTGCTGACGTCGATGAGCGCCTCGATCGCCACGATGAGGTTCTACTTCGCGGCGTCGCGGTTCCGCTGGTCGCCGACGAAGTCGCCGCCGCTCATGCCCGCGTATACGCGAAGGTTCCCCATCGCCTTGTCAAGTTCGGCCATGATACGGCTTACCGTCTCTTTGTTTATCGGCGTCATCACCCCTCCCTGAGCACGATCTTCCTGTAGTAGAACTCCGCGTGCGGCCAGAAGTCGTAGTAGAGGCTCCGGGTGCGCACCTCGAACTCGATCCGCCTTGCCTCGTCCCTTGAGAATACCGGCTCGCCCCCGTTCACCGCGAAGAACCTGAACGAGAGCGGCGCGTTATTCAAGACCCTGCAATCCACCTCATAGCGGCCAAGCTGCCTTCCGAGGGTTACGCTCAGGTCGAGTTGGCGGTCGAGGAGGCTGTCCTTGCCCGCCGTGGAGTCATCCAAGCATACCGCAACGTCAATGTCATTGAAGCCAGCCCCTCCGCCCTCTATGAACGAGCCGTAGACGTAGGCGAACAAGACCGCGCCGTTGGCCTCAAGACCGGAGGCGATAAGGCCGGTAAGCCTTGCGCGTTCAGCCGCGTCAACGTGATGTTTTTTGGCCGCCTTCATCTCTCACCCCCTCTTCCTCCCATACCCCAGATAATTCACCGAGGCGTCGCCGGATATCTTGAACTCCAGCTTGAGCGGGTCGTAGGACATGCCTTTTATCTCTTCTATCTCCACGTCGTTCGCCTTGAGTACGGCCATGAGCGTTGAGGGCTTTATGAACCGCTTGAAGTCGTGCGTGCCCTTGGGCACCATGCCGAGGACGTCTTCGGCGACTGCGATGGCGAGGAGACGGGCCTTGAGGGTCTTGTTTATCGTGCCGAAGAAGAAGAGGCCGCCCGGCTTGAGCATCGAGAGCGTGTCTTTCAAAAACCCGTCGAGGTCGTCCACGTGCTCAAGCACCTCGGCGCAGACTATGATGTCGAAGGCATCGGGGATGTCCGCCAGAAGGGACGAGGGAGAGGCGGCCCGGTAGTCGATATAGAGGCCGGATGCCGCCGCGTGTTTCTTCGCCGCTTCTATTGCGACGGGCGAGAGGTCTATGCCCGTGACCTTCGCGCCCCCTGACGCGAACCTCTCGGCAAGGAGACCGCCTCCGCAACCCACGTCGAGCACCCTCTTGGCGTTAAGGTCTCCGGCAATGGAAGAGAAGTACCCGAACCTGAGCGGGTTTATCCTGTGGAGCGAGAAGAGCTTGCCAGCGGGGTTCCACCACTCTGCTTCGTATTGGTCGAATTTTTTGGATTCGGTTGACATGAAGCGCCTCCAAAACGCATGGCCGCAATGAGGATTATAGAACAGAAGGCCGGGGCAGGGCAACATCTAATGGAAGGGCCGGAAGGCGGCGGGAGAAACTGCCACCGCCACGGAAAGACGCCGATGGGTCGGCAACTACTCCCTGCGCGTCAGAATATCTTTCCTTTGAACCCCTTCGACGCATGGACCTTGCCTTTCGCGTCCACTATGACGCCTTCCACGCCGTCGAGCGCCTCGATAAGTTGCATCCCTTCTTTCGGGCCCATGACGAATACGGCGGTCGAGAGGGCGTCGGCGCGGGCCGGGTCTTTTGCCACGATGGTGACGGCGATGCTCTTGTCAGCCGGGAATCCGGTCGCCGGGTCGAGGATGTGGTGGTACCGGACGCCGCCCTTCGTGAAAAATCTCTCGTAGTCGCCGGATGAGGAGACCGCGCCCTCGTCAACGTAGACCTCGCCAAGGAGCCTCTTCTCCCTCGGATGCTGGATGCCTATGATGAAGGGCCTCCTGTCGCGCTTATCCTGAAAGACGAACATGTCGCCGCCCGCCTTTACAATGGCGCGTCTTACGCCCCTCGTTTTTAAGACCTCGGCCGTCCTGCCGACGATGTAGCCCTTTGCCACGCCGCCAAGGTTGAGGGACATGTCCTTTTTGCCGAGCATGATGGTCTGCATGGCGCCGTCTATCGTTATCTTCGTGTAGTCGACGAGGGGGAGGAGTTTTTTAACGTCTTTTGCCGAAGGCACGGTGCCCTTCTCTCCTGAGTATCCCCAGAGCCTTGCAAGCGCCCCGACGGTCGGGTCGAACGCTCCGCATGAGGAGACCGCCGCGTCCACGGCGGCGGTGGTTACGCCCAGCATTTCATGAGAGACGCGGACAGGGTTGCCCGCGTTTGAAGTGACCCTCGACGCGTCGCTATCCGGGTCGTAGCTTGAGAGGACGTGCTCAAGCCGTTTTATCTCGGTGAAACCCGCCTCCGCCGCCTGGTCGAGGTCTGCCCCGTTATCCCATAGCGTAAGCTCGACCGTGGTGCCCATGAGGGTGCGCGTGTACGTGAGGCTCTCAGGCGGTCTGGTAAGTATAAAACCTTTTTTAATGAGGATGGACGCGGCGATGACGCAGAAGACGGCCGCCGCCGCCAGCCCGTATATGATATTTTTTTTCATCGTGGCGCTCATTGACATGAAAAGAAAAACCCCTGTTGCAATGCAGGGGTTTTTGCGCGTATCAAAGGCCGTTAAGGAAGGTATGAGCAACTACGCTTACGAACGAAGAAAGGGCTTCGTTTTTACGTCTTAACCCGCACGCGGGACGCGGAGCGTCCCTGGATGCGTTCCCACGCCGGAGAGACTGTGCCGCAATTGTATTTGTAAAAAAACAGGCTCTCCACGATGCCCTATAAGCGACTTCTTTTAAATTTTAGGGGTAAAACCCCTCCGAAAAAAGAGGTTTTTTCTCCGATTTTTGCATTGCGACACAGTCTCTGGAGCGTGGGAACGATATATGGAGGCTGAGGAGCGGTGCGGATTAAAACTCCTCGTCCTCGGTCTCGGAGCGTTCGAGGATGCCGAGTCCGGTCTCTTCCTCGAGCCTGCCCTTTATCTTCTGTTCGCGTTCCTGTTTGGACTGGCACTCGACGCAGACGCGGGTGAATGGCAGCGCACGGAGCCTGTTTTCGGCTATCGGTTCCCCGCACTCCTCGCACTCGCCGTATAAGTTTTCCCTGATGCGTTCGAGCGCGTCTTCTATCTCCGCGAGCTTTTCGCGGTCGCGGTCGCCGAACATGAGCGTGAGCTCGCGCTCGCGCTCGCTGCTGGCAATGTCGTAGATGTCGCCGATCTCGAACTTGAGGACGTCGCTCTCGCTCCTGACCTTCTGCGAGACCTCCTGGAGTATCTTGGTCTTTGCCTCAAGGAGTTTTTGCGTGACCTCCTTCTTGAAAGGCACCCTGCCGGAGACCGGTTTTTTTGCGGGAACAGGCTTGGCCGTTGCAACGGCCTTTGCCTTGGCGGGCTGCTTTTTTTGCGCCGCCTTGGCGGGCGCGGCGTTTTTCGCCGTCTTTACCTGCGCCTTCTTTTTAGCCGGGGCCGCTGCCTTTTTCTTTGTTGCTGTAACCTTTTTTGTCTTGGTCTTGATATTTGGCATAGGGTAGAAGTATACTGATTTTTTCAGAGTTGTCAATGATTAAAATAATCAATGATTTCAACTGGTTAGCACTATAGGTGTCCGGCGTATGCTCGAAAAACCTTAAAATTCAATAAGTTATGCAGATGCGGCCCATGCCGGCAAGAAAAATTTTCATTTGGACTCATATCGAAAGGATATTATAATATAAGCCTTTATTTCAGATTGCGGAGGCGCGGAGTTCTTTATGCCGCTCGACAATAATTACGACGTGATAGTAATAGGGGCCGGCCACGCCGGATGCGAGGCTGGTTTGGCCTCGTCACGGATGGGCGCGTCCACCCTTATCCTGACCATGAACCTCGACACCATCGGCCAGATGTCATGCAACCCGGCCATCGGCGGCGTTGCAAAGGGCCATATCGTAAAGGAGATAGACGCCCTCGGCGGCGAGATGGCAAAGGTCATCGACGCCTCGGCCATACAGTTCCGCACGCTTAACGCAAGCAAAGGCCCGGCGGTGCGCTCGACCAGGGCGCAGGCGGACAGGGCGTTGTATAAACGGCGGATGCGCCTCAGCCTTGAGGCGTGCCCAGGGCTTTCGCTCAGACAGGGCGTAGCCGATGAAATAGTGACGGCCACAGGGCGGCACGGCCTTGAGGTAAAGGGCCTGCGCCTCAATACCGGCGAACTCTTCCACGCGAGGGCCGTGATCCTTACCACCGGCACGTTCCTTCGCGGCCTCATCCATATCGGCCTTGTCAACTATCCGGGAGGCAGGGCGGGCGACCCTGCAAGTCAGGGGCTATCAGAGAGCCTCAGGCGGCTCGGCCTTCAACTCGGCAGGCTCAAGACCGGGACATGCCCGAGACTCGACGGCCGCACCATCGACTATTCAAAGACCGAGGAACAGCCGTTGCAGCCCGGCGGACAGTGGCGGCCTTTTTCGTTCACCTCCGGCCCGATAACCCGGCCTCAACTGCCGTGCCATATCACGTATACGAATGAGGTGACCCACGGGACTATCCGGGAGAACCTCGACCGCTCGCCGCTATACGGCGGCGTCATAGAGGGCGTCGGCCCAAGGTATTGTCCGTCGATAGAGGATAAGGTCATGCGGTTCCCGGAGCGGCTCCGGCATCAGGTCTTCCTCGAACCGGAAGGCTATGACACGGTCGAGGTCTATCCTAACGGCCTTTCCACCTCCCTGCCCGTGGACGTGCAGGAGCGGTTTCTCAGGACCATTGAGGGGCTTGAAGAGGCGCAGATACTGAGGCCCGGGTATGCCGTGGAATATGACTACGTCCTGCCGACGCAACTTAGCCTCGGTCTTGAGACAAAGGCCGTCTCCGGCCTCTTCCTCGCGGGTCAGATAAACGGGACCTCAGGCTATGAAGAGGCGGCGGCCCAAGGGCTTATGGCCGGGATAAACGCCGCGCGAACACACAGGGGCAACGCCCCGTTCATACTCGACAGGAGCGAGGCGTATATCGGCGTGATGATCGACGACCTCGTCACAAAGGGGACAGCCGAGCCGTACAGGATGTTCACCTCGCGGGCCGAGTACAGGCTTCTGCTGAGGGAGGACAACGCTGAGGCGCGTCTACGTGAGCGGGGCTTTGACGTTGGTCTTGTGACGCCAGAGGTTCACGAGGCGTTCTTAGAGAAGCAAAAGTGGATGAGAGAGGCGCAGGAGACCCTTGACTCAGCCCGCATAAACCCGTCGGATAAGGTAAATGCGGCCCTGCGCTCGCTCGGCAACGTGGAGATAAAGAAGTCCATGACCCTCCGGGAGTTGCTCCGCAGGCCGGGCATGGACTTGAAGCGGGTCTTCGGGCTTGCCGGGCTTGACTCAGCCCTCCCGGGCGGCCTTGCGGAGTTGATCGAGATAGAGACCCGTTACGAGGGTTATATAAAGAGGCAGGCCGAGGAGGCGGGGAGGTTCCGGCGCATAGAGGCCATGCGCCTGCCGACTGGGATGGCATACGCGGAGGTAAGCGGCCTTTCAGCCGAGATACGTGAGAAGCTCGACAGGCTCCGGCCGGCATCCATTGGTCAGGCATCGAGGATAGCCGGGGTTACGCCAGCGGCTATTTCGATGCTGATGGTGCATCTTAAAAAAACGGGGGCCTTGGGTTAGATGCGGGAAGACGCGCTACGGGAGATGTTGACCAAGGGGGCCACGGGGCTTGGCGTCGAGTTGCCAGCGCAGGCGATAGAGCGCTTCCTCCTCTATATGAAGGAGCTGAAGGCATGGAACAGGCGGATCAACCTTACGGCCATTGACGACGATAGCGCTATAATAACGAGGCATTTTCTAGATTCGCTCTTGCCCGCGCCGTACCTGAAAGACGCAACGACCCTTCTTGATATAGGCGCGGGCGCGGGCTTCCCAGGCATCCCGTTGAAGATAGCGATGCCCGGTCTCAACGTCACGCTTGTTGACTCCGTGACAAAGAAGGTAATGTTCATGCGCCACGTCTGCCGCACCCTCGGCCTTGGGAAGGATATCGAGGCAGTCAGCGCAAGGGTGGAGGATAAGGCGGTGCTCGCAAAGTATGGCGCATCGTTCGACGCGGTCATCTCAAGGGCGTTCTCCGGTCTTGGAGCGTTCTTGGAGGCGGCCATGCCTTATGTCCGGCCCGGCGGCCTTATTATAGCCATGAAAGGGCCGAGGGCGGGGGAGGAGTTGGCTGAGGCCGCAGGCGTTAAGGGGGTTGGACAGCCGGAGCCGCACGAGGCCGCCGTGCCCTTTACCGGCAGACGGACAACCCTCGTAATCTTCAGGAAAGAGGCGTGAATAGAGCAACGGTGCAAATTGTTCCACGTGGAACATTGCGCGAGCCTGGCAAGGTCAACCGGTGTTCCACGTGGAACATCTGGCGTAAGGAAAAAAAGCCTTGAAATCCGTCTGCAATCTGTTTTAAGCTATTGTCTGCCTATCTCGTGGTGCGGGAGGCACACCACCTTCGTTGCCGGAGCCGCTCGTCCTCCCTCCGGCAGAGATGGGCCTTTGCCTTTAAACGCGATATGCCCAGAATAATCTCCATAGCAAACCAGAAAGGCGGGGTGGGCAAGACCACTACCGCCGTGAACCTTGCCGCGTCGTTGGCCGTTGCCGAGAGGAGGGTCCTGCTCGTTGACTTCGACCCGCAGTCCAACGCCACGAGCGGCGTTGGCGTGGAGAAGAACGGACGCGGCATCTATCAGGCCGTTGCCGGTCAGGAGGCGCTCGCCGACCTTATACGGGAGACGGAACTGCGTTTCCTCAAGCTCGTCCCTTCCTCACGCGACCTTACGGGCGCGGAGGTGGAGCTTGTCGACTATGAGGCAAGGGAGTTCAGGCTGAAGGAGTGTCTTTCTCAGGTTGCAGGGGCCTTTGATTATATCGTCATCGACTGCCCGCCGTCTCTGAGCATCCTGACGGTAAACGCGCTCGTGGCCTCGGACTCCGTGCTCATACCGCTACAGTGCGAGTACTACGCGCTTGAGGGGATAAGCGAGATAATGAAGACCATCGGCCTTATCAAGGCCAAGCTCAACCCCGAACTCGTGCTTGAAGGCGTGCTCCTTACGATGTTCGACTCCAGAAACAGGCTCGCGCATCAGGTCGTGCAGGAGATACGGTCGCACTTCGGGGAGAAGGCGTTCAAGACCATGATACCGAGGAACGTCAGGCTCTCCGAGTCCCCGTCCTTCGGCAAGCCCGTCATACTCTATGATGTCCAATCGACCGGCGCGGCAAGCTACATGGAGCTTGCCAAGGAAATAGTCGAGCATAATGGAATTGTTCAATAATATCAGGTAGTTATAAGGGGAAAGATGTCTGACGGAAAGAAGAAGGTGCTTGGCCGCGGTCTTGGCGCGTTGATGGGCGACGTTGCGCCTTCCGTTGCCGGCAAGGAAAGATATAAGGTGCTCGCAACGGCTGAGATAAGCCCCAACGCCTCGCAGCCGAGGAAGCACTTTGACGACGCGGCGTTGAGCGAGCTTGCCGATTCGATAAGGGAAAAGGGGATTATCGAGCCTCTTATCGTCAGGCGGCACGCGCCAGGGTACGAGCTAATCGCGGGCGAGAGGCGGTGGAGGGCCGCGCGCCTTGCCGGTTTGACCGAGGTGCCGGTCGTCATAACCGACGCCACGGACGAGGAGTGTCTGGAGCTGGCCATAATCGAGAACGTCCAGAGGGAGGACTTGAACGCCATCGAGGAGGCCGAGGCGTATAAGACCTTAACTAACTTCGGCCTCTCGCAGGACGCGGTAGCAAAGAAGGTCGGCAAGGAACGCGCCACGGTTGCGAACTATCTCCGCCTCTTGAGGCTCCCGCTTGAGGTGAAAGACGAGCTTGTAAAAGGCCGGATAAGCATGGGTCATGCGCGCTCTCTCCTGAGCATAGAGGGCCACGCGGCGCAAACGGAACTGTGCAGGCGCATCATCGCAAAGGGACTTTCCGTGAGGGAGGCCGAGGCGCTTGCAAACAAGGGTGCGCCGGGCAAGGCTAAGAAGGCGAAGACGGCGCCCCACAACCCGGTCGAAGACGAGCTCCGGGAGATATTCGGCACGCGGATCGTGCTGAGGGATAAGGGCGGCAAGGGCGCGGTGGAGATAATATATTACTCCGCTGACGAGCGGGAGAGGATAATCGATCTCCTGAGGTCGGTGAGAGGGTAGGCAAATCATTCCAACGGGAGGCAATCCATGTTCGGCATCAAGGAAAAGAACGGCAAGCCCGATCCGGGCGATCTCATAGGGTTCATCGGAAAGGGAATGCTCATCGAAGGCAAGCTGACCTTTGCCGACACGGTGAGGATAGACGGCAACTTCAAGGGCGAGATAAACGCCACGGGCACGCTCGTCGTGGGCGAGGGCGGAGTGGTCGAGGGCCAGATACGGGTCGGCTCCGCCGTGATAACCGGCGAGATAAAGGGCACGCTCGACGCCTCGGCAAGGGTCGAGATAAAGAGCCCGGGCCGGGTCTTGGGCGAGATGCACACCCCGAACCTGATAATAGGCGACGGCGCGGTATTCGAGGGTACCTGCCACATGCTCCAGAGGGGCACGGCCAACGTCACGGAGTCGGTCAACTACGGGGGCGTCTGACGGGCGATACAGGCGATGAGCAAGAAAAAACATATAGCCATACTCGGCGCGAGCGGGTACACGGGGTTTGAGCTCCTGCGCATACTGGCCTCGCATCCCCGCGCCGAGGTGATGGCGGCCACGTCGCGCCAGTATGCGGGCAAATATGTCCGCGAGGCGTTTCCGGCCCTCGCCAGGTTTTATGATAATCTTGCCTTCAGTGACCCGGCCGAGTTCAAGTCCATCAAGGACGCCGTGGTCTTCTGCGCCCTGCCGCACGGCGCGTCACAAGAGGCCGTGCCGGCGTTATTGGAGCGCGGCAACACGGTAATTGATCTGAGCGCGGACTTTCGCCTGCGCGACCCCGGCGTCTTCAAGGCGTGGTATGGCGAGCACAAGGCCCCCGGCCTTCTAAAAGAGGCGGTCTACGGTCTGCCGGAGCTGTATAGGGATAATATAAAGGACGCAAGGCTCGTTGCGAACCCGGGTTGTTACCCGACCTCGGTGATACTCGCGCTCGCGCCCATTGCAAAGGCAGGGCTTATAGCGCCGGGCTCCGTGATAGCAGACTCGGCAAGCGGCGCATCGGGCGCTGGAAGGGGCGCGTCCCTCGACACCTCTTTTGTGGAGGTCGCGGGAGGCTTCAAGGCGTATAAGGCCGGCGGCCACAGACACACCCCGGAGATGGAGCAGGAGGTCTCGGCCCTGTGCGGGAACAAAACCGCCATTACCTTTACCCCGCACCTCCTGCCAGTATCAAGGGGCATACTCTCGACGGTATACGCGGGCCTCGCAAAGAGCGCGCCGGGCGCCGAGGTCTACGGCCTATATAAAGAGTTCTACGCGAAGGAGCGTTTTGTACGGGTAATGCCGCTGGGAAAGTTCCCGGACATCTCTCAGGTGAGAGGGGCGAACTTCTGCGACATCGGGGTATACGTGGACGAGGCCAGGTCCCGCGTGACGGTCGTCTCTGCCATAGACAACCTCGTAAAGGGCGCATCGGGCCAGGCCGTGCAGAATATGAACATCGTCTGCGGTCTCGCCGAGGAGACCGGGCTTATGACGCCGCCGATGGGGTATTGAGCATGCATAGCCGAGAAAAAAGAAGAGCCCCGCGCCAAGGCGCGGGGCTGTTTGTTTTTTAACGCGGGCAAATTTACCCCGCGCCAGCAACACGGCCCATAGCCGCGCCGCTTTGGAAGAAGCCCGTTTAGAACCTGTAGTTCATCAGGCTTACGCGCTCCACGGACTCGGTCTTGTCCGCGTTCCTGCCGTAGGAGGCGATGTGCTCGACCGTCGGGACGTGGAGGGTGAACTTGCCGCCTTCGACTTCGCCCACGGACTGGACCGTCCCGCTCGTGGCAAGGCCGTATGCCGCGCCGAAGAGGACGCCGAGGGCCGCGCCGGTCGGGATGTTGGAGAGGTGGCCGCTCGGCTTCTTGGAGAGGAGCGTCACGGCCGCGCCGATGAGGCCGCCGAGCGCGCCGCCCCAGAGCGCGTCGCTTACCGTCTTTTGCATCGTATCGTCCGCAAAGGCCGCGGGCACGGTAGATAAGAGCATGAATGAGAAGAGGAGCGCTGCGATTACGGTCTTTTTAAGAAAGGTCATGGCGGTCTCCGTTAGGGTTTTATGTCGGCTTTATGAGACTTTTTGATGATACGGCAAGCGCGGCGTCTTGTCAAGATTTTTTGGGCGCAACGCCCCCCCATCCCTTCCTTCCCCCCAGCACCACTTTCCGGCACGAAAGTTCGTGCCTATGACATATTGAGATGGCGGAAAGTGGTGCTGGACGGGGGGAAGGGGGTTTCGTAGTAGGTTGAGCTGCGCTTTTCAATATAAGGCTATGATTTACAAAGCAGCTCTATCTGTAAATCGTTAAGGCGGGGGCCGCGCTAACCCGACCTGCCGGCTGAGCCATTGATTATTATCGGCGCGATTCCGGCGGCCGGGGCTCAGCGTTCCATAAAGAACGGCCCGGCCACGTGGCGCATGACGTGTTCGGCCGTGGAGCCGAGGACCATTCCGAGGATGACGGAGTGCCGGGTCGCGCCTATGAATAGGAGGTCGTGGCCGTGCCCCTTGTAGTATCTCTCGATGCCGAGCGGGGTCTCGTCCCTGACGTGGACGCAGGTTGACTTTATCGCATAGCCCAACAGGTAGTCTTCTGCGTCCTTGAGGCGCGAGTCATGTTCGTCGCGCGACACCGTCACTACGGTGAGCGGGAGTTTCAATGCCTTGCAGAACTCAGCGGCGCTGTGCATGGCGGCGGCGGCGTGGCTGCTTCCGTCGTATGCAAGGAGCGGGTGCGCCGGGGCCTTGAAGACGATGGGCACGACGAGCACCGGCTCAGGACTCCTCCGCACGACCGCCTCGGTCGTCGAACCCATGAGTCCGTAGTCGAACCGGGCGTTGAGCCCCCGGCTTCCCATGACCACGAGGTCCGCGAGCTTGGCGGCCTCGCATATCTCGGCCGCTATTATGCCGTAGCCCATCCGCGTCCCGCTCTGGGCACCGGCCGCCTTGCACTCGGCCGTAAAGCCGTCCAGAATGACCCTGCCCCGCTCCTCGAGCGCGTCGCGCATCTTAGGGGAGAAGTTGAGGAACGGCTCGAACCCGAGCGAGCCCCCCACGTCGTGGAGGAGCGGGCCTTCAAGGGCGACCACGTCCACCACGTGCATGCCCGTCAGCGCTGCGCCGAATTTTTTGGCGAGGTAAAGGCCATAGTCGAGCGCGCTCTTCGAGTGAACGCTGCCGTCCTGCGGGACGAGTATTTTTTTTATCATTGGTTATCCGTTAAGACGCGGTTATGATGCGGGATTGTATTCCCTGACGGAACGCAAAATAATCCCCCGGCTGGAGCGGGGTTGCAGATATTCGGCGGGCACAACCCGCTCCGCACAACCCGCCGTCTAAACTTGAAAAGCGGAGCTTTCGTGTCAATTGCATTCCCACGCTCCAGAGGCTGTGCCGCAATCCCCCTCCGAGGTTCACATAAAATGCGATATAATGCGAGAAGCGCGGAATTTTGAAACGACCCTATTGGGCTTGGAAAACGGAGGCATCTCATGGCATACCGCATCGGCGACCGAACACAGGCGGATATATTTCCGCCGACCATTGACGAGTTTATATCGGACGCTGACCCTGTCCGTGTTTATGATGCTTTCGTCGAGGCCCTTAATCCGCGCGAACT
>JACRCM010000159.1 GCA_016219025.1 Deltaproteobacteria bacterium | reverse complement strand
TTTGTAAATGCCGGCGATGGTCGAAGCGCAGAGGTTGAAGTTATTGGTCAGGAAGACCAGCGTCTTTCTTGTTTCCTCGCCGTAATATTCGAGTCAATCCCAAAGTTATAAGAATAGCATTCACCCGAAAAACGGATCAAACGGAACTTTCTTGGAGTTGGCGTCCATCACATACGTCTGAAAATGCAGATGCGAACCGCTGGAATGGCCGGTGTTATCCGCTTCAGCTATCACCTGTCCACTCTAATCTTAACATCGAGAGTGTCTTCCTTCATATGACAGTACATGCTGAATATGCCGCCGTGGTCGATGACGATAAAAAGACCACAACCGGCATCAGGGCCTGTTTTGATGGGGATGGGGTTACCATTTTTCAGGATCAATTTTGCTTTCGATTGCAATTTTATTGAACACTTTAGATGAACTCAAAAGCGTTTTCTTCAATTCAAGATTCTCTGATTCAGGCATTATCGTAACTCCTTATGCTGCCTTAAAACTCAGCCTGGTAGCCTTGCAGAGCGTGCTGCGCCCGCCGGAACGCCGGTTGAACCTCTCTGTAAAAGACGGGCGCAACCCACCCTGCCCCCCTGCCCCCCTGCCCCCCTGCCCCCCTACCCCCCTACCCCCCGAACAAATAGTGCAGCGCCTTCTTCGCCGTTATCTCGGCGTTTCTTACGCTGTCGCTTATGCCTATGCCGTGGTAGGCGCTGCCGGTGACGTAGAGTCCGGGGAGGCGGGCTATCCGTTCCTCCATCGCGGCCACCCTCTCCTCGTGGCCTATCGTATACTGCGGCATGGAGTCCTTCCAGCGGAAGACGCGGGTGAGCGCCGGCTCCGCGTCTATGCCCATTATCTCCCTCAGCTCCTCCCTCACCATGCGGGTCATCACGTCGTCGTCGAGGGAGACCAAGTCGTTGTTCTTGGCCCCGCCCACGAAGCACCTTATCAGCACGGAATCATCCGGGGCGCGGAGGTTGAACTTTACCGACGACCACGTGGCCGCCATTATCCGCCTGCCTTCGGTCTTGGGCACGACGAAGCCGAAGCCGTTTAACGGGTGCCTTACGTCCTTCTTCTTGAACGCGATGGAGACCGTGGCGGTCGAAACGTAGGGGATGGTGAGGAGCCTGTCGGCAAGCTGGGCGTCGGCCTTTCTCAGGAGGGAGGCGGCCGCATACGCGGGCGCGGCTATGACGACCGCGTCGGCCTCTATGCCGCCACCGCCTTCAATCGAGACCTGCCAGCCGCCGTCTTTCTTCGTCACGCCGGTGACGGATACGCCCGTCCTGAGCGCGGTATCCTTCGAGCGGCATATCCGCTCGCACAGGGTCTCTATCAGGGTTCCGAGACCGCCTCTTAGCGTGACGAACATCGTCACCTTCTTGCGCTCAGGCCCGCCGGCAGCTGGGGTTTTGTGGGTCGAACGCGCAAGCGCCATGCGCTTGAGCATCCCGCGGATGAGGCTGCCGTGCTCCTCTTCGAGCGCGACGAACTTCGGGAACGACGCGCGCACGCTCATGGTCTGCGGGTCTCCTGCGTGCACGCCCGCCACGAGCGGCTCGGCTATCTTGTCGAGCGCCTCCTGACCGAGCCTGCGCCTGACGAACGAGCCGAGGCTCTCGTCCCCCTTCTCTTTTCTGCGGGGGACGAAAAACTCAAGGGCCATGCGTATCTTGCCGGGGATGGAGATGAGGGAGGAGGTTGCGAGCGGGACCATCTTCGTCGGCACCATAAGGATGACGCCTTCGGGAAGCTCGTGGAGGCGCCCGCCTGAGAGGACGAAGGTCTTTCTCCTCTCCTCGTTCGTCATGAGGAGTTCGTCCCCGAGGCCGAGCCTCTTGCAAAGCTCCATTGCCCAGGGTTTTTCGGAGAGAAAACAATCCGGCCCGCCCTCTATGAGAAAGCCGCCGGTTTTTTCGGTTCTGATGTTGCCGCCGGGCCGGTCTTTGCGCTCGAGTATCAAGACCTCGCATTCCTGCCCGGGCTTTTGGTGTTCGCGGATCGACCACGCCAGCGAAAGTCCCGCTATGCCCGCGCCTATTATGACGACTCGCTTTTTCAAAAAAAGCGCCTTACCTGAAAGGTGTGCTTCGCTATCGTATCGGCGATGGCCCTAATGAAAAATTCATTCGTATTGAGCGAGGCCGATCTCCTGAAGACAAGCCCCCTGGACTCGGCGTATCCCTTGAAGAGCACGTCTATGTCATAGAGGGTCTCGACGTGGTCGGCCACGAAGCCTATGGGCACGACGATTACGCCCTTCTTGCCCCTCTTTTTGGCCTCGTCTATCACCTCTTCGGTCGTCGGCCCCATCCACTCCCTGAACCCGCCGCCCTTGCTCTGATACCCGACCATCCAGTCGGCCTTGAATTTGGCCATGACCTTCTCGGCGCTCTGGTGTATCTGCATCTCGTAAGGGTCGCCCTCGAGGATGTTCATGGGCAGGCTGTGCGTGGAGAAGACGACCATTACCTCCGAGAGGTCGGCAAAGGCGCACATCTCGGTCTGCATGTTGCCGGCCACGGCCTTTATCAGGGACGGGTGCTGGTGCCACTCCCTTGCGAACTCGACCGAAGGAGCGCCATCCTGCGCCGCCACCGCTTCATCGACCTCGGCGTGATATCCGCTCGTCGTGGCGAGCGTATTGAAGGTGCTCATGATTACGGCGATGACGCGCTCCACCCCGTCGGCCTTGATACGGGCGAGAGTGTCCTTGATGAACGGGTGCCAATAGCGCATCCCGACGTAGTAAGGGTATTCGATGCCCTGGCCGCGAAGCTCCGCGTCAACGGCCTTTGCCTGAGCGGTCGTGATGTCGAGGAGCGGGGACCTGCCGCCGATAATCCCGTACCTGTCCTTTATCTTCTCGATTATCTCAGGGGTGATGGGCTTGCCCCTGAGCACATTCCTGACGAACGGCTCGCAGTTCTCGACCGAGTCCGAGCCGCCGAAGGCAAGATACAGGACTGCGGTCTTTGGGTTCTTTACTGTCATGGGTTGTCCTTTTTATTACGGTTATCGGTTATCTGTTATCGGTTATCCGTGAATGGTAAAAAACATATTTTTATCCTTTACCGGCAAGGAAGCTCTAATCTATTCTGTTTCTGTCATTGCAAATCGCTTCGCGGAGTTTATCCTGAGCGAAAAACCAAGATTCTTCGTCGCAGATAGAGCTACTTTGTAAATCGCGCTCCTCAGAATGACATGGCGAAAGGCTTGCAATGACGTGCTTGAATAAATCAAAGTTTCCATAACTGATAACCGTCTTGTCTTACTTCCCGCTGAACTCGTGCACCGCGTCCACGACCGCGCGGACGTTGTCGACCGGAGTGCCGAGGACGATGCCGTGGCCGAGGTTGAATATGTGGCCCGGCCTTCCTTCGGCCATTGCGATAATCTCCTTTACCCTGCGCCTTATCTCGGAGACCGGGCCGAAGAGCACGACCGGGTCGAGGTTGCCCTGTATGGCGCGGTCGTAGCCTATCGTCCGCCACGCCTCATCGAGCCTCACGCGCCAGTCGACGCCGATTACATCGCCGCCGCCCTGCTTGACGAGGTGGAGATACGTCCCGGTGTTGGTGCCGAAGTTTATCACCGGCACCGTCTTCTTTATCCCGGCTATGACCTTCTTGGTATACGGGAGCGCGTATTTTTCAAAGTCCCCGGGGCTAAGGCACCCGACCCAACTGTCGAAGAGCTGCACGACCTCGGCGCCCGCGTCTATCTGCGCGTTGAGGTAAGCAATTATCACGTCCGAAATCTTATCCATGAGCGCGGCCCACGCCCCGGGGTCGCTGTACATGAGCGTCTTGGCGTGGACGTAGTTCCTCGACCCCTCGCCCTCGATGATGTAGGACGCAAGGGTAAAAGGCGCGCCGGAAAACCCGATGAGCGGCACCTTGCCGTTAAGCTCGGCCTTGACCATCTTTATGGCCCGGAGGAGATACGGCACGTCCTGCTCCGGGTTTATGAGGCGAACCGCGTCTATCGCCGCCCGCGTCCTCACCGGGTTCGCTATGACCGGGCCTTCGCCCTTTGCGAACTCCAGGTTTATGCCCATGCCCGGAAGCGGCAGGAGTATGTCCGCGAATATTATGGCCGCGTCTATCTCGAAGGCGCGCACGGGCTGCATGGTCACCTCGCAGGCTATCTCCGGCGTCCTGCACATCTCAAGGAAGGTATGCCTCTCCCTGATGGCCATGTACTCCTTCATGTAGCGCCCTGCCTGACGCATGAGCCACACCGGCGTATAGGCCGTCGGCTGCCGTTTGCACGCCTTTGAAAACAGATCATTCGCCATTGATGTCTCCTTTTTGTCGACTGACCTCCAGAAAAGGTCAAGTATGTAAGTATATTAAAAATCGCGCCCCTTTTCAAGAGAGGATATGTATGGGCCTTTGCGGTATAATGGGTTACGGACTTGCGCTGCGCCGCCATGCCTGCAATACTTTCAGAGGGGATATAGCAAGAGGGGATGAGGTTCGCCGGAAGGTTTCATATAGCCGCTCTCAGTTGCGTCCTGCTCGCCGCGTCCGCCCCGGCGGCCTTCCCTGCCCCGGACGTACAGCGGGTCGTCATCGACGACTTCTCAGCCGGCGTGCCCGGCGCCCCGCCCCCGGGCTGGAAGGACTACAGGCTGCCGAGAAAGAAGAACCCCACGGTCTACCGCGTGGAGAAGGACGGCGAAGACCGTTTTCTCAAGGCCGAGAGCAGCGAGGCCGCATCCGCCATCTACAAGGAACTGCGGTTCGACATCAGAAAGACGCCGATACTCAGGTGGCGCTGGAAGGTGGACCATACCCTGAAAAAGGGCGACGAAGCGCGGCAGGGCGGCGACGACTACGCCGCCCGCATCTATGTGACCTTCGAGTATGAGCCGGACAAGGCCACTTTCTTCGAGAAGGTCAAACGCGCGTTCGCGGAAAAGCTCTTCGGGATAAGGCTCCCCGGCAACACCGTCAACTACATCTGGGCGAACAGGCTCCCCAGGAACCGCTCCGCGCCCAATCCGTTCACCGATAAGGTTGTGATGGTCGCCGTGGAGAGCGGCAATATATATGCGGGCCGATGGATGAACGAGGAGCGCGACGTCTACGCCGACTACAGGAGACTATTCAACGACGAGCCGCCAGCCGTGACGGGCATAGTCATCATGACGGATACGGACAATACCAGGGAGTCGGCGGCTGGCTATTACGGCGCAATATCTTTCAACGCCCGGTAACCGGTGAAAAGGAGGGGGCATGGAGCAGATAAAGCCCGAAGTGTCTTCGGCTCAAAAACGGATAATCCACGGCGTATACGTCATAAGCACTGTCCACGACGGCAGGGTCAACGCCATGACCGCCGCGTGGGTGGCCAGGGCGTCGTTCTCGCCTCCGCTCATAACCGTCTCCGTCGGCAAGACCAGATACTCCCACGGCATGATAAAGGCGTCCGGGGTCTTCGCGGTGAACGTCCTCGGCCCGGACAACGTGGAGACCGGCAAGAGATACGGCCTCAAGAGCGGGGCGAGGACCGACAAGTTCGCGGGCGTTGAGTATGACACTAAGACGACCGGCTCGCCGATCCTCCGCGAGGCCGTGGCGTGGATGGACTGCAAGGTCGTCTCGCATCACGACGCCGGAGACCACACGCTCTTTATAGGCGAGGTCGTCGACGCGGGCGTATTGCGGGAAGGCACTGCGACGCTCATCTACGACAGGGACGCCTTCTTCAAATGAGACGCAGAATACCCTTGTAAACCCGGCCCCTTGAATGCTATGATTTATAACTTGCAAGACGGGAGGTTTTTATGCGCGAAAAGGTCATTATCTACGGCAAGGACACCTGACCGTACACATCGGCGGCCCGTGAGGAATACGCCAAAAAAGGCTATGACGTCGAGTATGTGAACGTCAAGGCGTCCCCGGACAATCTCGAGCAGATGCTCAGGATAAGCGGGGGCAGGAAGAACGTGCCCGTGGTGGTCGAAGCCGGGCAAGTCATCGTCGGCTACGGCGGGACGTGAGGCGTCTGACAAAGACCGGCGGTCCGCCGGTCATCGCATGGAACAAAGAACCCTTGAAGACCTCGCTCATACGAGACGCATACATAACAAGGCGCGGCCCGTTTAGAACGGGCGCGGTCTTGCGGACGGCCCTGCTCGCGGCCATGCTCCTCGGCGCCGTATCGTGCTCCGCGCCCATGCAGCAGGTGGTGCTGAACACGAGGGAGCCTTTCCGCGCGCCCGCGTTCAACCTCAAGCAAGGCGACGTCATCGCGCTCATCGCGGCCACCAACAACGACAACGGCCTCGAGTACCGCAAGCTCCTCGGCGACTTCGTGGAGGAGGCCCTTAAAGCCGAGCGCCCGGGGGTCAAGGTCATCCCGTACTGGCAGACCCTCTCCGTGGTGAACAGGGAGGGACACACGGCCGTCTACTCCGCCATGCTCAAGGACTACGCCTCGACCGGCATCCTCGATAAGCGGGTCCTGAATACGCTAGCGGACTCCCTTGGCGCGGGTTACTTCGCCCAGCCGAGGATACTGGACTTCTCGCAGAAGCAGACGATACGGTTCAACCCGTTCGGCCTGACCCTCTTTCAGACCTACGAGACGCAGATAAAGATATACCTTGAGATATGGGACGGCCGCACCGGCGAGATAGCATGGATAGGGGTCGCTGAGGCCAACCTCGCAAGCGACAACTTCATGGCGCGTCCCGTGTCTTTCGAGGACGCCGCGAAGGTAACGATAGCCAATTTGATGAAAAAAATGCCGCCAGGAGGAGAATAACAGAGCAATGGAACGCACTCTCTCGATAGTAAAGCCGGACGGGGTAAGGAAGAACCTGATAGGAGACGTGATAGGCAGGTTCGAGAAGAACGGCCTCAAGGTCGTCGGGGTGAAGATGACCTCGCTCACGAGGCAGCAGGCCGAGGGCTTCTACGCCGTGCACCGCGCCCGGCCGTTCTTCGGGAGCCTCACCGAGTTCATGTCATCCGGGCCGGTGGTGCTCATGGCCCTCGAAGGCGATGGCGCGATAAAGAAGGTGCGCGACCTCATGGGCGCGACCGACCCTAAGAAGGCCGCGCCCGGCACCATACGCGCCGACCACGCGGACTCGATAGAGTCGAACGTCGTCCACGGCTCCGACGCGCCTGAGACCGCCGCGTTCGAGATAGGCTACTTCTTCAACGCGCTGGAGCTCCTGTAGGTTTTCCGGATCCCCGGCAACCTCCGGGCTAAAACCGCACAGCAACCCCGATTACCGGTTATCCACGCAAAGATAACCGATAATCTATTGCAGGCAATTCTATCATGAACACGCCCTCTCAAATAAAGACTCACTACAACTTCACCAACGAGGACGCCTCCCGGCTTTCGCGCCTGCGCCCGGTAATGGAGCGGTACAAGGACGAGTTCGTCGTGGAGTTCTACGACTACGTGAGGCACTTCGAGGAGGCCCACAAGTTCTTCAAGGACGCTGAGACGATAAAGAGGCATCAGGACGCCCTCAAGGTCTGGTTCATCGCCCTGTTCGGAGGCGACTACGGCGAGCTTTACTTCAAGGAACTGGAGAAGGCCGGTCTGGCGCACGTGAAGATAAGCCTCCACGCCCACTACGTGAACGCGGCCTTTCACTTCGTCAAGTCCTTCACGCTCGGCGTGATACGCAAGGAGGAAACGGACGCCGAGGCCGGGGCCGAGGCCGGCCGCTCGATAGAGAAGATCCTCGACATCAACCTCGACTGCTTCACCTCCTCCTACATAGAGGAGGAGAAGAAGTTTTTCCTCTCGCAGAAGGTCGAGTCATACCTCATACAGATGGCCAACAGGTTCGCGCACGGCCTCAACATCGTCCTCGTCATCGGTCTCGTCTTTCTCGGGGTGATGGTCATAGGGCTATTCACTTACGACATAATACACATACTCGACGGCGACATCGAAAAGGGACTCCTCTCGTCGCTCGGAAGCCTTCTCATGCTGTGGGTGGTCATAGAATTGATGGACACCGAGATAAAACACTTGAAGGGCGGCAAGTTCGCCATCAAGGTCTTCATAAGCGTGGCGCTCGTGGCCATGATAAGAAAGATACTGGTCGCGTCCTTGAGACACGACGCCGTGGAGGCGCAACTGTCGCTCGTGGCCGCCGTGGCCGTCCTCGGCGTCATCTACTGGCTCATATCAAAGGCCGAGGCGGCGTAAGGCCCTCGCGTCATTCCAGCTTGGATCCCCATTGAAAAATCTTAGGGACATGACATACGAGGAGATGCTCGCGGAGGTCTCGGCGCTCGGGGAAAAGCCCTACAGGGCGAAGCAGCTCTTCGCCTGGGTCTACAAGAGGGGCGTGGACGATATAGGCGCGATGACCGACGTCTCGCTTGCGCTGCGCGAGCGGATGAGGGATATCTACGGCATCCGCGGCATAAGGCTCATCGACGCGAAGACCGCGCCTGACGGCACGCGCAAGTTTCTCTCCGAGCTCGAGGACGGCAACCGCATCGAATCCGTCCTCATACCGGAGACCGCGCGCCTCACGCTGTGCGTATCCACGCAGGCCGGCTGCGCGCTGGGCTGCCGTTTCTGCATGACCGGCGCGGGCGGGTTCATGCGGAACCTGCGGCTCTCCGAGATGACCGGCCAGGTCTTCGCCGCCGGAACGCCCCTTGCCGAAGGGGAGCGGATAACCAACGTGGTGCTCATGGGCATGGGAGAGCCGCTCGCCAACTACGATAACGTCATCCGCTTCACCGGAATCCTGACCGACGGCAACGGGTTCGGGTTCTCCCACAACAAGGTGACGGTATCCACGGCGGGCCTCGTCCCGGCGATTAAAAGATTCGGGGAGGAGTCCAACTGCGCCCTGGCGGTCTCGCTGAACGCGACGACTGACGAGGTCAGAGACCGGATAATGCCCATAAATAAGAAGTACCCGATAAAGGGGCTTATCGCCGCGCTGCGGGCCTACCCGCACGCGGGCAAAAAACACGTCACCATTGAGTACGTGGTGCTGAGAGACGTAAACGACTCAGCGGAAGACGCCCGGAGGCTCGCCTTTCTCCTGCGCTCCATACCCTGCAAGGTGAACCTCATCCCCTTCAACGAATTTCAGGGAGCGGCCTTCAAAAGCCCTGATAACCAGCGGGTATCGGCCATGAGCCGGATATTGCAGGACGCGGGCTACACCGTCATCGTGCGCTCAAGCAAAGGCCTGGAGATACAGGCCGCCTGCGGGCAGTTAAGGGGTTGGAGGGAGGAATAAGGCGGCGCGCTGATGACGGTTCTTCTCCTTGCTTACCGGGGTAAAGGCCGTCCAATATGTCATTCCGAGGTTTTAATCCCCGATGGATACCCTCGATAGAAGCCCCCGGCAGAAACATTCGAGGGCAGGCTATTCGGGGATGACAGCCCGATTCGTTTATCGTCCCCGCGTCCCGCCTCGCCCCCTCCCGTCCCTGCCGTCAGGAGGGGACTCCTGACGGCGCGTAACCCCAGGATACACAAACGCAACCCCCGCATGGCGCTCTGCCATGCGGGGGTTGCGTCTCTCATATCCCATCTGATGGGATTAAAACAGCACGAGGTTGACCATCTCCAGCAGTTGTTTGCCGGTAAACGGCTGCGGCACCCAGCCTGTTACGCCGACCTCCTGCCATTCGATCTGATTTTTAAGGGCCGAGTCGTTCGCAAGCGTGAGTATCGGCATGTATCTGAACTCCGGGCGGTCCCTTACCTCTTTTATGAAGGCCAACCCGTCCGGGCCGTTGAGGTCGAGTCCGTTGAGAATAAGGTCGGGCCGGAACCCGTCTTCTATCTTTTTAATCGCGTCGTCTTTATTGTGCGCCTCGACGATCTTATACTCCTCCATCTGAAGGGTAAACCCGGCCATGAGTCTTATGGTGCGATCCGTCGAGACTATGAGGATCTTCTTGACCATACAGGCACCCATCCGATTAGCAACCGCACTTTGAAGGCCGATTTCTCCGCTTTCCATTAATATCTCATCGGCCTCTTCCCGCGGCATTATAATCGGTAAAAGGATTGATTTCTGGGATGTCCAAAGGGATGAGGCGGGGCGGAGGGGGCGGGCTTACTCGGACTTTACAAGCCCCTTGCGTATGGCGATTTTTATGAGACCGGCCATGTCGTTGCAGTCGAGCTTCTTCATCAGGTTGTTGCGGTGGCTCTTGACCGTGGATACGGATATGAATAGCCTCCCGGCCACCTCCTTGCTCGTGGCGCCGTCGGCGATGAGCTGCAGGACCTCCCTCTCCCTGTGGGATAGGGCGTCGAACGGGTCGTGGCTCTGCTCCTTCCTGATGATGTCCACGAAGTCGTTGAGGAGTCCGGCGGTGACCGCGGGGCTTGCGAACTTCTCACCGGCCATTACCTTCTCCACCGCCGAGAGGAGTTCGGCCGGGCCTGAGTCCTTTAGCACGTAGGCGAGCGCGCCGGCCCTGAACGCGTCCACCGCGTGGTAGACGTCCGTGTGCATGGAGAGTATCACCACCCTGGAGCCGGGCAGTTCCTCGAGGATGCGCTTCGTGGCCTCTATGCCGTTCAAGTCCGGCATGGTGATGTCCATTATCACGCAGTCGGGCTTGAGGCTGAGTATGCCCTTCAACGCCTCCACCCCGCCGTCGGCCTCTCCCACGACCGTGTACTCCGGGCGCCCGGTGAAGACCGCCCGGATGCCGCTTCTGAGCACCGGGTGGTCGTCCGCTATGAATATCCGCGTCTTTTTCATTGGCTGCGAATGTGATTATAATAATTCCCGGCCCGGATTGCAAGCCGCGCGGCTTGCGTCGCTTGCGCTCTGATATAATGGATTCATGGAGATAGCGGGCATCCTTAAATGCGTCATACCCGGCATAAAGGCCAAAGACCACTCGACCGTGCTCGACGCGCTCTCAAAGGGGCTTCTCCCGGAGGGCCGGGGCGCGGCGGCCAGGGCGCTGTGCGGCCTCATGGAGCACGAGTCCATGGAGGGGATACTCGCGGGCACTCAATCCGCGGTCTTCCACTGCCTTTCCGAGGACGCCCATGACACGGCCATAGGTATCGCGGTGGCAAGGCGCGGGGTGCCGCACCCGGTAAAAAAACGCCCGGTCCGCATCTTCTTTATGATAGTCTCACCCATGAAGGAGAGCGGCACGCATATTCAACTCCTCTCGAAGATAGAGGGACTCCTCCTGGACAGGGCGTTTCACCACGCGCTCATTGCGGCCACTGACGAGGCCGGGATAAGGGAGGCGGTGGCGAAATCAGAGGGCGGGGCGCGGTCTTATTACGTGCCGCTGACAAGGGACGAGGTCTTCGCCGAACTCGGCACGCCGGAGAAGGGCCTTACGGACGCGGAGGCCGCGGCGCGCCTTAAAATCGCAGGAGCCAATACGCTGCGCCGCATACGCGGCTCGACGTTATTTAAAGACTTCCTCCACAACCTCTTCCTGAATCTATTCGCGGTGCTCCTCTGGGCGGGCGGAATAATGTCGTTCATCGCCGGGATGCCGGAGCTTGGCTGGGCGATATTCGCCGTCATCGTCATCAACGCGGTCGGGGGCCTTTTGCAGGAGTACAAGGCCGAACGCGCGGTGGAGGCGTTGACGAGGCTCCTGCCTAAAAAAGTCCGGGCGCTCCGGGACGGCTCGGCGGTCGAGCTGGACGCGGACAGGCTCGTGCCCGGGGACCTTATCATGCTTGAAGAGGGCGACAGCATCCCGGCGGACGGCAGGCTCATAGAGGCCGAAGACATGCGCGTGGACAACAGCCCGCTTACCGGAGAAGCGAGGCCCATCTACAAGATAGCCGAACCCATAGCCGACGGCCACGGGTTCATCTGGGCCGAAGTGCCGAACATCGTCTTCGCGGGCACCACGGTGCTCTCAGGCTCAGGCTCCATTATCGTCACGGCCACGGGCATGGACACGGAGATCGGGCAGGTCGCATACCTCACGCAGGCGATAAAGCCGGAGCAGTCCCCCCTGCAAAAGGAGCTCGCCCGCGTCACGAGGACGGTCACGCTGCTGGCCGTGACGCTCGGTGCGGCCTTCTTCTTCGCCGGGCAGGCCGTCGCCGGGCTATCCATCGCCGAGAGTTTCGTCTTCGCCATCGGCATAATCGTCGCCAACGTGCCGGAGGGCCTGCTGCCAACCGTCTCGCTCTCCCTCGCAATGGGGGTTCAGCGCATGGCGGCCAGGGGGGCGATAGTCAAGAAACTCTCCGCCGTGGAGACCCTTGGCAGCGCCACCGTGATATGCACGGACAAGACCGGCACGCTCACGCAAAACCTCATGCGCGTGGAGCGCATATTGGCCGACGCTAAGATAATAGAGGTGACGGGCGCGGGATACGAGCCAACGGGCGGGTTCATCTGCAACGGCGCCGCGCTTACGAAAGAGGCGCTGGAGTTGGGCGGCGTGACGCGCCTCCTTACGGCCTCGGCCCTGTGCAACAACGCGGCCCTCCTGCCGCCGTCCTTCGGCAATCCGCAGTGGCGGGTCTCCGGCGACCCCACCGAGGCCGCCATCATAACCGCGGCCATGAAGGCTGGACTCAGGATGGACGAACTCCGCGCGAGTTTCAAGCGGGTAGGGCACCTGCCGTTCGAGCGCATACGCAAGAGGATGACGACCATCCATCAGGCCGGGGGCCTCCGCGCACAAGCCCATCCGCCCGGCGGGGCGCGCGCCGCCATTGCCTTTGTAAAGGGCGCGCCCAGAGAGACGCTCGCGCTTTGCGCGCACGTCTTCAGGAACGGCAGGGTCGTTCCGTTGTCAGCGGCTGAGCTGGAGGAGACGCTCCGCCATAACGACGAGCTTGCCTCCACGGGCCTGCGCGTCCTTGCCGTGGCGTTCAGGGAACTTGAGGAGCAGGAGGCTTACGAGGCCGGGAAGGTGGAGACCGGCCTTACCCTCCTCGGGCTCATAGCCATGCACGACCCGCCGAGGCCCGAAGTCAAGGCCGCGATAGCCGAGTGCCATACCGCCGGCATCCGCGTCGTGATGGTCACAGGGGACTACAGCCTCACGGCCCGCGCCATAGCCACGCAGATAGGCATGGCCGCCGATGGCCGCGTCATTACCGGGGAGGAGATGAACGGCCTCTCCCACGCGGCGCTCTGCGAACTCCTCGGCAAGGGCGAGACAATCTTCGCCCGCGTGGAGCCAAAGGACAAGCTCCGCGTGGTGACCGCGCTTCAGGATAACGGCGAGGTCGTGGCCGTGACCGGAGACGGGGTCAACGACGCCCCGGCGCTCAAGAAGGCCGACATCGGCATAGCAATGGGGATGCGCGGCTCGGACGCGGCAAAGGAGGCGGCTGAGATGGTGCTCACCGACGACAACTTCTCAACCATCGTGGATGCCGTGCGCGAGGGCAGGGCCATATACTCCAACATCAAGAAGTTCGTCACCTACATATTCGCCAGCAACATCCCGGAGCTCGTACCGTTCGCCGCCTTCGTGGTCTTCAAGATACCCCTGCCGCTGACGGTCATGCAGATACTCGCCGTTGATCTTGGCACCGACGTCTTTCCGGCGCTGGCCCTGGGGGCCGAGCCGCCTGAGAGCGGCATAATGAAGGAGAGGCCGAGACCCAAAAACGACCGTCTGCTCGGGTGGAAGACCCTCATGCGGGCATACCTCTTCCTCGGGCCGATCGAGGCGGCCCTCTGCATGGCTGGATTCTTCTTCGCATATTGGATAAGGGGCTGGACGCCCGGCGAACCGATGAGCAATGCCGGTCTCATATACGCGACGGCAACGACCATGACCTTTGCCGGGATAGTGGCCGGTCAGGCG
>JACRCM010000157.1 GCA_016219025.1 Deltaproteobacteria bacterium | reverse complement strand
TGACGACCTTCTCGCATTCTTCAAATTCAAGGACGAAGACTGGAGAAAGGCTACAAGAACCACCAATGCCATAGAGAGAAGATTCAGGGAGGTGAGAAGAAGGACAAGACCAATGGGAGCCTTCAGCGGCAAAACCAGCATAGAAAGGATACTCTTTGCGGTATTTACCTACGAAAACAAGAAACAAGGAACCGCTGCCCCTTTCCTTGTGACACAAAATACTTGACGTTACCGAGAACGGGAAAAACCCGCGCCTGCCGTCTCACCCCACCCTCACCAGCACCTTCATCACGCCTTTTTTTCCCGCGTGCCCCAGCGCGGCAATGCCGTCTTCCATTGAAAATATCCTTGACACGAGCGGCAAGACGTCGACGCGCCTGCCGGCGAGGGCGACTATCGCGCTCTTGAACGGGCCGCAGCGGGAGCCTGTGACCGTTATCTCGTCTATGACGAGCTGGTTGAGGTTCATATCCGTCCGCTCCGCTACGGTCGTCTTGAGCACGACCGTGCCGCGCGGCCTTGCCAGGGCGAGCGCCTCGGCGAACCCGGAGGCCGAGCCGGTGCAGTCCACGACTACGTCGAATATCCTGCCCATCCCGGACGCGCCGATCTTTGCGCGGATGCCGCGTCTCTCCAGTATCGCCAGCTTCTCCGCGTGTCTGCCTATCACGGTCAGGTTGCAATCGGACAGGGCGATGGCCTGGGCGCACAGCAGGCCGAGCCTGCCGTCTCCGAGCACGCAGACGTCCTTGCCTTCAAGCTCGACCTGTTCCCCTATCTCGAATGCCGCGGCCAGCGGCTCGATGAAGACCGCCTCTTCGTCCGTTATGGAGCCGGGCAACGGGTGGAGGTTTTCAACGGGCATGGTTACATAATCGGCGAATACCCCGTCCTTGTTGAGGATGCCGAGCACGGAGCGCTCAGGGCAGTGGTTGCGCGCCCCGGAGGCGCAGAGTTTGCACCTGCCGCACCCGATGTTTATCTCTCCGGCAACGCGCCTGCCGGTAAGGGCGCTATCCGCCGCCTCCACGACCATGCCGCAGAACTCGTGGCCCAGCACGCCCTTGAAGCCCATGTAGCCCTTTATTATCTCAAGGTCGGTAGCGCAGATCCCGGCCATGACCACTTTGATAAGGGCCTCCCCGTCCCCGGGCATCGGTGTGGGGTAGTCTTTTGCGTAGATAAGGGTTTTGTCGAATACGATGGCTCGCATGGGAAGACCGTGATGCGTGTGCGTTATACGTGATGCGTAAAAGGACGGGTTTCAATGTATCGTCAGTTTGACGCCCCAGCGTACCCCCACCCCTTCTTTTTCCACAGGATTTACAAAGTAGTTCTATCGGGGGGAAGGGGGTTTCGTAGATACTGTCTCGCCTGTCAATCAAATACCCACCCGTTTTTGGGGGGAGGGTTGGGTGGGGGGTTGCCCCAATGCCCCCCATCCCTTCTTTCCCCCAGAATCGGTGGGAAGGGGTTTTCGTAGTACCGTCCCACGTCCTTTAACCGGTCTTGCCGCCCTTGTTGACTGCCGCGTAATAATCGCACAACTCCCTTACGGGGCATTCGCCGCACAGCGGACGTTTGGCCTTGCAGGTCTTGCGGCCGTGGAGGATGAAGAGGTGAGTCGTTTGAGTCCAGAGAGTTTTAGGTATGACGGCGCAAAGGTCTTTTTCTATTTCGCCGGGCACGTCCGATGCCGTAAGCCCGAGCCTGCCCGCCACCCTCCTTACGTGGGTGTCAACGGCGAGCGCGTCCTTGCCGAATGCGTTGCCCAGGACGATGTTCGCGGTCTTCCTGCCCACGCCCGGAAGCGCAACGAGCGCTTCGAGCGTATCCGGCACGCCGCCGCCCCATTCGTCCGCGAGCATCCGGCAGCAGCCCTTGATGGACTTTGCCTTGTTGCGGAAGAAGTTGACGCGGCCAATTGCCCGCTCAATCTCTTCCAACGGCGCGCTGCCGTAATCAGATGCGGTCTTGTATTTCCTGAAGAGCGTCCCGGTGACCGTATTTACGAGCTTGTCCGTGGTCTGCGCCGAGAGGATCGTCGCAACGAGGAGTTCGAGCGGATTATTGAAGACGAGGGTGCCGCGGGCGCCCGGGAACTCGCGCCCAAGGATGCCGAGGGTCTTTTTCGCCTTTTCGCTTTGGGGGAGTTTCAAGGTCTGTAAAGGCCGCGATGCGCGTGCGTTCTACGCATCACGTATAACGCACGCGCATTACGGTTCCTAATCCGTTCAATACTTCCTCTCTATGACGAAGTCCGCCACGGCCATGAGCGCGGCGGTGTTGATGTCGGGCTCGAAGAGGTCGAGGCTGCGCTTGGCGTCTTCTATGTATGCCGAGGCGCGCAGCGCCGTATATTCGATGCCCTTGCGCTTGTCGATTATCTCCATGACGCGGGTCAAACGTTCATCCGTGAGTCCCTCGGCCTCTATGGTCTCCTTTAGGAATTGCCGTTCAACCTGGGTCGCGTTCTTGATGGCGTGTATGAGGGGCATGGTGACCTTGCCTTCTCGCAGATCGTTTCCCACGGCCTTGCCGAGGTCCGCGTCCGTGGACGTGTAATCGAGGCAGTCGTCCATCAATTGATATGCTATGCCGAGGTTGAGGCCGTAGTTGGCGATGGCGACCTCTTTTTCAAGGGAGACGCCAGCGAGCATGGCGGGTATCTGGGCCGAGGCCGATATGAGCACGCCGGTCTTGTTCGTCACCACCTCAAGGTATTCCTCCTCGGTCGTGCGGGCGTCGGAGTGGCGCATGAGTTGTAAGACCTCGCCCTCGGCCATCCGCGTGGTCGTCTGCGAAAGGAGGCTCAGGATGCGCATATCGCCGTTGGCCACCGCGAGGGCGAACGCCTTGGAGAGGAGATAATCGCCGACGAGTATGGACGCCCCGTCTCCCCAGACCGTGTTCGCGGCGGCGTTTCCGCGCCTAAGGGTCGCGTTGTCCACCACGTCGTCGTGCAGGAGCGTGGCCGTGTGTATGAACTCCACCACCCCGGCCATGGGCACGTGCCTCTCGCCCGCGCAACCGCACAGGCGCGCCAAGAGGAGGAGGACCATCGGCCTGAAGCGCTTGCCGCCGCTGCTCAGGATGTAGTCGCCGACCTTGCCGACGAGGTAGACGTTGGAGTTGAGGGTCTTTTTGAACCCCTCCTCCATCCTGCCGATGTCGTCTTTTACGAGGTCGAAGACTTCCTGTATCCGCATGACCTGACCGGTTTCACGAAGTTCATCCCTCAAGGCGCTCTTAGGTGTCATGATGGCCGCTCTGTGAGCGTGGCGGCCGTCTCGTCAGGTCAGATAAAATCCAATGGGCGGGCCGCGCTCTTCTGGTAGTTTACCCGTGATGTTACCCCATCCGGCAGCGCCTGTCAAAACCTTTTCCTATCAGTCCGGGCGGCCTGCCTGCGTGAGACATCGGCGTCCGGCATAGGCCCCGCCGTCAAAACCTTTTCTTGCCGCCCGGCCTACAGCACGCAGACCTCTCTTATCATGCAGGCGGCGCACTTCTCCTTATCGCGCCTACTGGGGCAGGCCGCAAGGATGCCGAGCCTCGTGAGGGCGAAGTCGTATTTTACCGGGTCGTGAGGGTCGAGCCTCTTCAAAGCCGCCGTCACCTCGGCGGCCATTTTCCAGCCGGGCGTAGACCTCTTTGTCAGTCCGAGGTTGCTGGATATGCGGGCGATGTGGGTATCGAGCGGCACGATGAGCCTTGCCGGGTCTACCTCCTTCCATATCCCGAAGTCCAGCGCGTCTCCTCTTCTGACCATCCAGCGCAGGTAGAGGTTGAGCCTCTTGCATGCGCTGCCGTCCTTGGGCGAGGGAAAGAAGAAGCGCACCCCCGCGTCCTTAGGCAGGCCGCGCCCCGGATAAGCGCCGCCATGACCGATACCGAGGACGTTTTCGGAGAAGGCCGCGAGGGCCTCTTTCATCTCTGCGCCTTCAGGGCAGCCCTTTGTGAAGAACGCGCCGATCGACCCGGCCTCCTCCATCATCCGGCGGGCAAACCAGACAAGGCATCTTATGTCAGCCGCCCTGTTGAACCTGTGGACGAACCCGGCGAACGCGGCCCTGTCCCTCGCCGGGTCGAAGCGCATGGCGAACGCGGCAGGCGACTTGCCCATTGCCCCAAGCACCGCGCCCACACTCCGCCTTATGCCCTCGACCCTGCCGTATGCGAGGCTCGATGCTATAAGCCCGGCTACCTCGCGGTCTTCCGGCGTCCTGTACCCGTGCACGAATTCGAGCGGGTCGCTCGGCAGGTAAGCCTTGCCGTATCTTGTGTTGAGCCGGTCGAGGTAGACCTTTAGCTTATATGCGTCCTTGTCCATATAATTCAAGGATACGGCATAACCGGGGCGCAAGTCAACTGATTAGCCGATTTCACTTGAACGCGCGAGCGTTCAGCGTTATAATCCGATATCAATCAAATTCCGGCACAGGAGAAGGAGACGGACATGTACGACGTGGACAATCAGATAATGGGCCAGGAGTATAAGACCCATCTGCTGGAGATATTATACGTGCGGTCATTTCAGCATGACCCGGAGGGCAAGTTTCAACTGTCGAGCGGAAAGACGAGCGACGTATACATCGACGCCAAAAAGACGATGATGAGCTCGGAAGGCATGGAGCTCGTCGGCTTTACCTTCTTTCAGGAGCTGAAGATGGCGCCGGTCGACGGCATAGGCGGGCTTACGCTCGGGGCCGACCCGATCGCCTACGCGACCGCGCTCGTAAGCACCCAGCAGGGCAAGGGGCTCGACGCCTTTGTCGTAAGGAAGGAGGCCAAGAGGCACGGGACCATGCGCTGGATAGAGGGCAACCTGAGGCCCGGGGCCGACGTGGCCATAGTCGACGACGTAACGACGACCGGCGCATCGACCATCACCGCCATAGAGCGGGCGCGGGAAGAGGGCCTCAACGTCCGCCGCGTCATAGCGCTCGTTGACAGGGAGGAGGGCGCGAGGGAGAACATCATGGCGAAGACGGGCCTCAAGCTCGACGCCATCTTCACGAAGACCGACCTTCTCGAACTCCATAAAAAGACCAAAGAGGCCGAAGAGGCCGAGAAGAGAAAAGGCGAGCGCGCGTCCGCGAAGAAGAGACCCGCGGGCGACCTGCCGGACTTCTAATAAGTTGCTGAAAAACTCGAAATCTGGACAGGCTGCCCTCTGGCCGCCCAGCACCATTTTCCGGCACGAAGCTGCGTGCCTGTATAAATCCCGGCGGCGGAAAGTGGTGCTGGGCAATATAAAAGGATAACTTCCTTGCCAGCCTGACGCAGTCATCGATCTTCCCATAGAGCTACTTTGTAAATCGAGCTACTTTGTAAATCGAGCTACTTTGTAAATCGAGCTACTTTGTAAATCGAGCTACTTTGTAAATCGCAAAGAAGAAAAAGCGCAATGGGAACCCAGCCAGATGCGAGGCCCCTATCAAATAGGGGAGCGGCGAATGGCGCACGATTTACAAAGTAGCTCTATTTGTTGTGCGCCGCATCGAGGAGCGCGGATTTACAGATAGGGCTGCCTTGTAAATCGTAGCTCTATGACAACGAAGCAGATGGATGTTTTTCAGCAGCCTGTTAAACCGGAGAAATGGACGCGCAACAATCGAGGCGGGGTTTAATAGACCCCGTCTTTTTTGCGCGGCGGCAAAGGATTTTTCCGCTTCCCCAAAACAGGAGGTAAACGAATGTTTTGCAGCATGAAGGAGAGAGAGGCGTCCACGGTTTCTTTCGACCCTCGCGGCCGGATCATCTTCGCGCTCGACGTGCCGAATACCGGAGACGCGCTAAGGTATGCGCGCTTGTTGAAAGACCACGTCGGGGTCTTCAAGGTCGGGCTTGAGCTGTTCGTCTCCGCCGGGCCGGAGGTGGTAAAGGCCGTGCACGACTACGCAGGGTGCGGCGTATTCCTCGACCTCAAGTTCCACGACATACCCGCGACCGTCATAGGCGCGATGCGCTCGGCCTCTGGCCTGGGCGTCAGGTTCGCAACCGTGCATACCTCTGACGGCGCAAGCCTGCTCAGGGCCGCTGTTGAGGCCGCCGCGGGCGTCAAGGTGCTTGGGGTGACGGTGCTTACGAGCCTCGGTCAGGCCGACCTTGCGGAGGCCGGGATCGACCCTGCGTATAAAGAGCCGCTCGACCTTGTCCTGCATCGCGCGCGGCTCGCAAAGGAGAGCGGGTGCGCCGGGGTTGTCTGCTCAGGCCGCGAGGCAAGCGCGGTGCGAAAGACCTGCGGCAAGGACTTTGTGATAGTCACGCCCGGCATCCGCGGAAAGGACGACCACGCCGGAGACCAGAGGCGCGTCGTGACGGCCTACGACGCCGTCAAAAACGGCGCTGATTACGTCGTCGTCGGCAGACCGATAAGGGACGCCAAAGACCCGCAAAAGGCCGCCGGCCGGATAGCCTCAGAAATAGAACGGGCGCACAGGGAGATGGGAGGGTAGGGAGGGACGATAACAAGTTGGGTGAGGCTGGGACTTGATCCCACTCGTTACCAAGCTCTGCATGGTAACGCAATTATCTGGAAGCTGAGCTTCCAAGGCAAATACGTTCCCAAGCTGGAGAGACTGTGTCGCAATTGTATTTGTAAAAAAAACAGGCATCTCCACGATGCCCTATAAGCGATTTCTTTTAAATTTTAGGGGTAAAACCCCTCCGAAAAAAGAGGTTTTTTCTCCGATTTTTGCATTGCGACACCACTACTGTCCGGTTAAATTCCAAGGCTCGCAGATAATACCTTGCCGAGAAAAATAAATCCTTTATTTTTCAAGAAATTAGCTTTCGGCGATATATGCTGTCCGGAGAAACCCGAATCTTGATCGCACAAAGGCTTTTA
>JACRCM010000162.1 GCA_016219025.1 Deltaproteobacteria bacterium | reverse complement strand
CCCAATGGCTAACATGACTGCAATGGAAGTTGACACTCTTGCAACGAATACCCGTGGCAATATGCGCTCCCTCCAGAAAAAGCAGCCATTGCTTCGCTCATTCTTCAAAAAAAGCGGGCTTTCTTTACGCCTTAGCTAGGATATTAGTTATGCAGCTATCAATAGTTGACCGGCAGACGGCAGGTTGGGTTGCGCTTTTCAACCCAACAAATATTGGTTTCGACGGCAGCGCAATTGCCGGGTTAAGCTACGCTAACCCAACCACGAAACCCCCTTCCCCTTGCTTCTGGTGGGAAGGAAGGGATGGGGGGGGGGCGTTGGGGCAATCCCCCACCCATAGAGCTACGATTTGCAGATAGGGCTGCTTTGTAAATCGCAGATATATTGTAAACAGGGCTGCTTTGTAAATATCTATCGGGGGCTGCGCTAACCCAACGGGCTGTAATAAACAACAGGGGCTTGCCGTTTGGCAAGCCCCTGTCCCGTTTTTGTGTCAACTGGAAGCGGCGCAAGCGGGGCGGGTTAGACGCCGCCCCGCTTGCAGCCTAATTGACCGGCAGATTAGCCGTCGCGCTTGCGCCGAGGGAGTCGGTTACCGTTACGGGTACTGAGGCGCTCGGCCCGCAGAAGTAGTCGGCGTCGTCGAACCATCTTGCCTGCGTCGCGTTGAGGACGGTCAGGTCCGCCGCGTACTCCCAGGGCTGGGGCGCCGGGAGTTGAGTCGTGTCCCAGGCCCACGTATATGAGCCGGTGCCGCCGCTCGCGGTAAATACTACGGCATCGCCATAGCATCCAGCGGCAAAGGCCGAGGCCGGCGAGATTGAAAGCGCCGCCGGCCCCACCGTCATCGCGGCGCTTGCGGCCGCGTTGTTCGTCTCGTTCGCCTCGGTGTTGGTGTTCGTCGAGTCGGCTATCACGCCGATGTAATACTGCCCTTGGTTTGTGTTCGCCGGTATCGTCACGTTCGCGGCGCCGGAGCATGTCCCGCCCGGGGCGAGCAGGCCGCAGGAGACCTGGCCCAGATAGACGTCGGTTGCGTCTATAGCCGTGTCGGTCGAGAGGTATATGTCAGCCTTGGAGACGTTCGCGCCGGTCGTGCCTTGGTTCGTCACCGTATAATCCACCGAGGCGACGCTGCCTGCACCGGCGCTGACAGGCGCGGTCACGAGCACGGCAAGGTCGATGTTCCTCGACAGGGTTATCGCCGACCCGCTCACCGTCACGTTGTTCGTCTCGTCCGTCTCAAGGTTCGCGTTCGTAGCGTCGGCCACCGCGCCGACGTAGTAGTCCCCAGGGGCTATCGTGTTGTATCCTATCCACAGCTTCGCGGTTTGAGCGATGGAGCCGGAGCCGGCTATCGTGCCGACCGCCTGCTGGCCGAGGTAGATGCCGGTCGCCGGGTCTATCACGTTGCCGAGCGAGAGGTAGAACTTCCGTAGGAGGCCGTGGCCGAGGCCGTGCCCGTGTTGGCTACGGTGTAGCCGACGCTGGCCGTTGTGCCCGCCGTGAGGCCGGCGGGAGGCGTGAGCGCGGTTATCGAGAGGTCGACGAATCTGACGACCGTAATCGGATATGACGCCGTGTTGTTCGCCTCATTATATTCGGCGTTCGTGTCCGTGGCGTCGGCCTTGGCGATGATGAAGTAGCTGCCCGCGACGGTCGCCGTAGGTATCGTCAGCGACTTGACCGTGGACGAAGGCGCGGCCGCGGTTATCGCGCCTACCGAGCGTTGGCCCAGGGGCGCGTCTAAGCCGTCGAGGATATTATCCGCCGAGAGATAGAATTTGACGTAAGAGGCAGCCGTCGTGCCGGAACCAGCCGTGGCAACCGTGTTGGATACGTTTATCGTCCCGCCCCTGACTACGCTCGCTGGGCCGGAGAGGGCCGATACCGTCATGTCGATATCCCTCGTCACCGTGATGGCGAACGACGCGGTATTGTTGCCCTCGTCCAACTCGGCGTTAGTGTCCGTTGCGTCGGCCATTACTATGATGTAGTAATTGTCAGTGCCAACGGTCGGAGGTATCCTTACCGAGGTCGCCTTCGCGTTAGACGCGCCAGACGCGAGCGCCGGGGTATACCGCTGGCCGAGGTAGATATCGTCTACGTCGAGCACGTTGTCGGTCGAGAGGTAGAGTTTGCCGTAGGAGACGACGGAGGACAGCGTGCCTGTATTGGCGACCGTGTTATCTATGACGATGGACGTGCCGCGCGCGGCTCTTGCCGGGCCAGACCGGCGATACGGCGAGGTCGGGCGCGGACGCGGTAACGAGGTACCTTAGAACGGCAAAACCATAGCCGCCCGCGCCGCCTGCATAGGAGTACCCGGCAACGACTATCCTGCCGTCCGGCTGAATGGCGAGTCCGTTGGCGAAGTCGATGGACCCGGAATCCGTCCTGATCATGCCGCCCGCGCCGAAGGACGCATCAAGCGTCCCATCCGTATTATAACGGACAACGGCAAAATCACTGAGCATGCCGTTGCCGGCCGGCCCGGCCGCGACGATCTTCCCGTCGGACTGGATGCCGACGGCGTAGGCGTAATCATCGTCGCCCGCGCCGACGTCAGTCGTCACCTTGCCGCCCACGCCGAAGGACGCATCGAGCGTGCCGTCGGAGTTATAGCGGACTACGGCAAAATCTCGATCCACCAAACCATAGCTATCCCCGGCCACGACTATCCTTCCATCGGAGAGGATGGCGAGGCTGTTGCCGTAATCGTCATACCCCCGAATGTCCGTCACCACGCTTCCGCCCGCGCCAAAGGACGTATCGAGCGTGCCGTCGGAGTTATAGCGCACGACGGCGAAATCACTGGCGGAGCCGCTGCCGTTGGTGGAAGCCCCGGCCACGACGATCATCCCGTCGGACTGGATGCCTACGGCGTTGGCGTAATCATCTTAGCCCGCGCTACGGTCTGCCTGCACGATGCCGCCCGTGCCGAAGGACGCATCGAGCGTCCCGTTCGAGATATAACGGACAACGGTTATGTCATAGTTGGCGCCGTTAGAGCCGCCGCCTACCGCGATGATCTTTCCGTCGGACTGGACTGCGAGGGCGCTGACCCAAGTGTCTCCGCCGATATACAGCGTCGCCTTGCCGCCCGCGCCAAAGGACGTATCGAGAGACCCATCGGAGTTGTATCGGACGATGGCCGAATCCCAGCCGGAGGCGGTAGTGATAAAACCCGCCGCCAGTATCTTCCCATCGGACTGGATGCCGACGGCGTAGGCGTAATCATCGTCGCCCGCGCCGACGTCAGTCGTCACCTTGCCGCCCACGCCGAAGGACGCATCGAGAGACCCGTTCGCGTTATAGCGGACGACCGCGAAATCACATGGGGCGAAGACGCAGGAATTCCCGGCCACCACGATCTTGCCGTCTGGCTGTATGGCTACGGCATAGGCGTAATCATTGTTGCCGCCGAAGGTCGTTCTCACCTTGCCGAGCGTGCCGAAGGATGGGTCGAGCTCTCCCACGGTGACTATCCCAGCATGAGACTGCGCCGTGAGCAGGAAGACCGCGGCAAGCACGAAAAACAAGAGCCCTAGCCCCCCTCTCCATCGTATGCTTCATCTCTTTGTTCCTCCTCTTGGTTTGATGTTGCTGGCGTTTACTTCTTGATGTGGCGTTAGGAGTTTCCTCCGGACGCCGCGCGCCATGCCGCTCCTAAGGCGCATTGTTACGGGACGCTGGATTCGTCCCCGAATGTCTTAGCCGGGATTAAAACCTCGGGGATGACAGTCCATGGATGCGTTCACACGCAGAGACTGTGTCGCAATCCGAAAATCAGAAAAAAGACCTCTATTTTCGGAGGGGTTTTACCCATAAAATTCAAAAGAAATCGCTTGTAGGGCATCGTGGAGAGCCTGTTTTTTTACAGATACAATTGCGACACATCCTCGGGGCGTGGGGACGATAAATGCCCTATGCGTGTCCGCCGGTCTGTCCGCCGCTCTGCTTCGTCTGCTTCACCACGCTCATGGCCGTTGCTATGAGGGAGGCCATGTCGCCGAAGTTGGCGGGCAGTATCATGGTGTTGGTCTGTTTTGCGAGGTGCCCGTACTGCTCGACGAGTTTTTCGGCCACGCGCAGTTGCACGGCCTCCATGCCGCCCTCGGCCTTTATGGTGGTGGCCACGGCCTTCAAGCCCTCCGCGGTCGCTATGGCCACGGCCTTTATGGCCTCGGCCTGTCCAAGCGCCTCGTTTATCTGACGCTGCCTCGCGGCCTCGGACTCAAGCACGACCTTCTGCTTCTGTCCTTCGGCGCGGTTGATGGCGGATTGCTTCTCGCCCTCGGACTGGAGCACTACGGCGCGTTTCTCCCTCTCGGCCTGCATCTGCTTTTCCATGGCCATGAGCACGGTCTTGGGCGGGACTATGTTCTTGACCTCGTAGCGCAGTATCTTGACGCCCCATATCTTCGCGGCCTCGTTTATGGCCGTGACTATCGCGGCATTGATGACGGTGCGCTCCTCGAACGTCCTGTCGAGGTCTATCTTTCCGACCTCGCTCCTCATGGTGGTCTGGGCGAGCTGGGTGATGGCGAAGAGGTAGTTGGCCACGCCGTAGGAGGCGAGCCTCGGGTCGATGACCTGCAGGAAGATGACGCCGTCCACTCCGACCTGCACGTTGTCCCTCGTGATGCAGACCTGCTCCGGTATGTCCACGGCCTGCTCCTTCAACGAATGCCGGTAGGCTATGATGTCCATGAAGGGGACTATGTAGGTCACGCCCGCGTAGAGCGTGCAGTTGAACTTGCCGAGACGCTCGACTATAAAGGCGTTCTGCTGCGGTATGACCCGCACCCCGCGTATGATGAATATGACCACGATGACTACTACGCCGATAAGAAACCATCCCATATTCAAGCCCTCCTTTTAAGCCGGTTGTGTTTATTGCGCGTCAGACCTTCCTGACCTTCAGCCTGATGCCTTCCGTGCCCGTTATCTCGACTGTCGAGCCTTCGGGTATCGCGTCCTTCGAGTCGCTGACCGCGTCCCATACCGAGCCGCGGTGCAGCACCGCGCCTTCGCCCTCCGGCGGTATCTCTTTTATGACCTTGACCCTGTGGCCTATGTCGTCCGATGGCATGCCGCCCTGTCCTGAGAAGAGCCTCCTCGCGGTCTTCCTCAGGAGGACGAGCAGGACGAGCGACGACGCGGAAAATACGATGAGCTGGCCGTTCAGTCCGGGCGTCACGCCCGCCCACGCGGCAATGGCCGTGATGAACGCGCCCACGCCCAGAAAGGCAAGGACGAATGTAAACGACGTAAGCTCGATGATGAGAAGGACTACTCCCACGATCGCCCATGTCAGAGCCGGCGATAAAGAAATGTCGTGCATGTCATGCCTCCCGCGCCTCGGATGATATGGCAGCCACGAAAAAATCTCTCCGGCGTTCTTACATTATACCGGATAATGGACGGCTTGCTTAATGATACCCCTTTTACGGAGACTTTTCAAATGAAAAATCCTTTTACGTGTAACGCATCACGGCATTCGATACCCCGTTCTAAATACCATTTTCACAACACGGCAATCGTATGTTAGAATATGCTTATGTACGAACTTACCGTAGAAACCCAATTCTCCTCGGCCCATAACCTGCGCGGGTACGAGGGCGCATGCGAAAACCTCCACGTCCACAACTGGAGGGTGGAGGTCTCGGTATCGGCCCAGAGGCCCGACGCCGTGGGCATGGTCATGGATTTCAAGAAACTCAAGGCCGCGGCCATGAAGGTCACGGACGGCCTCGACCATAAATACCTCAACGAGACCATGCCGTTCGACAAGGAGAACCCGACGGCGGAGAATATCGCAAGACATATATGGAAGTCTCTCTCCGCCTCGCTTAACGACGGCAACGTCAGGGTATCCCGCGTGCGGGTCTGGGAGTCCGATACGTCGATGGCGGAGTACCATGAATAGCAAGAAGGCGCTGCGCGACATACAGGCCGGGCCTGACTACCGCCGCATAGCCATAGACAAGGTCGGCGTCAAGGACATCAGCTACCCCATAATAGTCCTTGATAAAAAGAACAAGACTCAGCACACCATCGCCTCCATCAACATGTACGTTGACCTCCCGCACCAGTTCAAGGGCACGCACATGAGCCGGTTCGTCGAGATATTGAACGAGCACCGGCGCGAGATAACGGTCAGGAACTTCCCTCAGATACTCGCCAAGATGAAGAAGCGCTTCAACGCGACGACCGCGCACCTTGAGGTGGAGTTCCCGTATTTCATCGAGAAGGCCGCCCCGGTCTCCAACGCCAAGGGGCTGATGGAGTACAGGTGCCGGTATCTCGGCACGCTCGCCGAAAAGAAGGACTTCGTCCTTGAGGTGAGGGTGCCGGTCTCGACGCTGTGCCCGTGCTCAAAGGAGATAAGCGACAGGGGCGCGCACAACCAGCGCGGGCTCGTGAGCGTGGCCGTCAGGATCGACGGCTTCGTCTGGATAGAGGACATCGTCAAGACCGTCGAGCGTTCCGCAAGCGCGCCGGTCTATTCGCTCTTGAAGCGCGTGGACGAGAAATACGTCACGGAGCAGGCGTTCGACAACCCGATGTTCGTTGAGGACGTGGTAAGGGAGACCGCCGTGAACCTCGGAAGGCTGAAAAAGGTCACTTGGCTCCGGGTTGAGGCGGAGAACTGGGAGTCCATCCATAACCACAGCGCATACGCCTTCCTTGAGAGGGACTTTTAACAAATGCATTTTTTATCTTTTCACGGCAGGTTCTACTTAAATGAGAGACGCCGGTTTTGTTGAAGATTCAGGCTGCTG
>JACRCM010000161.1 GCA_016219025.1 Deltaproteobacteria bacterium | reverse complement strand
GCGCAGGCCCCGCGGCCTTGTTGGTTTTCCCCTTGTCAGTTGCCATAGTGAAAATACGGGAGGTGGTAAGAAATCCTTTTCTGCCTCTCCATCCTTAGAAATCCTCCATCATCCGCTCCTTGGTGAACCGGGCGGTGTCCGCGGCGATCTTTTTTAGCGCCGCGAGCTCGGCATCCTTGGTGGCGGTCACGTCGGAGATGTTGACGGCGAAGTCCGAGTAGTTGGTTATGTCGTCGTCCTGCCATATTACGTTGTTGCCGTCCTTCGTCAGGACGAGCGAGATGGCTATGGTAAGCCTGTACTCCTGGTTCACGTCATTCTGTGTGTAGGAGACCGGGGTGAGCGCGTAGCCCTTGATCGTCCCCCGCATGACCACGTCGCCGGAGTCCGTCACCTTGAGCGTGTTTACGAACTCGTCGACGAACGCCCGCGTGACCGCCGGTTCGATGTCCGGCTTGTACGTGGCGTTCGTGAAGACCGGTATCGAGACCGACGTTATGCCCCCGGGCATCTTGCTGCCCTTGCCCGCGACGTGGTACCCGCACCCGGCTATGACCGAGAGCAATGCGGCAAGCATCAACGGATATAGACGCCGCGCATCATGTCTCATCATCCCACCACCATGTTTACTATCTTGCCTGGCACGTAGACGAACTTGCGCAGCGTCTTGCCCTTTGTCCACTCGGCGGTCTTTTCGTCTTTTATGACCGCGTCCTTTACGAATTCCTCCGCAGCGTCCACCGGGACGGTTACCTTGCTCCGCACCTTGCCGTTTATCTGGATGACGATGGTGGCCTCGTCCGCCACGAGCGCGTCAGGGTCGGGCCGGGGCCATGCCGTTTTGTAGACCGGCTCCGCGTTGCCGAGCCTTTGCCAGAGCTCCTCGGATACGTGCGGGGCGAACGGTGAGAGGAGGAGCACCACGGCCTCCACCGCCTCCTTGAACACGTCCGGTCTCGCGTCCTTTTCGTTGAACTGATAGAGGGCGTTCACGAGTTCCATTATGGCGCTTATCGCGGTGTTGAAGTGGAAACGCTCCTCGATGTCCTGCGTGACTTTCTTTATCGTCCGGTGGGTGGCGCGGTGAACGTCGAGCGCGCTGCCTTCGAGCGTTGCGCCACCCACCGCGTATGGTTCGGCCGCGTTGAGCGTATCCATGTTTTCAAGGACGAGCCTCCACACCCTCCCGATGAACCGGTATGCGCCCTCGACTCCGTCCTCGCTCCAGTCGAGGTCTTTCTCAGGCGGCGCGGCGAAGAGCGAGAAGAGCCTCGTGGTGTCGGCCCCGTATTCGTCTATGAGCACGTCCGGGTCGACGACGTTCTTCTTCGACTTGCTCATCTTCTCGACCGGCCCGGCCTTTGCCTCGGTCCCGCACTGGACGCACTTTCCGTCCCTGACCTCCTCCGGGTAGAGGAAGCCGTGCGCATGGCATTTCCTCGTCTCCTTGCATACCATGCCCTGGGTAAGCAGGTTTTTGAAAGGCTCGTCAAACCCGTGCAGACCGAGGTCGCGCAGGGCCTTTGTGAAGAACCTTGCGTAGAGGAGGTGTAAGACCGCGTGCTCTATGCCGCCTATGTACTGGTCAACCGGCATCCAGCGTTCAGCGTCGGATCTGTCGAAGGGCAGGGTTTCGGCCTTCGGCGAGCAATACCTGAGAAAGTACCACGAAGAGTCCACGAAGGTGTCCATCGTGTCGGTCTCGCGCCGTGCCGCCTTGCCGCATTTGGGGCACTTCGCGTTGACGAAGCCTTCGGCCTCGGCGAGCGGCGAGGCCCCTTTGCCGGTGAGTTTTATGTCCTCAGGCAATACGACCGGCAGTTCTTCGTAAGGCACCGGCACCGTGCCGCACGTCCCGCAGTAGACGACGGGTATGGGGCAGCCCCAGTACCTCTGGCGCGATATGCCCCAGTCGCGGAGCTTGTAGTTGACGGTCTCCCTGCCCGCGCCTGCCTCGGCGAGCGCGGCGGTTATCGCGGTCATGGCCTCGGTGTTTTTCATGCCGTTGAAACGCCCTGAGTTGACCATGACCCCGTCCTCCACGTAAGCCTCCTGCATGGAGGCGGGGTCGAGCGTTGCGTCCGGAGGGTTGATGACCACTTTGACCGGAAGGCCGTAGACCTTTGCGAACTCGAAGTCTCTCTGGTCGTGGGCAGGTACCGCCATGACCGCGCCCGTGCCATATCCCATGAGGACGAAGTTGGCGGCGTATACCGGGACTTTATCCCCGGTAAGCGGGTTTACGCAGTATGCGCCGGTGAAGACGCCTTCTTTTTTTATCTCCCCCGCGCCGCGCCCCGGTTTTGCCTCGGCCTTGACCCGCGCCGCGAACGCCTCGACCTCGGCCCTGCGTTCAGCAGTGGTTATTTTCGATGTGAGCGGGTGCGCCGCCGCGAGGCTCATGAACGTCATGCCGTGGAGCGTGTCCGGCCTCGTGGTGAATATGCGTATCTCCGCGCTTGAGTCCGCCACCTTGAAGACCGCCTCGGCCCCGGCGGACTTGCCTATCCAGTTCCTCTGCATTATGAGGACGCGCTCAGGCCAGCCGGGCAATTTATAGGTGAAGTCGAGGAGTTCGCCGGCGTACGCGGTAATCCTCAGAAACCATTGCTCAAGCTCCTTCTCCTCCACGGCGGACGAGCACCTCCAGCACTGGCCGTCCTCCACCTGCTCGTTCGCAAGCACGGTGGCGCAGCCCGGGCACCAGTTCACGTGCGAGCGCCTCTTGTAGGCGAGGCCCTTCTCGAGGAGCTTGAGGAATATCCACTGGTTCCACCTGTAGTAGTCCGGCTTGTATGTAGCCACTTCGCGCGGCCAGTCGTAGGAGAACCCCATGCGGCCAAGCTGGGTCTTCATGTTGGCAATGTTCTCGCGCGTCCACACGGACGGGTGGGTGCCGTGCTGTATGGCCGCGTTCTCGGCGGGCAGGCCGAACGAGTCCCAGCCCATAGGGTGCAGGACGTTCCTGCCGCGCATCATCAGAAACCGCGCCACCACGTCGCCTATGGAGTAGTTCCTGACGTGCCCCATGTGAATCTTGCCGGAGGGATAGGGGAACATCTCAAGGACGTAGTATTTATCGCCCGCGCCGTCCTTTTTAGTCCTGAACGCGCCGTCCCTCTCCCACGTCTCCTGCCATCGGCCCTCTATCGCGTTGTGGTCGTATCTCTCTGTCGCCATCCGTGCCCTCTCTCCATCTGTTGTCAGTTGCCGGTTATCAGTTATCGGTAACGAACAGTTCCGCAGGGTGGGCTGTGCCCACCGTTTTTGTCAGGAAATGGCTGAAATGGTGGGCGCAGCCAACCCTGCTTGGCTGATAACCGATTCCAAGTTTAGCACTTTTCAAACGGAAACGCATCTGGTAATATCGTTGAGGGAGGACGTATGCGAAGACTATTGACGGCGTTTATGTTTACGTGGGTAGCGCTCATATATGGCTGCTCAAAGGACGGCGCGGATAAGCCGTCCCCCTATGCTTCCATTGAGCCTAAGGCCGGCGCTCCTGCCGCGGATTTTCTCTACAGGGATATCGACGAGGCGCCTTTCCGCCTCTCGGACCAGCGCGGCAAGGCCGTGGTGCTCTATTTCTGGCGGATGAAGTGCAAGGAGTGCAAGGAGGAGTTGCCGGGGCTGGAGGCGTTCTACCGCGCATACAAGGCACGGGGACTTGTGGTCGTCGCAGTGGGCGCGGACACCATGCACAGCGCGCCGATAGAAGACGTGAGGGCGTTTATCGCAAAGAACGGCCTTACCTTCGTGAATATAAGAGACTCGGAGGGCTACGTGTCCGAGGCGTTCTCGGTGCTGCGCGCCCCGACGGTATTTGTAATAGATAAAAAGGGCAACATAGCGCGGATAAAAGAGGGCGCGACCGATTGGGCCTCCCCTGAGAATGCCGCGTTCGTGGAGTCTTTGCTGAAGTGAAGAAGACAACGGACAAGACGCCCGGCGTAAGACGGCGCGGCCGGCGCGTTACAGCGCAAAAAGAGGGCGTATCCTCAGCAATCGAGAACATCTCCATCGTCCTCGTCGAGCCGAGGGGCCCGGGCAACGTCGGCAGCGTGGCCAGGGCCATGATGAACAACGGCTTTAAGAAGCTCCGCCTCGTTGCCCCGTGCGATTACCATAACAACGAGGCGTACTCGATGGCGTGCAAGGCCGACGGGCTGTTGCTTGCGGCCCCGGTCTACGATAGACTTGAGGCGTGTCTTGAGGACGCCTCCATCGTAGTCGGCACGACCCGGAGGAAGGGCAGGATCAGGCACCCGGTGATGAGCCTCGGCGAGGCCGCCCCCAGGATACTGGAACTCGCCGTTGCCAACGAGGTGTTCATCCTCTTCGGCAGGGAGGACAGGGGGCTTGGCAACGACGAGGTGCTCGCCTGCGACATCCTCGTCGAGATACCGTCGAGCGAGGCGTATCCGTCCCTGAACCTCTCCCACGCGGCATTCATCGTGTGCCACAGTCTATTCACCGTTGCTCGGCCTCCGGCGCCCTCGATAACGACCGCGCCCAGGGCCGAACTCGACGGGATGTATGGGCACATGGAGGAGGCCCTTCGCTCACTTGGCTACGGAGAACAGGGCGGAGAGTATCTGCTTACGACGATACTGCGCAACTTCAAGCGCCTCTACGGGCGCGCCGGTCTCATGCGCAAGGAGGTGAACATGCTTCGCGGCATATTCACGCAGATAATCGAAAGGACGGGGGCGAAGGATGAAAGGCGTTAACGCATTGATGCTCAGGGCCGCGCTTGACGCCTGCAAAGAGGTCAAGGCCGCGGGCGTGCTCCTCTTCCTCGACGCGGCCGAGGATTGGGGGTTTTTCAAGGCCGTCCCGGATAAGAAGTCCATCATCATCGTCACGCGGAGGACGGAGGCGGACGCTGAGATAGGACGCTACGCCAAGGACGCAATGGCGGTCGTGCGGCTGCCGGAGGTGAGACTTACGCGGCTCGGTCAGGTGAAGCTCTCAATCATCATCGGCCTCGCCGAAGGCGCGCTCAGGAACGAAGACCGCGTGGTCTGTCTCACCGGCGTGTCCGGGCGCGGGATAATAGACACGATGCTCGTATTGGATCTCGCCCGCGAGACCGAGGTCTTCGCGGCCAGGGGCATATCCAAGGGACTTTTGAAGCGCATAAAGCCGCACGTGCTCGAATCCGTGCTCACGCTCGCCATCGAGCTTGCTGGCGAGGGGCGCGAGGGCAAGGCCATCGGCACGACCTTCGTCATCGGAGACCACGAGCGCGTCTCGAAACTCTCCAAGCCCCTCATTATGAACCCGTTCAAGGGCTATCCCGAAGAGTCGCGCAACATACTCGACGCCTCGGTGCACGAGACGATAAAGGAGTTCTCGCTCCTCGACGGCGCGTTCATCATCCGCGACGACGGCTGCGTCATGGCCGCCGGCGTTCATCTCGACGCGGCGCTCGAGGACGAGGGGCTGACCCCGGGGCTCGGCTGCCGCCACATGGCCGCCGCCGGCATAACCGATGTGACCGACGCCGCCGCGATAACGATATCAGGCTCCACCGGCATAGTCAGGATATTCAGGAAGGGCAAGACGGTGCTTGAGCTGGAGAGGCCGGGAGGGTAGGGCATTGACAAGTGACCACTTTTTATAGTATAAAGTAACTATAATATTTTTTTGAGAGGGTTACATGGTCAAGGTGGGCGTGAAGGAACTGAAGGCGAAGTTGAGCAGTTACGTCGATAAGGCAAGGCGCGGCGAGCGGGTCGTCATAACCGAACGCGGCAGGGAGGTCGCGCTCATCGTCCCCATCTCGAAGGAGCGCCGCGCCGTCGAGTCTCTGGTCGATTCCGGCAAGGCCGCGTGGTCGGGCGGAAAGCCGCTCGCCGGCAAGGGCGTAAAGGTCAAGGGCGTTCCGTTGGCCGAGACGGTCATAAAAGACCGGCGATGATACTCTATCTCGATACGAGCAGCCTCGTGAAGCTTTACGTGGATGAGGCGCATTCCGGCGCGGTAAGGAGGTGGGCCGACGAGGCCGAGATACTCTCGACCTGCCGCGTGGCTTATCCTGAGATGATATCCGCGTTGACGAGACGCTTCAATAGGGGAGATATCTCCAAGAGGGACTATAAGCTCCTGACCGGCAGGTTAATGACGGATTGGCCTGACTTCGCCGTCATGGATTTTTACGAGTTGCGCGCCGGGCGCCTGGCCGAGAGGCATGGGCTAAGGGGCTTTGACGCCGTGCACCTTTCGTCCGCGATGCTGCTCGTGGAGAAAAGCGGCCCGCTTGAGATCGGCTTCATGTCGTTCGACGAGGCATTGAACCGCGCCGCCTCCTCGGAAGGGCTGAAGGTCTTGTAGCCTTGCCGCGCCTTTGGCCCTGCATCCCCCTCACCACCTCGGCTCCCCGTCTATCAGTATCTCCGTCTTATCCTCTCCCTTTATCACCTCCATCGTCGGCCTGAAGAAGATGAAGTCCTCGTGGAAGGGCACGGAGACCCTGCCTCCGAAGGATGAGTTGTCCCCGATGGCGACGTGGACCGTGCCGAGTATCTTTTCGGTCTCAAGGATGTTGTCGGGCCGTTTGGCCTTGTCGTTGGTCCCTATGCCGAGTTCGGCGACGTTCGCGGAGAGCGGCTCGCGTTCGATTATCCCGCGCAGCTCGTCCGCGAACGGGTCCCTGCCGCTTATGTCAACGACGTTACCGTCTTTCACGTAAAGCTCGACCGGGTAGGCGAGCCTCCTCGTCGGCGCCCATTCGAGCACGAGCGTGCCTTCGGCCGTCCCCTCGACCGGCGCGAGGAACGCCTCGCCGGCCGGGAGATTGGAAAAACTGCCCGGGGCGGTTATGATGCCGGTGTCGGGCTGGACCTCGCGGCCCTTGATGGAGAAGGATATCGAGGTGCCGTTGTGAGAGGTTATGTAGACCGTATCGCCGCCGGTCATCTTTTTGACGAGCCGCATGGTGCGCCTCTCCACCTCCTTCCAGTCGGCCGTCATCGCGGTGCCGAGCATCTCCCTGTCGAATAGCGGCATGGAGGCGTATCTTGCGCCTTTGCGGGTGAGGAACGACCTGAAGCGCGTGTGCGACGTGGAGTAATGCGCCAGCGCGATAACCGCGTCAGGCGCGCTGCCCACAGTCTTTATGATCTCCCCGGCGGCCTTGATTTCATCGGCGCCCGCCTTTTTGCTTAAAATCTTGCCGAGGAGCTTCGCCTCGATAAGTTTATCAACGGCGGCCTTGCCGAACGCGGCCTCCCAGATGGCAACGGGCGGCTCGACCCCGTGCTGGCCGAGCGCTGGATATTCGAGATAGACCGTATTGCAAACCGTTGAGCCGGCCCTGGCCACGGCCTTTGCTATCTCCCGCAGTTCCTCGCCCTTTGGCCGCTCATTGCCCGGCGGCTCTTTTTCAGGCCCGGCAACGTCGGTGAATACGATTACCGTCTCGTCTTTTTTTACTCCAAGGTTGACGGTGAATATCTTCTTGATTACGTCATCCATTCTCGTGTCCCCCCGATGCTTGATCAGGTTATTCGTCATGGTCATCCAAGAATCTGAATATATCACGAGGGCTGGTTTTGTCAATATAATGCCGGACTGACCCCGCCATGCTACGGTGGTTCAGCTTCGTGAATTTATCGCGCCGCTCCGTCGGGAATCTGGCAGTTGTGCTTGACATTGTCGAGGTAAAAATAATCATCTGTGTTCAAATTATTGACATCTTCGATGCAAATTACTATAATACTTCTACCTGTGACTCTTATGCTGGAATCCCGTAACGCGAGCGCAACCGGAGATGAGTATGTCTGAGCCTACCGTGCTTTTAGTCGAGGACGAAGAGAACCTTCGCATGGTCATTGCGGACGCGCTCGAGGCGCGCGGCTATCGCGTCACCGCGGTTGCTACCGGCGAGGACGGCGTGGAGGCGGCAAGGCGGACGCGCTATAACGCCGTCCTCTCGGACCTCAGGCTGCCGGGCATCAACGGCATTGAGGTCATACGCTCAATAAAGTCCGGCGCGCCGGATACCGAGTGCATCATCATCACGGGCTACGCCACGGTCGAGACCGCGGTCGAGGCCATGCGGGCGGGCGCGTTTTCATACCTCAAAAAACCCTTCAGCCAGGACGAGCTCTTCGTGACGCTCGAAAAGGCCCTCGAACACAGCACCCTCAGAACGGAAAACACCCAGCTCAGGAGCGAGATGGGCAGGAACAACTCCTCCTCCGCCATCATCGGCACCGGCGCGGAGGTCGAGCGCGTGCGCGACACCATCGGCAAGATAGCCGATACCGACTCGACGGTCCTCATACTCGGAGAATCCGGCACAGGCAAGGAACTCGTGGCCAAGGCGCTCCACTACGGAAGCGGACGCGCCAACAAGCCGTTCATCCCGATAAACTGCGCCGCCATACCGGAGGACCTCCTGGAGAGCGAACTCTTCGGCTACGAGAAGGGCGCGTTCACCGGAGCCGCGTCCATGAAGATAGGCAGGTTTGAGGCCGCTCACGAGGGCACGGTCTTTCTCGACGAGATAGGAGACATGAGCCCCGCCTTGCAGGTGAAGATACTGCGCGTCCTTCAGGAGAAGGAGTTCGAGAGGGTCGGGGGCAGGCATTCCATAAAGGTGGACGTGAGGGTGATAGCCGCCACCAACCACGACCTTGACCGCGCCGTGGAGGAAAAGAGGTTCCGCGAAGACCTCTACTACCGCCTCAACGTCATCCCGGTGCACCTGCCCCCGCTGCGCGACAGGAAAGAGGACATACCCGTGCTCCTTACGCACTTCATGGCGAAGATGTCGAGGCGCAAGAACAAGACGCTCAAGGGCGCCTCGGCCGAGGCCGTCCGCCTCCTCGAGGCTTACGACTGGCCGGGCAACGTCCGCGAGCTCGAAAATCTGGTCGAGCGCCTCATGGTGCTCAAGGACGCGGATACGCTCATCACCCCGAAAGACCTCCCTGAGAGGATACGCAGGAGGGTGCGCGAGCACCAGCGCAACGCCGAGTACATTGCCACGCTACATGGCGGCATAGACTTCAACGCCGCCGTCGATAACTTCGAGCGCGACCTCATCCTCGACGCGATGACCAAGGTGAAGGGCGTCAAGAAGAAGGCCGCCGAATATCTCGGCATCAACAGGACAACCCTCATCGAAAAGATGAAGAGAAAGGGACTCCTCGGACCGAGCGAAGAGCCGGAAGAACTTATCAAGTCATAGTTTTGACGCTGGTGTCTCTAATTCCAACACCCCAGCGTCTCCATGCCTGAGCCGGGCGTGTCCCCCCTCCCCGCCGTTCTTATATCCGATTGAAATTACAACCTTTTTTTTGCGAGTCTCCGTGCCGCCTCCAGCGATATCTACTGGCACGATTGTTGCTAATAATAGCGGTAATAGCGGTTGCGTGGGAACGCATAAGGAGAGGCTATCGCCGTGGCAAGCATAATTAGCTTTCTAAAAGAGACATGGCGGCGCAGGGGCTATGCCATCATCGCCGCGGCCGCTGTCCTGATTGCCGTTGCCGTTGCCCTGTCCTTGCGTTGGCGCGGCGCGGAGTATAAAACCTTGTATACGGCCGCCTCGGCCGGGGATATGGCCCCGGTCATCGAGAGGCTCAAGGCTCGCGGCATCGGCTACAAGGTTGACGGCCTGTCGATCCTGACGCCGGAGGACCGCCTCGTTGAGGCGCGTCTTGAACTCGCGTCCGTTGGTCTGCCGTCGGCCAGGGAGGCCGGGTTCGAGCTATTCGACAACGGGGGCTTCTTCGTCCCGGAGTTCACCCAGAGGATAAATTACACGAGGGCGCTCCAGGCCGAGCTTGCGAGGACCATCGGACGGATAAAGGAGGTGGACTCCGCGCGCGTGCACATAGCGCTGAGCGAGCCGGGGATCTTCCTCGGGGCGGATAAAAAGGCGCGGGCGTCGGTCTCTATAAAGCTCCGTCCGGGCATGGGCCTCTCTTTTGCAGGGGCCTCATCAATAGCGCATATCGTAGCAGGGAGCGTGCCGGAGTTGAAGGCCGCCGACGTGACCGTCGCGGATACGGACGGCAGGACGCTATACGGCGGCTATGACGTGGCCATCGGCGCGGCGCCGTTAGATTATAAAAGGGCGATGGAGGCGGGGATAGAAGGCAGGGTGCAAGGGATGCTCGATGCCGCCTTTGGACAGGGCCGGTCGTCGGTAAGCGTATCTCTGGACGTTGCCGATACGTCCGGCTCCGTCAAGCGCATGGGCATCGCGGTGGTGCTTCGCGGGGCCTTGGCGGAGGCGGACGTCAAGGGCGCGGAGGATATGATCAAGGCGGCGTCGGGCTTCTCAGCCGAGCGCGGGGACGCGCTCGGCGTGATGAGCGCGGCCCGTCCGGCGTCCGTTGCGCCGTTGCCGTCAAAGGCGGCGGGCGCCGGACATAACGCGCCTCTACAGCGTTCGGCTCCCGTCATTTACATCGGCGCGGCCTTCGTTGCCGCGTTCGCCGCGTTCGCGTTCTGGTTCGTCCTTGCGCGGAAGGCCGCCCGGCGCGAGGTCGAGGATATCCTTGGCAGGCTGCCGCCGCCCGGGGCGGGGAACGAACCCGCCAAACCGTCCGGCGCGGTGGAGGCGCTGCGCAACCTTGCGAGGAGAGACCCGCGATTGGTGGCAGGCGTGCTTCGCGGATGGGTGGGACGGGATGCCGGCCAATAACGAACGGATAAAAGGCGTCGAGGCGGCGGCAATCATCCTTGAGGGCCTTGGCCAGGAGCTTGCCGCGTCGGTGGCGCGTTACCTGACGGCGGAGGAGCTTGAGCCGATAGGCGCGGCCCTTGCGGGAAAAGACGCGGCATCCGGGGAGAGCCGGCGCGCATTGGCGGCGGAGCTTCTGGTTGACGCATCGGCACAGGCGAACGCCTTTGACGGGGCTGTCTTTGCAAAGGCGGTCGTTGCGAAGGCAATGGGCGGCGATGCGTCCGAGGCGTTGCTCTCGCGCATCATGGACGGCGCCGAGGCGGTCTCGGCCATAAGGCGCGCCCATGCCTACGCGTTCAAAGACGCGCTCAGGGACGAGCATCCCGCGGTTATCGCGCTTGCCCTCGCGCACGCGCAAAGGGAGAGGGCGGCGGAGTTCATCATCGGGCTTCCGGCGCCGCTTCGCGTGGACGTTGTGCGCAGGATAGCCCGGCTTGCCAGAGCGAGCCGGGGCGGCCTCATGGAGATAGCCCGGCGCCTCAACCCAGCGCCGGTCCGGGAAACGGACGGCGGCGGCGCCGCGGCATGGATAGATATAGACGGCGAGAGGGCCGCCTCCGGCATCATGGAGGCGATTGCTGATAAAGCCCCGGACATCGCCGCGCACATAAAAGACGTTGTCGGCGAAAGGAGGCGGGATTGAGCTCGAAGATAATAAGGGACGGCAAGGACGACGCCGTGGCCGAGCCGCTCAGGGTCGAGCCGTTCGGCGAACCCGGGCCGGTTCAGGCGGCGCCGGGCGCGGCCAGCAATGGCTCCGCCGGCATGGTGGGGGATGAGGGAGGCGTGGAGCGCGCGGCCTACGAAGAAGGCTTCAAGGCGGGCGAGGCCGCCGGGTTCGCAATCGGCGCTCAGAAGGCGGCCATTGCCTCCGCCGCCATCGCAAAGGTGCTGGGCGAGGTCGCCGGTCTCAGGGATTCCCTATACCTTGCCGCCGAGGCGGAGATGACCGGGCTTGCCCTGGCCATTGCAAGGAAGGTCATACAGCGGGAGATAGAGACCTCGCCTGAGGCGGTGATGGGCGCGGTCAGGGCTGCCGTAGACGCGATTACCGCGGGACGCGAGATAACGATGAAGGTAAACCCCAAGGACCTTGAGACGGTAAGACGCCACAGCCCTGAGATAGACGCATGGAGCGGGACGCGCCCGGTGCGCCTCGCCGGCGACGAGGCGGTATCGAGGGGCGGGTGCGTCATAGAGACGAACCTTCAGGAGGCTGACGCCACGGTGGACGGGTGCCTTGCCGCCATAGAGGAGAGGCTTGAACATGGGCGCAGATGACGCGCGGGCTTCGCTCATCCGCAAGCGCAAGGCGGTCGAGGACACGGGAAGAGCGCGGATAAACGGCCGGGTGACCAGGGCCGTGGGATTGGTGATGGAGGGCTGCTGTCCGGGCGCGGCAATGGGGGATGCGTGCGCCGTCCATCCCATGACCGGAGGCGCGCCCATACCGTGCGAGGTGGTGGGGTTCTCGGAGGAGAGGGTCGTATTGATGCCGCTCGGCGAGGTGCGCGGCGTCGGACCGGGCAGCAGGATAGTGATGACGCGGGAGAACTCCGACGCCGCCGTGGGCAGGGGACTCCTTGGCCGGGTCATAGACGGGCTTGGACGCCCCCTTGACGGCCTCGGCCCGGTCAAGGCCGAGGCGGGATATCCGCTCTACGGCGCGCCACGCAACCCGCTTTCAAGGAGGCGCATAGAAGAGCCCTGCGGCGTCGGGGTAAAGGCCATAGACGCGCTCATAACCATAGGCAAGGGACAGCGCATGGGCATACTCGCGGGCAGCGGGGTGGGCAAGAGCATGTTGCTGGGGATGATGGCCAGGGGGACGGCCGCCTCGGTAAACGTCATCGCCCTCGTGGGCGAGCGTGGCAGGGAGGTGGGGGAGTTCATAGAGAAAGACCTTGGGAAGGAAGGGCTCAAGAGGTCGGTCGTGGTGGCGGCCGCCTCGGACGCACCGGCGCTCGTGAGGATCAGGGCGGCCCTCAGGGCCGCGGCCATTGCCGAGTACTTCAGGGATCAGGGCGGCGACGTGCTCTTCCTCATGGACTCGATTACCCGGTTTGCCGCCGCGCACAGGGAGGTGGGACTCGCCGCCGGGGAGCCGCCCGCCACAAAGGGCTATCCGCCGTCGGTCTTCGCGTCCCTGCCCAGGCTCATGGAGCGCGCCGGGACGTGCGAGGGCAAGGGCGCGATAACCGGCTTCTACACGATACTCGCCGAGGGCGACGACCTGTCCGACCCGGTCGCCGACGCCTGCCGCGCCGTGCTCGACGGCCATATAACCCTGACGAGGGAGCTTGCGGGACGCGGGCATTACCCGGCCATAGACGTCATAGGCTCCATAAGCCGCGTCATGGCGGACGTGGCCTCCCCGGCGCACCTCGAACAGGCAAATCGCGTAAGGGCCGTCATCGCGGCGTACTACGGCGCGTATGACCTCATATCCATCGGCGCGTACAGGCAAGGCTCTGACCCGAGGGTCGATCAGGCCGTCAAGTCAATAGACCGCATCAACAACTTCCTGAGACAGGACTACAAGGAATGCGCCGCCTTCGAGGACTCGCTCCAGGGTCTCTTCGGCCTGCGGGCGTGACGGGACGCCGTCCGAGGCTTGCGGTTTTTCGTGATTTAAGATAAAGTCTATTGAATGACAGGCTATTTGCCCCAAGGCCGCCTATGCCAGGTGCCGCATGAAAAAGTTTGACTTCAGGTTCGAGGCGTTGTATGAATACAGGCGGCGGCTGGAGGAGATAACGCTCCATGAGCTTGTCTCGGCGCTCAAGAGGCTTGAGGAAGAGGACGCGAGGCTCGGCGTCTTGAAAGAGCTGTACATGGGCGCGGCGGACGGTCTTGACAAGGCAAAGCCAGAGGCGGACGCGGGCACGCTCAGACTCCACGGCGATTACATCGAAGGGTTGAGGAGGCACATAGAGGAGCAGGACGCGGCAATATGCGCGTTCAGGGCCGAGTTCGAGGCGAAGGAGGCCGAGCTCTTGGGGAGATCCGCCGAGAGGCAGACCCTCGGCAAGGCACGGGAAAAGGAAGCCCGCGCGCACGCGCAAACGGCTGGACGCGCCGAGCAAAAGGAGCTTGACGAGATAAGCGCGGCAATCTTCAGGAAGAAGGGATGAGATACCGCGCTCCGTGACCGTGAAAAATACCGTGACCGTTGTCCGCGGCCGTGAGGGATTATCGGCGGGAGCAGGTTTGCAAACCTGCTCCCGCCGATAATAAAACAGAGGTTCCTTAATAAGGGAGGTGTTTATGGCAGAGCGTCTTGAGCGTGGGGCAGCGGCGGATGCGCCGATTGGCGCGTGGTTGAAGGCGGGGTGCGCCGCCGGGTTTGCAGGCGGGCTCGCCGAGGTTGCGTTCATGGGCATATATTCGGCGCTGGGGGGCATATCGGGCGGAACCATGCTCCGGCTGATTACGAATACGTTCACGTCCGCGTCGTTCGCATTCGGCCCGGCTGGCGCGTTCGACGGGCTGGTTATCCATCTGATACTGAGCGCCCTCATCGGCGTTGCCTTCGGCGTCCTGCAATGCCTGCTTCACCGCGCTCGCGCCGCGGTCTCTTATCCGATACTGGTCTCCTCAGGCGCGGCATTGCTCGCCGGGATCTGGGCGTTCAACTTTTTCGTCCTCCTGCCGGTGATAAACCCGGCGTTCACGGTCTACGTCCCGCTTGCGCCGGCCTTCTTCTCCAAGCTCTCCTTTGGTTTGACGCTCGCGGTCACGGGCGCTCTGGTTGATGCCGCGCGTCCGCGCGTCCGCGCCGGGACATTTGCCATCGGCAAGGCCGATGGCCGGGCATAGGCGGGAGGGCTGAGGGCATGACTCGGATTATGCGGACGTTTTTTGTTTGTATCCTTGCGTGCGTCGCGCTGTCGGCATGTTCTAAACCGGCGGCTAAACCCGTCGAACTGAAGCGTTATCCCATTAACAACCTCGAGGGCGTGATAACGCGCTCAAGCGTCGAATTGGACTCAGGGGTGTCGAGCGACGGCAAGGGCTCTTTGAAGATAACGGCGGCAGGCCCGACGGACGTGCCGCTCTTCGAGACCGGCGGCGTCGACGCTGAAGACGGCGTCCTGACGTATAAGGCGAGGGTGCGCGCCGAGGGCGTCGTGGGCAAGGTCTACCTTGAGATGTGGTGCTCGTTCGGGGCCAAGGGCGAGTTCTTCTCGCGCGGCTTGAATACCGCCCTTACGGGAAGCACCGGCTGGACGACCCAGCAGACGCAGTTTTTCCTGAAGGCCGGAGAGAACCCGGATAACGTGAAGCTCAATATCGTCATAGACGGCAGGGGCACGGTATGGGTGGACGACGTGGAACTCTTGAAGGAGAGAAGGCCCGGCGGATAGGCCGGAGGGTCTAAGCTATGACCGGGCACAGGGCGCTTAACGGCCCGGCGCGTTACTTCTTCCGATCCCCCTCCATCACTTCCTTTACGCCCTTTTTTATCTCTTTGCCGGTCTCCACGGCCGCGTCCTTGATCTCTTTTTCGGCCTTTTTGAGGCTCTTTTTGGAGACGGCCTCCTTTGCGGCCCTGGCGTTCTCCTTGCCCGTTTTTTTTATCTCCTTGCCGGTCTCTTTCGCGGCCTCTGTTATCTCCCTGGCCGCGCCGTCGTCTCCGGCGGCCGCCGTCATCTGGCGCGAAGGCGTCATGGATATCAGGACGGCAGTTATAACGGCTATGTATATCGTCTTCATAACCATAATTTTACACTATCCCGGCAGCGTTGTCACCCGATTCCATATTACGTATCAATCCTTGTTTATGAAGAAATTCTGTCTCTCGTTAGTCATTGTCCTCCTTGCCGCGGTCTCGTCCCATGCCGCCGGGACGAGGGATGCGCCCAGGAAGACCGCCATCGCCGACGCCTTCGTCGGCGAGGACCTGAGCTACAGGATCGGCTTCTGGTTGTTCGACGACGTGGCCGAGGGCAGGCTTACGCTGGCGAAGGGCGAAGACGGCGACTACGTGGCTACGCTCTCCGCATGGACTACCGGCATCGCGGGCTGGGCGCTCAGATACAGGAAGGACACGTTCGTAGTGCACATGCGCATGACGCCTGACGGAGGGAGGTTCGTCTCCAAGACGTTCGAGAAGACCGTGGACAAGTCAGGGGACGTTCATCAGAGCCTGACCCTGTTCGACTACGGCAAGAGGCTGGTCACGTGGCATTCGTGGGGGGGCGGCAAGGAACCCAAGGACGGCATGGGCAGGATTCCTCCGGGCGTCTGGTGCGACGACCCCATCGCGGCGTTCTACAACTTCCGCTATGGCGTATACGGGCCGGTGAAGGAGGGACAGAATTATACGGTCTATAGCTTCCCTAAGGGCGGCGAGGTCCCCAAGATAATGCTCCGTATGGCGTCGCGGACCGAACTCGACGAGAGAAAGGGCGATAACGCCGCCGAATACCTTGCCTACGCGAGGATTGATAAAGACCTCTTCGGCTCCCAGAGCGGGGACGTCGAGATACTCTTCAACCGGGATATGCTCCCCACCGAGGCCGTTGCAAAGGATATAGTCCTCTTCGGCGACGTGCGCGGAAGGCTCGTGAGGATGGGGTTTGACATGGGGCTTTCCAATGTGAAGGGCGTCAAGGGCGCGGCCCCCAAACCGTGACGCGCGGAATTAAAAAGGCGTCAGGAGGAAACTCCTGACGCCTCAGGTATTCCGTGCGCCGCGGCCGTTCAGATGAGCTTTGCAGCCGAGATGATGTTTTCGGCTATCTCGCGCATCTTCTTGTTTTCTTTCTGGGAGTGCGCCTGCAGGAGCTTGAACGCCTCGTCCTCCGGTATGTTGCACCGCTTCATCAGGATGCCCTTTGCCCGTTCGACGAGTTTGCGCGTCTCTATGGCGTCTTTAAGGTCGCTGACTTCGGTCTTGAGGCTCTTGAACTGCTCGTAACGCGCAAGCGCGAGCTTTATGGCCGGTTCGAGCTGTTTTTTTGTGACTGGTTTTACCAGGTAGGCGAAGACCCCGGCCTCAATGGCCTTCGTGGCCATCTCATCGGACGACATGCCGGTTATGAGTATGATGGGAATGGGGCCGGTCTCGGTTATCCGTCTGGCCGCGTCGATGCCGTCGAGCTTGGGCATCTTGATGTCCATGATGACGAGCGCCGGACGCAACTCAGAGACCAGATCGACGGCGGCCTGGCCGTTCGATACCGCGCCGATTACCTGATAACCCAGAAGCTCAAGCTGGTTTTTAAGGAAGAGCCGGGTCTTGGCGTTGTCTTCGGCGATGATTACCCGGCTATTTTCTTTTTCCTGTTTCAGCGCAGCCCTCATGACGTGCATAATAGCCCTCGTGACTATTTCTGACAGCATAATATATCGCGGCCCGGTTAGTCAACATTTATTTTCCCGCCGGATACCGTCCCAATATTTAGATTGACGCGCCGAGACGCCATCTGATAAACTTAAAAGTTAATGGCGTTGCAGCCGCAGCCGCGCCTGACGGCCAATAAGCCGTCAAAAGCGGGCGTAGCAATCAGGTTACCGGTTATCCGTTATCAGCTAAGGATAAAGGTATGTTTTTTACCATTCACCGATAACCGGTAACGTATAACCGATAACCGCTTATGATCCAGGAATACATACAAAGACTCCTTCTTACCGCGCCGCCCATGCTGCTTGCGTTGACGGTTCACGAGGCGGCCCATGCCTGGGCCGCGCTCAAGATGGGCGACCCAACGGCAAAGATGCTCGGCAGGCTGACCCTTAACCCGCTCAAGCACCTGGACCCCATCGGGACGCTGATGCTCTTTTTTTCGGGTCTATTCGGGTGGGCAAAGCCCGTGCCGGTAAACCCGCGCAACTTCAGGAATATAAAACAGGGCGAAATTATCGTCTCCATCGCCGGACCGGGATCCAACCTCGTCCTGGCGGCCATATTCGCCGTGGCAGTCCGGCTCTTCAGCGCGTTCGGAACCGGGCTGGCGCTTACGATGCCGGGCGTCTACAAACCCGTTTTGATTATGATGGAGATGGGCATTATAATCAATATCGCCATGGCCATATTCAACATGGTGCCGATACCGCCGCTCGACGGCAGCCGGGTGCTCGGGGCAGTGCTTCCTCCAAGGCAGTCTTATGCCTTCTCAAGGGTCGAGCCTTACGGGTTCATCATCCTTATCGTCTTAATGTACACCGGCGTATTCGCAAGGCTCTTCTCTCCCGTCGTCTATCTATTCGCGGGCATCTTTCTCGGAGGCCGGATATAATGTCAAAAGGCCGAGTCCTCTCAGGCATGAGGCCGACCGGAAGGCTCCACCTCGGCCACTACCGGGGCGTCCTGGCGAACTGGCTCAAGCTCCAGTCCGAGTACGAATGCTTCTTCTTCGTGGCCGACTGGCACGCCCTTACCACGGATTACGCCGACCCGAAGGCCATAAAAGAGAATATCCGCGAGATGGTCATCGACTGGCTCTCCGTGGGGATAGACCCTAAGGCCGCCGCCGTATTCAGACAGTCGCAGATAAAGGAGCACGCTGAGTTATACGTCCTCCTCGGCATGATAACGCCGCTGTCGTGGCTTGAGCGCAACCCGACTTACAAGGAGCAGTTGAGCGAGATAACCGGCAAAGACCTGCATAACTTCGGTTTCCTTGGGTATCCCGTATTGCAGACCGCCGATATAATCATCTACAAGGCCGACCGCGTGCCGGTCGGCGTTGATCAGGCGCCGCATCTGGAACTCTCAAGGGAGATAACGAGGCGGTTCAATCATCTCTACGGAGAGGTCTTTCCCGAACCGGCCACGCTCCTTACGCAGGTGCCCAAGATACTCGGCACGGACGGCAGGAAGATGAGCAAGAGCTACAATAACGCGATATTCCTCACGGACGAGCCGAAGGTCATCGAGGGAAAAATCCTGCAGATGGTCACGGATACCGCGAGAAAGAGGCGGCAAGACCCTGGCAACCCGGACGTATGTCCGTTTTTCATAACGTATCACAACCTCTACTCGGACGAGCCGGCGCGCGCCGGGGCGCGCGAGGGATGCGCGAAGGCGTCCATCGGGTGTATCGAGTGCAAGAGGAGCGTACTGCCCAAGCTGATAGAAGACCTCGCGCCCATAAGGACGGCAAGGGCCGCCATCGAGGCCGACCCGTCTATCGTGGATGCCGTCCTCAAGGACGGCGGCAGACGCGCGCACGAGGCCGCCAACAAGACGATGCACGACGTAAGAAGGGCGATGGGGCTGGAGTAGTTGCGTGATGCGTGATGCGTGATGCGTGATGCGTGACAAGACTACAATCCTAATAAGCCTCTTTTTTTAAAAAAGATTTTACTCCTTAACCGCATCACGCATCACGGCTTTTATCAACAGCGCTAACGGTATCCATGTTCTACAACGTCAAGCTCGCAATATTCGAGGGGCCTCTCGACCTTCTCCTCCACCTCATAAAGAAGAACGAGGTGGACATCTACGACATTCCGATAGCCTTCATAACCGCTCAGTATCTGGAATATATCGAGATGATCAAGGAGATGAACCTCGACCTCGCGGGCGAGTTCCTCGTCGTGGCGGCCACGCTCGTGCACATAAAGAGCAGGATGCTCCTGCCGGTGGACGAGGAGGCAGCGGGCGAGGAGGAAGAGGGCGTGGATCCGAGGGCCGAACTCGTCGAAAAACTCCTCGAGTACCAGAGGTATAAGGAGGCTGCGGCGGAATTGAACGGCAGGCTCATGCTCGGCAGGGACGTGTTCGGCAAGGGCAGCCCCATCCCGTTGGACGAGATAGGCGAAGAGGCGGGGTACATGAACGTCTCCATCTTCGAGCTTATGGGGGCGTTGAAGGGGGTGCTCGCGCGCGCGCCCAAGGAGAGGCACATAGACCTCTCCCACGAGCGTTTCAGGATAGCGGATAAGATAAACGCGGTGATGGAGACCTTATCCATGACCGGGAGCGTGACGTTCGGCGAACTCTTCCCCATAGGCGCGGCCAGGGGCGAGATAATCGTGACGTTTCTCGCCATACTTGAACTCGCCAAGCTCCTCCTTGCGAAGCTCCATCAGACCGAGGACGGCGTAATAAGGGTATATGCGCCCAAAGACCGCGGACATGCGGCGTATATCCCGGCGGCCGAGGAAGGGCGGCGGATAACCGATTGAGAGGCAAGGATGACCGGCAACGGGCTGAAACCAGTAATAGAGGCAGTCATATTCGCGGCTGACGCGCCGGTCTCCATCGAGCGGCTTTGCGCCATACTCGACGGGCACGGCAAGGCCGAGGTGATGGAGGCGCTTGCGTCGCTCATGGAGGAACACAGGGCCAGGGCGTGCGGCATATCCATCGAGGAGGTCGCCGGAGGCTACGTCTTCAGGACTGCCCACGAGTTCGCGCCCTGGATAAGACGGCTCTTCAAGATAGGGCTGCAAAAACTCTCCAAGGCCGCGATGGAGTCGCTCTCCATCATAGCCTACAAGCAGCCGGTGACGAGGGCGGAGTTGGAGTCCATAAGGGGCGTCGATTCAGGCGGCGTCCTGGGCACGTTGATGGACAAGCGGTTCATAAAGATAGTCGGCAGGAAGGAGATACCGGGCAGGCCGGTGGTCTACGGGACGACGAAGGAGTTCCTTGAGACGTTCGACCTCAAAGACCTCTCGTGTCTGCCGTCCCTCAAAGATATTCAGAGAACGGAAGGGGAAGATGACCTCCAGAAAGACCAAAAAGACGAAGCCCCAGGCGAAGAAGGACGGTCTGGCGAGACTCCAGAAGATAATCTCTCAGGCCGGGGTGACATCGAGGCGGAAGGCCGAGGAGATGATAACCGAGGGCCGGGTGAAGGTGAACCGGGCCGTGGTGACGGAACTAGGGGCCAAGGCTGACCCGGCCTCCGATATCATCGAGGTGGACGGCACGAGGATAACCGGGCCGTATAAGCATGAAGGCCCAAGGGTCTACATCCTTCTCAACAAGCCCAAGGGCTGCATAAGCGCGGTCTCCGACCCGCTCAAGAGGCCCGTCGTCACCGGCCTCGTTAAGGTCAAGGGCGTCCGGCTATATCCCGTGGGCAGGCTCGACTACGACGCCGAGGGCGTGCTCCTCCTTACCAACGACGGCGAGCTTGCCAACCGCCTCATCCACCCGTCGTTCGCGGTCTCCAAGAAGTATCTCGTGAAGGTCAAGGACGTGCCAACGCCTGAAGACCTTAAAAAACTCGAGGCCGGGGTCTGGCTGGAGGACGGCAAGACCCTTGCGGCGCGCGCAAGGTTCGTGAGGCAGACGCAGGAGAACTCGTGGATCGAGCTTACCGTGACCGAGGGCAGGAACAGGCTCGTGAAGAGGATGTGCATGGCCATAGGACACCCGGTGGCCAAGCTGAAGCGCGTCGAATTCGCGGGCGTCAAGCTCGGAAGCCTTGAGCCCGGCGCATGGAGGATGCTTACGCCCGTTGAGGTGGGCAGACTCTTGACGCCCGGCGAAGAGAAGACAAAGGGGAAGGCGGCGGGGAGCGGGAGGTAGGGCGTTGGAGGCGTAAAGAATTTCTTTTCCCACCTCCCGCGCCCCATATATCGTCTATGCTCAAACGCAAAAGGCCGGACATCGCACGGACGCTCCGGGCATATTACGACGAGATGTTCGCGGCCCACGGCCCTCAGGGGTGGTGGCCTGGGAGGACGCGCTTCGAGATAATCGTAGGCGCGATACTCACTCAGAACACCGCGTGGACGAACGTCGAGCGCGCCATAAGGGAACTCAAGTCGGCGGGACTCGTGAACGCCGCGGCCATGCACGGCGCCGACATCGGGGTGCTGGCCTCGCGCATAAGGAGCGCCGGGTACTTCAACGTCAAGGCAAGGCGTCTTAAAAACTTCACCACGCATCTCTTCGGCGAGCACGGCGGGAGTCTGGACAGGCTCTTCCGCTCAGACAACGGGGGGCTTCGGCAGACGCTCCTCGCCATCAACGGCATAGGGCCTGAGACCGCCGACTCCATACTGCTCTACGCCGCCGGCAGGCCGGAGTTCGTCTCCGACGCCTATACGAAGCGGATATTCTCGCGCCACGGCCTCGTGGCCGGGGACGCGGATTACGAAGAGGTCAAGGCCCTTTTCATGGACAACCTGCCGTCCGACGCAAGGCTCTTCAACGAATACCACGCGCTCATCGTAAAGACCGGTAAAGACTATTGCAAGAGCCGCAAGCCCGATTGCGCCAACTGCGCCCTCAAGGGCTTCCTGTGAGGCCGTCATGCCCGACGAACCTACCGATAGGAATAAGATACGCATCCTGCCGCCGCTCCTCGCCGCCAAGATAGCCGCCGGGGAGGTCGTGGACAGGCCTGCCTCGGTCGTCAAGGAGCTGATGGATAACTCCATCGACGCGGGTGCCTCCTCCATTACGGTCACGCTCATGGAGGGCGGCAGACGCCTGATACGGGTCGTGGACGACGGCTGCGGCATGTCCGTCGAGGACGCCGTCCTCGCCTTTGTCCGTCACGCCACGAGCAAGGTCGCGTCCGAAGACGACCTGCTCTCGATACGGACGATGGGATTTCGCGGAGAGGCGCTCGCAAGCATCGCAAGCGTCGCCCGCGTCACGCTGCGCACGCGAAGGGCCGAAGACGAATCGGGCGCGTCCGTCGAGGTCGAAGGCGGAGGCGAGCCTGTGATAACCGCCGAGGGATGCGCCGTTGGAACGTCCGTGGAGGTCAAAGACCTTTTTTTCAATACCCCGGCCCGGCTCAAATTTCTCCGCTCGGCAGAGGCCGAGTTCGGCAGGTGCGCCGAGGTCTTCAGGAAGATCGCCCTTGCGAACCCGGATAAGAGGATGAGGCTCGTGCACGGCTCCTCGAAGGTCATCGACTCGCCCCCGGGGCCGCTCAGAGAGCGGATAGCGGACGTAGCGGGAAGGGAGACGGCCGGGAAACTCCTGCCCATCGACTCGCCGGAGGTCAAGGGTTTTATCGGCGGCATGGATGTGCACTATGCGACGGCGTCGAATCTTTATACCTACGTGAACGGACGGCCCGTGCGGGACAAGACCATAACGCGCGCGGTAATCGACGGGTGCGGTGTTGCCATGCCCCGCATGAGGTATCCGTTCGTTGTAATCGACCTTATCATGGACCCGGCTTCGGTCGACGTGAACGTCCACCCCGCGAAGACCGAGGTCAGGTTCGCCTCGGGCCGCAACGTATACGAGACGGTCAGGGCGGCGGTCTCCTTTGCAGTGCACGGCAAAGGGCCCTGCGTTCCAACGGAGGCTGGAGTTTGGCGCACGGGCGACTGGCAAGCGTCCTACAGCCCCGCCGTCTCAAGGCCCGCTGCATGGCGCGCAGACGGGGCCGTATTACTCCCTCCCGGCAACGAGAGGCTTTCCCTGCGCCAGGAGGAAGAAGGCGTTCCATGCGTCGACCCGCGCCTCCTCGATCTCGATACCGTGGGGCAGCTCTGGGGCGAGTTCCTCATCGCCGCCTCCATGAACAACGGCGGAGAATTCTATATCATCGACCAGCATGGCGCCGCGGAGAGGAGCGCCTATGAGAAGTTAAAGAGGGATTACCACGGCGGGGCTCGCGCGCCCTCGCAGGCGCTTCTTCTGCCTGAGAGGGTCGAGACCACGCCGGAGGAGCGGGCGTGTCTCCTTGAGGCGTCCGGTGAAATCTCCCGGCTCGGGTTCGAGGTCGTGCCGTTCGGACGTTCGGCGCATAGGGGCGGAGAGACGTTCCTCGTGAAGGCAGTCCCCTGCATCCTCTCTGGCAGGGGCGCGGCCGCCGTTATAAAGGACCTCGCCGCCGAGCTTGCGGGCGCGGCCATAAGCAATAAGGCTTCGGAGCGGATCGACTCCGCGCTCATGCGGATCGCGTGCCACAGCGTCATAAGGGGCCCGAGGACGCTTTCGAGGGAGGAAGGCAACGCGCTTATAAGAAGTTTATCCGGCATAGACCTGGCCGGTTATTGTCCGCACGGCAGGCCCGTTATTAAGCGGTTTACCAGGGCCGAGGTCGAGGCGATGTTCAAGAGGACGTAGTGGGGATAACGAGGAGGGCATTTCTCAAGGGCGGCGTTGTCATCGGCGGCGCGCTCCTCTTCGACGGCATCTTCGTCGAGCCGAGGTTTTTCAAGGCGGAGGAGACGGTTGTAAAGGTCGCCGGGCTGCCGAGGCCTTTCGACGGGTTCAAGATTTGCCAGGTGACGGACATACACCACGGCATGGCGCTCGACATCGCCTACGTCGAGCAATGCGTCAAGGCCGCCAATGCCCTTGATCCCGATGTAACGGTGCTGACGGGCGACTACGTCGAGTCGAACAAAAAGTATTTCCCGGAGGCCGTAAAACGCCTCGCGGCTTTGAGGGCGCGGCACGGCGTATACGCCGTGCTCGGCAACCATGATTATTACGCGGGCGCGTCTCACGCGCTAAAGGCGTTCCATGAGCATGATATCCCGGTGCTTATGAACGGCCATGTCGTCATAGAGGACAACGGCTCTCGCCTGTGCGTGGCCGGGGTGAGGGAGTTCATCGAGGACAGGGCGGACGCCTCCGCCGCGCTAAGGGGCGCGCCTGCGGACGCGCCCGTGGTGCTCCTGTCGCATCACCCGGATTACGCCGAACTCCTGCCGCCGGACATGCGCGTCGACCTCGTGGTCTCCGGCCATACGCACGGCGGCCAGATAAGGCTTCCGTTTTCGAGATACGCGCCGGTGGTGCCATCGATGTACGGCCAGAAATATACGGGCGGACTCGTGAGGTCTGAGCGCGGGGTTCAGGTCTACGTCTCAAGAGGGCTCGGGGCCGCGGTCATACCCGTGAGGTTCAACTGTCCGCCGGAGCTTACGCTCCTCGTGCTTGCGCCGTCGTGAAAGATAAGCCATGGAAAGGACAAGGATCGTCATAATAGCCGGGCCTACGGCCTCAGGCAAGAGCGGCCTGGCCGTGGAACTTGCCGAGCGCTTCGGCGGCGAGGTCGTAAGCGCGGACTCCATGCAGGTCTACCGTGGCATGGACATAGGCACGGCCAAGATATCCGTCTCCTGGCGCCGCGGCGTGCCGCACCACCTTATAGACGTTTGCGAGCCTTCGGAGGACTACAGCGCCGCGCGTTTCGCAAAGGACGCGGGAGAGAAGATAGACGAGATACGCGCAAGGGGCAGGAGCGCATTCATTGCCGGCGGCACGGGCCTTTATATAAAGGCGCTTGTCGGCGGGCTGTGCGATGCGCCATCAGGCGACCGCGCCTTGAGGGAGGCGCTCATGGCCGAGGCGGAGGCGGACGGCGCGGCCTCTCTCCATGAGAGGCTCAGGGCCATTGACCCGGCGTCCGCTTCGGCCATACACCCGAACAACCTGCCGAGGGTGATACGCGCCATTGAGGTCGCCATGCTCACCGGGCGTCCCATATCCGAGGCGCATCGAGGGCACGGCTTCGCCCAGGCCCCTTACGATACGCTCAAGATCGGCATCATGGCGGAAAGGGACGCGCTCTGCAAGGCTATAGAGGAGCGCGTGGACGGGATGATAAAGGCGGGACTCGTTGAAGAGGCGAGGGGACTCTTCGGGAGATACGGACATGGGGTGAAGCCACTCTCCGGTCTGGGGTATAAAGAGATGGCCGGTTATCTCAACGGGCTCTATCCGCTCGGCGAGGCCGTCTCCATGCTCAAGACGAACACCCGGCGCTACGCCAAGAGACAGATGACGTGGTTCAGGAAGGACGCCGGAATAAGATGGTTTTCAATCGGGCAAAAGGACGATATAATGGGGGCCGTTGAGGTGTTCCTGCAAAGGCGCGCTTAAATCGGAGGGTGGACTGATGAGGAAGTTTCAGGTATTGGCGGCCGCGTTCTTTTTTTTCTGCCTTGCGCTTCTGGCGGCGGCTGAGGCGCGGGAGCCGCTCGCCGAGGACGCCGAGGGCACGGCGATAAAGTCCGACGCCTACGACGTGAGGAAAAAGGCGACGGACGACGCGCTCAGGAACGCGGTTGTGGCGGCTGTCGATGCGCTCAGGAAGGAGGGCGGGGCCAAGACAGGCGCGGATGCGGCCTCGAATCTATACGCCAACGCCTCCACCTACGTGCTCACCTACAAGATATTGTCCGAGGGCTGGATGACGCACTTCGACATCGCGCCGGAGTATGCCGAACCCGCGCCCGGCGCGGCGGACCGCGCCGGGGCGGATGCGGCGTCCACCGGCGTCGAGGTCTACCACGTCCGCGTGCGGGCCAGCGTGGACGCCGGGACGCTGGCGAACGCGCTCGTAAGCCTCAAAGGCGGCGGAGCCTCGACGGCCTCAGCCATAACCGTCACGCTCCTCGACATGCCGGATTACGCGGCGTTCAACGCCGTTATCGCCGCATTGGAGGCCGCGCCCGAGATAAAAGACATCGGCTACAACTCGCTCTACAGGGGAAGGATCGCCCTCACCGCCTCCGTAACGTCCACGGACGCCGCGCTTGCGGGGCGCCTCTCAAAAGACCTTGGAGAAGGTTTTGCGGTAAGCGCGGCCCCCGACGGAAACGTTCGAGGGCAGGCCCCAGCGCATAACATAACCATAAAACCCGCGTCAGCGCGGGCCGGAGCGCGCCAATGAAAAAAATCATCCCGGCATTATTCCTCGCCGTTATTTTGTGCGGCTGCGCCGCGCCGGTCAACTACACGATTTCAGACCGTTATGCCAAGGTTCGGCCATACACCATCGCCGTGCTGCCGGTGGAGTGGGCGGAAGGCGTCCCGGAGGATAAGAAGATAAGCGGTCTTTTTAGGACGATGGCCTTCGAGAGGCTCCGCGCCACCCACTACAGGCTCGTCCCGCTCGATGCCGTGGACAACGTCTATCAGAAGCCGGGACGCCAAGCCTCGGATAAGGTGGCCCCGTCCGGGTTCGGCGCTGACGCGGCCGTATACATCCGCGTGACCGGATGGGAGACCGGACAGCTCGGGAGTTACGCCTCGCTCAAGGTCGCCGCCGCCGTTGAGATGCGCTCGGAGGCGGACGCGCCCCTGTGGAACGCCGACTACGAGACATCGGAGCGCGACATAAGCCTCGACGCCGATGCCGTGGAACTCTCGGTCATCAAGGCTTACGAGCCGCGGATACAGAGGTTCGTTGACGCCATCTTCTCGACCCTGCCGCAGGCGCAGGCCCCTGCCGATGAGACCCGGTTCTTCCAGTGGCTGCCTTGACGGTTACCGGTTATCGGCGAGTGTGAAAGAAGAATTATCCTTATGCCGATAACCGTCTACCGATTTGCAAAGCAGCTCTATTAACCGCTTTGCAGGACGGGCTTTGCGGGTTGGGCCGCGCTGAAAATATTCTGGACACGGGACGCGCGCGTGTAGTATTATGATAAATACACCCATAGCAATGGTGAAAAATACAGGGAAGGAGAAGTCTACGATGGAGATTACCACCCCAGAGCAGGCAAAAGATATCATTAAGAAGTGGCTTGAGGAGAACCACCACGCCGTCAGCGAGATAAAGGACGACGCGGTGACGTTTCACTTCGAGGTCGACTACCCGCTTGGCACGCTCAAGAGGCAGCGCGTGCTCCAGCCCAAGGAATATCCGGGTCTTATAGTCCTTTTAAACGGCGTGGCCATCGCCGCCGAGCACACCGAAAAGCTCAAGGCCATGGACGAGGAAGAGAGGGAGGCGTTCTACGGCACCATCAGGAAAGACCTCATATTCCTGCCGAACAGCTACGACATCAACCTCGACGAGCACGGGATAGCCAAGACCGTCCAGTTCTCTTACGAGTTCTACTTCGACGGCCTTACCAAGACGAAGATGTTCGAGGGACTCCTCATCAACCACAGGACGCTCCTCTACATCGTCACCAAGTTCAACGACAAGTTCGGCATCCCGGTCATGCCCAAGAGCCAGGAGACCGTAGGCACCGCCTAATACGGGCCGGCAAGGGGGCAACGGGCGTCAAACCCAGCCGTTAATACATGTCAGTATCCCTTACCAAGGGATATTATACAGGGGGGCGGGGTTTCGCCCTCAGGCGCAATGCGCGAAGATTGAGCGAGGTTTTTATATGAGTTCGAGCACCGTGGATATAAAATACCGTTGCCTTCACCCTTCCTGCTGCGTAAATTGCAGGGAAGGGTTGATAACGGTCGAGGCGGAACTCTTCGACAGGCTTATAGCCGAGAGCGCGGAAAAGGACGTCATCAAGAGTCCAAAGGGCGCGTGCAGGCTCGGCTTCAGGCAGCCGTATAAGATAATCAAGGTAGAGAGGCAGGAGGCACCGGCGGATGCCGCTCCGATACAGCCTTACGTGACCTCGCCTACAAAGGCGGATGAAGGCCCGATTGCCCTCCTCATGGCCGAGCACCGGGACATACTCAAGCTCCTGTCGGTCATAGAGGAGCACCTCCGCATCCGGGACATCGACGCGCTGTGGGTCTCGACCGTTGACCTTGAAAACGCGCTCAACCTCCATTCAGGGCGCAAGGAAGAGGACGTTGTCCTGCCCATCCTGAGCGAGATACTCCCGTTCGGCGACGGACTCGGCGCGATAGTAAAGGAGGAGCACCGCGAGATAGTCTCCTTGCTCCATGCGTTCAGGGCCGCCATGCAGGACGGCGACATCAACGACGGCATCATCCGCTCGATGATAGTAAGCCTCAAGAGCCACATCCGCAAGGAAGACTACGAGTTCTTCTCGCTCGTCGAGGGCAGGATAGACGAGGAGACCAAGCACAGACTCCTCGCGGGCATGGCCGAGGCCGAGGCCGCCTTTGTCAAGGCGGTGCCGGGAGACCGCGCCATCAAGACCGACGCCCAAAAGGCCGCCGCCACCAGAAGGGGCGCATACTACGACGAGATGATGGACGTAAGGAGCCTTGCGAAGGCGGATACCGGGTGCTGCCACTGAGGACAGCAGGGGAGAGGATATCGGATGGAGACATTATGCCGGAGGCGCCATGCGTCATCCGGCATAATGTTTTTGGGCGCCGGAGTCCGCGCGCGGCGGCGCAGGGGGGCGAATGGAGAAGATAATCCGCGTCTTGAACGAACTTGTCCGCGCCGGCGTTGTGGATAGATACGCCATCGGCGGCGCCGTGGGGGTTATCTTTTATACCGAGGCCGTGAGCACCAAGGACGTGGACGTGTTCGTGTCCGCGCCGCAAACCCCGTCCGGGGTCATTCACCTCGGCTCGATATATGACTATCTCAAGCGGGCCGGTTATCCGATGGAAGGGCAGTATTTCATAATAGACGGCGTGCCGGTGGATTTCCTAGCGGTCTATGACGATCTTACGATGGAGGCGTTGGAGCGCTCGACCCTCAAGAGGGTAGGGAAGACAATGGCGCGGGTCTTCAGGCCCGAGTATCTTGCGGCCGTGGCGCTCAAGACCGGAAGGCCGCAGGACATGAAAAAGATAGACTTGCTCGTTGCCGCCCCGGGCCTCGATGAGGATTCATTGAAAGACCTGCTCAAGCGCCACGGCCTCCTTGACAAGTGGAGGAGATACGTCAATGGGTAGAGACGGATGCCGCAAGGCCGCCTGGACGCACAACGAAAAGGTCTTCGCCTCCAAGGCGCGCCTTCGCGTGAGGTGGGCAAGGCGGTCCATGGAGGAAAAGATAAGGGAGGTCGTCAGGATGCAGGAGTTGATAGTCAGCATCCGCCCCGAGCTTAAAGGGATAATCCCCTGGCGGCTGAAAGGATAATACGTCCGCCGGACGCGGGGATGTTTATAGTTGCCGATTCATCGGCGTTTTTCGAGGGTTGGAGGGGGGGCTGATGTTACTGGACGCTGGAGCGTGGGAACGATAGGGCGATAAGACAATAGTTACGCTACGCCAACCCAACCTGCCGCTGAGGATATCAGGATTTGCATCATCCGCCATAAACGCAAAGAGGCCGTGAAGGGCAACCCTTCCACGGCCTCTTTGCGTTGCGATGGATAGGGCATGAGGCGCGGCCATCTGTTTTTTTTGGAGAGAACCCTCTGGCCGCCGTCCTTACTTAGGCAACGCATCCACCAAGACCTTACCCTCCATCATCTTGGGCATCCAGATGGTCTTGGCCTTCCGGTCGACGAAGAAGTCCGCGGGCCCGCGCGCGTCAAGGCTTAGTTTGAATTCCGATAAT
>JACRCM010000158.1 GCA_016219025.1 Deltaproteobacteria bacterium | reverse complement strand
GCAGAAGTTCTTCCAGTCAGAAACAACCCGTTATGCCGCATAACATGTATAGATACTTATGAACTCCTTAGTAATATCGAGGGTCCGAAAGGACATCCTCGCCGACGGGGACTGAAACAATCCTGTTTCTGCCGATATTCCTGCGCCAAAGCGTCCGAAAGGACATCCTCGCCGGCGGGGACTGAAACACCTTAAAGCAAAACAAATTCTTCTTTTTGAGAGTACGAAAGGACATCCTCGCCGACGGGGACTGAAGCCCTCCGGTACCTCCGCTCCAGGCAGGGCCACCCGTCCGAAAGGACATCCTCGCCGGCGGGGACTGAAACTTGAGAGATATCGCTGTGCTTCAACTGTGCTTTTTTTGTGCTAAAAGCATCCAAAACGGACATAAAATTTAAAAATGGACAAGAACGTTGAAACATCATAACGCCGCGACTTCTAAGTCAAAACGGGAAACCGGGCCTGAAATCAAGGGGTTATGTTTTTCGGCCATTTGGCCTTCGCAATCAGCAGGCCACCGGTTCGATCCCGGTACCCTCCACCAGACAATCATGGGGTTTGGCGTCTTCGCCAAACCCCTTTTTATTTGATAAAGACCTGTCCATTACGTCGCAACGTTTTGAGGCTGACCGGTCATTTTGTTGCGTAACGCGCCTTCCAATCGCCCTGTAAAACCCCATTATCCGCGCCGAACCCGGCACTGCTTGACACGGCCCGGTTTTTGGGCTATTACTTATATAGATAATGAAAGTCAATTTCAGTAACCGGTTGCGCGAAAACAAGGAGGTGGACGTCATGTCAAGATATCTGATCCAATCTTCACACGCCAAGGAGGAGTGCCTCAAGGCGCTCGATGAGGTCCTTGCAAAGGGCGCCTCGGCGCTCAATAAGTTTGAATGGGGATGCGTAGCGGGCGATCATACGGGCTACGCGATAGTGGACGTCGAGAACGAAGGAAAGGCGCGGGAGCTTGTCCCTGCCTTCCTGAGGGGGAAGGCGCGGGTGGTTCAGCTTGGCAAATTCTCGCCTGAGCAGATAAGGTCGTTCCACAAGGCTGCCTGAGGCGCGCCAACTAAAATCCCCCGCCGTAGTCGGGACGGGGGATTTTCTTATGCGCGTAAGCAGAAAACCCCCCTACCTCAAAAAGACCTCGTCAACCGACCCGGCGGCCACGGGTGATTTGGTCATGCGCCTTGTCCCCGTGTCGAATACGGCCAGATAGCCGTCCTTCAGGATAAGTATCCGCGCGTTGTCCATCCAGCCGACGAACTCGGCCTTCTTTATCTGAGCGGCATCGGCGGTCTTGCCGCTGACCGGCATGACCTCGGCAACGGGCATGTCCGCAAGCGCCGCCTTGATGGACGCAAGGGCCTTCGGGTTTTCCTTGCCGCCTTCGCTCAGGCGGATGGAGCCGCTTTCTTTATAAGCCTTCAGTGCCCATTCGTCCGGCATAATCGTGTATGCGGCGGCCTTTACGTCAGGCGACAGTTCCGCGTCAACCGGAGAAAAACTCACGTCATAGTCGCGGTTATCGAACCGCTCGTATTCGTCGTAGATGATATCCTCTCCCTTGCCGTTCGCCACCACAAGTATAAGCTGGCCGCTGTTTTCATTGGCCCAGCCGCAGCACCCCTCGTCCCTTATGGCCCGTAGATGCGTCTTTTTCAGATTTTTATCTATGCCGGTCATGAGCCATTTATCGCCCTTCTTTTCGAAATACGTGTATCCATCGACGCTTGAGCCTATCTGACCCTCGATGAGATGCTCGACCGCCAAAAAATCCTTTATGCCTTCCCTCTCCGAGAGGATGACCCCTTGGGCGCAGGTCTCCTCGCACACGCCGGTTCCGCAGACGCATTCCGTGAAATCCACATCCGCAACGCGCTCCTCGGTTAGCCTTCCGGATGCGCCGCGGCCGTCCAGGCCGAGCCTGTATATTTCTAGTCTGGCCTCCCTGCTCATAGTCTCGGCCTTGTACCCGGTCACGCGCTCCAGCCCCCAGTAGAACGCCGGGGCCCCGGCGTCGAGTCTCGGAGGGGAGAGCCTGTCCATGACGGCGCAGTTGTCATTGCCCGGAAGACAGCGCAGGTTTTTTGAGACCTCGGCGCGCGCCTCAGCCGCCCCGTCGAAATACCACAGCCGCCTTATGAGCCCCTCCACGTTTTTTTCGTCATCATAGTAGAGGATGCGGACGGAGGCGCTTACGAGGAGACCCTTTGACCTGACGTCAGAGTCGTGCCGGGAAAAATACAGGTCTTTCGGTATCTGATGCGACGCCTTTTTACCGAACCTCTCCGTCTCATACTCGGCGACGACGCCGGTTGCCTTATCGAGCACGAATATGGTCTTTGCCATCGCCTGCCCGGCAAGCAGGAAGACCGCAAAAAATGATAGCGCCGTCCAACGGGGCCTGACCGGATATCTCATTATGCCGCCTCCCTGCTTAATCCGTTTGTAAAGTAAAATCGAACGCGCTTGCGCCGTCCGCAGTTGTATGGTATTTTATCACAATTCCCTGCAATATCAGGAGCGGAGCGATGACCCTTGCCAAAAAAGACGTATCCCGCGTGGCCGAGCTTGCGCGGCTTGCCTTGACCGATGAAGAGGCGGAGCAGTATACCGGACAGTTGACGAGGATACTCGGCTACGTCGAGAAGCTATCGGAACTCGACACGGCCGGGGTTGAGCCGGCCGGGGCCGCGTTGAACGCGCAGAGGGCCTTGCGCGAAGACAAGACGCATGACCCGGTCAGCAACGAAGAGGCCGTGCGGAACGCCCCAAGCGTGGAGCGCGGGTGCTTCAAGGTGCCGCAGGTCATAGAATAGGGGACATGCCCGATGAATATAACGGAACTTGCCATACACGAAACCGCCGAGCTTCTTGCAAAGAAGGAATTGACCTCCGTACAGGTCACCGAGGCGTATCTCAAGCGCATAGGCGCGGTTGACGGGCGCGTCAACGCCTTTATCACGGTCACGCCGGATGAGGCGATTGCCGCCGCAAAGGAGGCCGACGAGCGCATAAGGCGCGGCGCGGACGTAACGCCCATCACGGGAGTCCCGCTCTCGGTAAAGGACATCTTCTGCACGAGGGGAGTCCAGACGACGTGCGCCTCGCGGATACTCAAGGGGTTTGTCCCGCCGTTCGACGCGACGGTAATAAGAAGGCTCAAGCACGCCGGCGCGGTCATACTCGGCAAGACCAACATGGACGAGTTCGCAATGGGGTCTTCGACCGAGAACTCCGCGTTCTTCACCACCAAGAACCCGTGGGCGCTCGATCGCGTGCCCGGCGGCTCATCGGGCGGGAGCGCCGCGTCGGTGGCCGCCTCCGAGTGCGCGGCCTCGCTTGGCACTGACACCGGCGGCTCGATAAGGCAGCCGGCCTCATGCTGCGGCGTAATGGGGCTCAAGCCCACCTACGGCAGGGTGTCGAGATACGGGATGATCGCGTTCGCCTCGTCGCTCGACCAGGCCGGCCCCATGACAAAGGACGTGCGCGACGCGGCGATAATGCTCGGGGCCATAGCCGGACGCGACCCGCTCGACTCGACGTCCGCTGACGCGCCCGTGCCGGATTATACGGCTGGACTCGATGGCGGCATAAAGGGCATGAGGATCGGCATCCCGAAAGAATACTTCATAGAGGGCATGGACTCCGAGGTCTCGGCGGCCGTCACCGCCGCGCTTGAGGTCTTAAAAGACGCCGGCGCAACGCTCGTGCCGATAAGCCTGCCGCACACGGCCTACGCGGTGAGCGTATACTACCTCGTGGCCACGGCCGAGGCTTCGAGCAACCTCGCGCGCTACGACGGCGTCAAGTATGGGATGCGCGCGGCGGACGGGGCAAACCTCATCGACATGTATAAAAAGACGAGGGACGCAGGCTTCGGGGCCGAGGTCAAGCGCCGCATCATGCTCGGCACCTATTCGCTCTCCGCCGGGTACTATGACGCATACTACAAGAAGGCGTCTCAGGTGCGCTCCCTGATAACGCGGGACTTTGATGAGGCATGGAAGAGTTGCGACGTGATAGCCACGCCCACCGCGCCCACGCCCGCGTTCAAGATAGGCGAGAAGGTCTCTGACCCGCTCACCATGTATCTATCCGACATATTCACCATCTCGTGCAACCTTGCCGGGATACCCGGCATATCGGCGCCGTGCGGGTTTACCAGTGGAGGGCTTCCCGTCGGCCTGCAGATATTGGGCAAGCCGTTTGACGAGGCTGCACTTCTGCGCGCGGCGTCCGCTTATGAGCGGGAGACCGGCTGGCACAAAAAGAGGGCTTCCTTATGAAATACGAAGCGGTCATAGGTCTTGAGGTTCACGCGCAGCTTCTTACGGCGTCCAAGTTATTCTGCGGCTGCTCCACGCGCTTCGGCGCGGAGCCGAACACGCAGGTCTGTCCCGTCTGTCTCGGGATGCCGGGGACGCTCCCGGTCATCAACGGCCGCGCCGTTGACTTCGCCGTGATGATGGCCGTCGCGGTCGACTGCCGCGTAAACGAGCGGAGCGTCTTCGCCCGCAAGAATTACTTCTACCCCGACCTCCCAAAGGGCTACCAGATATCCCAGTACAGCGAACCGCTGTGCGAGCACGGGCATCTTGACATAGACTCCGGCAACGGAAGAAAACGCATCGGCATCACGCGCATCCACATGGAGGAGGACGCGGGCAAGCTCCTCCACGGCGAGGGCATGGCCGACGAGGGCTGGAGCTTCGTTGACCTCAACAGGGCGGGCGTGCCGCTCATCGAGATCGTCAGCGAGCCTGACATCCGCTCGGCTGACGACGCGGTGGCCTACTTGAAGGCGCTACGCGATATACTCGTCTACCTCGGCATCTGCGACGGCAACATGGAGGAGGGGAGCTTCCGGTGCGACGCGAACGTATCCGTCCGGCCGGTCGGCGAGACAAGGCTCGGCACAAAGGCGGAACTCAAGAACCTCAATTCATTCAAATTCATCAAGGACGCTATCTGCTACGAGATAGACCGGCAGATAGACCTTATAGACGGAGGCGGGAAGGTCGTGCAGGAGACGCGGCTATTCGATTCGGCAAAGGGCGTGACCGTCTCCATGCGCTCCAAGGAAGAGGCGCACGACTACAGGTACTTCCCGGAGCCGGACCTCCTGCCCCTGATGGTCGAGG
>JACRCM010000155.1 GCA_016219025.1 Deltaproteobacteria bacterium | reverse complement strand
TGAGAAAAACATGCGCCATGCCGTTGAATCAAGGCTACGGTATATGCAGAAAAACCCGGATCATGCGCAGAAGTTCTTCCAGTCAGAAACAACCCGTTATGCCGCATAACATGTATAGATACTTATGAACTCCTTAGTAAATCATGTGAGCATTTTTATTTTCGGCCTGACGCAGAGATCGGGGAAAAGAGCGATTTTTAGAGACAGCCATAAAACAGTTGCCGGGGTATCGACATCGAATCGTTATTGAAGTCAGCCGCCGCCCTGAGCCTGAAGGCCGGGGAGGCGATACTGGAGATATACTCGCGCCAGGACCTCGGCGTCACGTATAAGGACGCGGATCAGCCGTTGACCCTCGCGGATCAGGCCGCGCACGACGTCATTGAAGCGGGCCTTCGCCGCATGACGCCCGGCGTGCCGGTGCTCTCCGAGGAGTCGAAGGCCGCCCCTTACGAAGTCCGGAAGGGCTGGAAAAAGTTCTGGCTCGTCGACCCGCTCGACGGGACGAAAGAGTTCATCAAACGTAACGGCGAGTTCACGGTCAACATCGCGCTCATTGAAGACGGCAGGGCCGTGCTCGGCGTGGTTCATGCGCCGGTGCTCGGCGTGACGTATTCAGGCGCATCCAGCCTCGGCGCGTTCAAGACTCAGGCCGGGAACGATGCGCGGATAGCCGTGGCTGATTACAATAAGTCGGCGGCCGTCAAGGTCGTCGGCAGCAGGTCTCACGCGGGGCCGGAGCTCGAAGGGTTTATCAAGAGGCTCGGCGGCGCCGAGTTCGTGAGCATGGGCAGTTCCCTTAAATTCTGTCTCGTGGCCGAGGGCGCGGCGCATCTATACCCGCGCTTCGGCCCGACAATGGAGTGGGACACGGGCGCTGCTCAGGCCGTGGTCGAGGCCGCGGGCGGCATGGTCGTGGGGCTTGACGGGGCAAAGCTCTCCTACAACAAGGAGAACCTGCTCAACCCGTATTTTGTAGTAACAGGCTCGCCGCCGTTTCCGTGGCAGAGGTACATGGGCGCGTAGGCCGGTCGATGGTTTAAGGAACCTCTGATTTATGGCTCTTTTTTCCTGTCATTCCGAGCGCTTCTCGAAATGACGGACAACGGAATAAATCAAAATTTCCTTAAACATCGGCGGTGCCGTGGTCGAGTTTGTAGCAAAGATGTCCGGGCGCGCAGGCCAAGCCCGCGTTGGCGTGGTCTTGAAATATCAATCAATCAAGGGGAGGAACAGGCAAGTGTCTACTCTTATAAAGCCGCACGGCGGGGTTCTGAAGGAACTCCTCGTCTCCGAGAAGGAGGCAACGGAACTGAAGGCAAAGGCGAGGGATTACGTCTCATGGGACCTGACCGAGCGTCAGATGTGGGACGTGGAGATGCTCCTCTCAGGCGCATTTTCGCCGCTTGACGGGTTCATGACAAAGGCCGATTATGAGGGCTGCCTCGACAAGATGCGGCTCGCCAACGGCTTGATATGGACGATGCCCATCACGCTCGACGTTAAGGAGGCGTTCGCCGAGAAACTATCCGTTGGCGCGAACGTGGCGCTGCGCGATCCCGAAGGCGTGCTCATTGCCGTCCTTACGGTATCCGACGTATGGACGCCGGATAAGAAGCGCGAGGCGCAGGGCGTTTTCGGTTCGACCGACGACATCCACCCCGGCATAAATTATCTTTTCAACAGGGCGAACAACGTCTACGTCGGCGGCAAGGTCGCGGGCGTCGAGCTTCCGTCGCACTACGACTTCAAGTATCTGAGGAACACGCCGAGGGAACTGCGCGACAAGTTCAAGAAGGCCGGCTGGACCAGGGTCGTGGCCTTCCAGACGCGCAACCCCATGCACAGGGCGCATCAGGAACTGACCTTCCGCGCCGCGAAGTCCACGGAGGCGAACCTCCTCATCCACCCGGTCGTAGGCATGACGAAACCCGGCGACGTAGACCACTACTCGCGCATCCGCTGCTATGAGCACCTTATCAAGCAATATCCTGAGCAGACCACGGCCCTTTCTCTCCTGCCGCTCGCCATGCGCATGGGAGGGCCGCGCGAGGCGGTCTGGCACGCGACCATAAGGAAGAACTACGGCTGCACGCACTTCATCGTGGGCAGGCACCATGCCGATCCGGGCAACGACAGCAAGGGCAAGCCCTTCTACGGCCCGTTCGACGCGCAGGAACTCCTCGGCGGGCTTCAGGAGGAGCTCGGCGTCACCATGTGCCCGTTCCCTGAGATGGTCTACGTGCAGGAAAAGGCCGAGTACAGGCCGACGACCGAAATAGAACCTGGTCAGACCGTGCTGAACATATCCGGCACCGAGGTCCGCCGCCGCCTTCAGGAAGGACTCGACATCCCGGACTGGTTCTCATACAAAGAGGTCGTCGAGGAGCTGAGGAAGACCTATCCGCCGAGGAAAAAGCAGGGCTTTACGGTATTTATGACGGGCCTTTCCGGCTCAGGCAAGTCCACCGTGGCCAACGCGCTCATGGTCAAGCTCATGGAGCTCGGGGGCAGGAAAGTCATGCTCCTTGACGGCGACATCGTCCGCAAGAACCTCTCAAGCGAACTGGGCTTTTCAAGGGAGCACCGTGACTTGAACATCCTGCGCATCGGGTTCGTAGCCGCCGAGATAACCAAGGCGGGCGGCGTGGCGATATGCTGCCCCATAGCCCCGTATTCCGCCACGAGGCGCAAGGTCAGGGAGGACGTGTCGAAGTGGGGCGGGTTCGTGGAGGTCTACATATCCACGTCCGTCGAGACCTGCGAATCGAGGGACAGGAAGGGGCTTTACGCCAAGGCGCGCGCGGGCATCATAAAGGAGTTCACCGGCATAAGCGACCCGTACGAGGCCCCGGAAAAGGCCGAGGTGGTGATAGACACCAAGGACTGCTCGCCCGACGAGGCGTCGCAGAGGATACTCCTCAAGCTCGAACAGATGGGGTTCATAAAATAGGCGCGCGCATAGAGACGGCTCAGGATAATCCCCCCGGGTTTTCCCCTTTTCTCGAGGGGGCAGGGGGGGATTGTCTTTTAACGCAAAGACCCATGACAAGCCATTTCCTCAAAATCCTCTCCGTCGTCTTTCCGGTTTTCTGCATAATCGGACTGGGGTTTTTCTTCGCGAGGTTCAAGAAGCTCTCGCTCGAACCCATCGTCGAGGTGCTCCTCTACCTCACCATACCCGCGCTCGTCATCTCGTCCCTCTCGAAAAAACAGCTCGTCGTAAGCGACCTTGTCACCGTCTCCATCGCCGCGTTGATAGTGGTGCTCGGCACGGGCGGCCTCGCGTGGGTCTATCTCGCCGTCATCAAGAGGCGGGACCTTCGCGGCTTCTACCTGCCCACGATGTTCATGAACTCCGGGAACATGTCCTTTCCGCTCGCCATTCTGGCCTTCGGGAGCGCGGGGCTTACGGTCGCCGTGCTCTACTACCTCGCCATAAGCCTCCTCGTCTACTCCCTAGGCATATACATCGCCAAGGGCAGGGACGGTTTTGCGGAGATGTTCAAACTCCCGCTCATCTACGCCTCGGTCATAGGTATCGCGCTCAACTTGGCCGATATACATCTGCCGGGGCCGGTCGTCAATACGGTTGACATGCTCGGGGCTGCGACCATCCCCATGATGCAGATAAGCCTGGGCTACAGGCTCCACTCCGCGCAGATGAAGGACGCGGGCATATCCATCGCCGGGTCTCTTATCAGGATAGTTGGCGGGTTTCTCATAGCGTGGGGCGCGGTGGAGTTGATGGGGATAGAGGGCTTGAACAGGAAGATTATCCTCCTGTCGTCCACCATGCCGTCCGCCGCGATAAACTTCGTGGTAAGCCATAAATACAAACTCCAAAGCGACCTCGTGGCGTCGATAGTCGCCATGAGCACGGCCCTGAGCATAGTATCGACAACCGCGCTCCTTTTGTGGATAATGGATTGAGGGACCGTGATGCTGTTTCTATGCTATAGGCGGTCTTTAAATGAGGAACTCCCCCTCTTGCCCGCGGCCTTATGCGGGGAAGAGGGGGGTGGGGGGAGTTAAAAGTGAGGCAGGATTTACAAAGTAACTCTATCGGTGAAACGCAACCCCACCATCGAACTACTTTGTAAATCCGCTCCCCTTGGTCAAGGCGCAGGAAAAACCCCGCGCCTTGACTAAGAGGAGGAGAGAAGACTTCTTCACGCATCATGGCTTCTAACCGATAACCGCCTATGAAACCCGTTATAAAATTACTGACGGCAATTATCCTCGCCGTTGTCCTTGCCTCTGTCTCAACCGGCGCGGAGGCACCGTCGCGCATTACCGGGTATCAACCCGTGTTCAAGCCCTTCTACGATAAGGACAAGAAGGTTAAGATAGCGATACGCGCCTTCATGCGGGACGGGCGCGCGTCCTACCTTGTCCTCGACCCCTACCGGTTCGAGAACCTTGTCGAGCCGGGGACGCCGGATTTTTCCAATAGCCCGCCAAAAAAAATCTGGGAGTCCACCCCGTTCATCAAGGCGCTCTACCGCTATGCGGCCCCGGCAGAGGGCCTTGAGAATCAGGGCATAACCTCCGCCGAGACGCGGGTCAAGGGCGTATTCCTGACGGCGGATATGTGTCCGTCCAAGAGAGAGTTCGATAAGGGGTTCTTCGAGAAGACGGCGGCGCTTGCGCGGCCTGGGGGCCTTCCCGTGCCCGTGGCCGTGATGATAACAGGACGCTGGTTAGAGGGGCACGGGACGGAGTTCCAGTGGTTGTTGGACGAGGAAAAGTCCGGCAGGCTCGCGCTGACGTGGGTCAACCACTCGTATACGCATCCATATAGCAGGTTCGCCGGGGAGGATGAGAACTTTCTCCTGACCCCCGGGGTGGACTTCGAGAAAGAGGCGCTCTCGACCGAGGCGCTTCTGCTTGAGAGCGGCGTTGTGCCAGCGCCCTTTTTCCGCTATCCGGGCCTGATATCGAGCGCCGGACTGCAAAAGAGGCTCCGCTCCCTGACGCTCATACCCATCGGCGCGAACGCATGGCTTGCCAAAGGCGAGGCCCCTAAGGACGGCTCCATAATCCTCGTCCATGGCAACGGCAACGAACCCGCCGGTATAAAGGCCGTCCTTTCTTTTTATGACTGGAAGAAGGACGATATCAAAAATGGCGGATTGCGCCTTCTGAGGCTTAGGGATGCGTTTGAGAAGGGGAGGTGAGGGGAAGGGGTTTCTCCTCACGGCGGCGCAAAAAAGGCGTCAGGAGGGAACTCCTGACGCCACGGAATACTGTTGGCACGGTGCTTTAGGTATGCCTTATTTATAGACTGGCGTTGGAGTGTCACGGGACGCCGGAGCGTCTACGTATGCGTTCCCACGGCTTGCACTCGAACGTCTCTATCCCCGATGAAAACGTTCGGGGACGGGCAGGAGCGTGGAAACGATAAAAATGTGTCACGCCCGCGTCCTATCCTATCTTCAGTTCCGTCTCCAGCGGTATCGCGTTCGTGAGGCAGTAGACCGCAGGGCAGCGCTCCTTTGACAGCTCCTCCAGCTTTTTTATCCTGTCCGCCGTGGCGTCGCTCTCGACGTGGAGGGTGAACTTCACCTTCTCGGCTATCGGGTTGTCGGAGAGGCCGAAGACCTTCGACAAGTCGAGGTTGCTCTCGGCGGTTATCCTGAGTTGTTTCAGCGTTATCCCCTCCATCGCGGCCATCGTGGCGAAGGTCGCGGCGTAGCACGACGCGCTCCCGTAGAGGCAGTATATCATCGGCCCGGGCTGTGTGCCGCCGCCGCCGAGGCCCGTCGGCTGGTCGGCCTCAAGCAGGGCCTTGCCGCCCTCGAAGCTGACCGTCGCCCTGAACTGCGGCCCCGGCCCCGAGTTCCACTCGCCTTCTATCTTGTTCGCCTTCTTCGCCTTTGAGAGGTCTTTTTGGACCTCGGCCACCGTCGCCTTGAGCTTGTCGAGGTTTACGTTATTCGTGGGCATCTTTGTCTCCTTTTGGGATTGACGTTTGAGCGGCCTTACAGCGGAATATAAGAAAGTTATACCAGTATCCTGGATAAAGGCAAGCGGATTTTTCAAGGAGGCCGCATGAACGTACCGGACGCGATAAGGGAGAGGCGGAGCGTAAGGATGTTTCTGGACAGGCCCATACCCGGCGCGTCGATCGACGCGCCGGCCGAGGCCGTGAGATGGGCGCCGTCCACCGGGAACCTTCAGGCGAGGTTTCAACTTCGTCTTCGCGCCGGAGCTACCGCCGCACCCCGTGTTTGTTGGGTTGAAAAGCGCAACCCAACGGCTACCCCGTCAATCTGTCAGATCTCTTCCGCTTCCCTCTTGCCGGAATAACGCTGGTTGTGGTCATGGATTTGAGTATTGCCGTTATGGCGCTTTTTTGCTCATCTGACAAAGACTTGAAAAATCCGGCTATTGATACCTGTATAACTAATGTCCTATTTAAGGCGTAAAGAAAGCCCGCTTTTTTTGAGGAATGAGCGAAGCAATGGCTGCTTTTTCTGGAGGGAGCGCATATTGCCACGGGTATTCGTTGCAAGAGTGTCAAGTTCCATTGCAGTCATGTTGGCCATTGGGTTCATTTT
>JACRCM010000156.1 GCA_016219025.1 Deltaproteobacteria bacterium | reverse complement strand
TGGGCTCGGCGAAGGGATCGCGCTTGAGCGCGATCTTGCCGAGCCGGTCGATGGCCTGAGTGTCCTTGAGCAGCCCATGGGATATGACGGCCTGGCGTACGGGCGATTCCTCTTGTTCTTCGATCGCGGCTATGAGCACGGCGGTCGAGCGGGGCGAGGGCAGCTTGACGAGGCTCTTCAAGACCTCTTTTTTTACCCGCGCGTCCTCGTGTTTGTACGCGGACTCCAGCGCGTCGAGCGCGCCCTCGTCTCCGAGGTCTCCGAGCACCGAGACCATCTGCCGCACCACGAACCATTCGGCATTGGGGATCCTCGCCTCGACGTTCGTCCTTATCCTTGGGCCGAAGAGGATGATGGTATTGTAATAATTCCGCCTTGAGACGGCCTCGGGGGCCGCGATGACCGCGTCGAGAAGCCGCTCTATGGCGGGAGAGCCGCCGTGGAGGAGGATGCGCTGGATGTCGTGCCTCATCGGCTCGTCCTTGTTGCCGACCCTGGCGATGAGGTGGCGGAGCATCTCCTCGTCGAGGCATTCCGTTATCCGCTCGGCGGCCATGGAGCGGATGCCTTCAGGCATGCCCCATGCCTCGTTTGTATGGTCGAGGAAGACGAAGAGCGCCAAGGCGCATTCGCGGTGCTTCTTCGCGGCGAGGAGGAGCGCGCACTTGTCCTTTATCCGCGCGGCGAGGTCTCTGTATCTTATCGCGTCTTTTTCGTCTTTTATCCGTTCGAGGAGTTCCGCCAGGCTCTCTTCCCTGGTCTTTTCCTCTTCCTCCGGCGGCTTGGACTCCTCCTCCTTGGTGGACGTGCCTTCTTCGGCCTCTATCTTTTTCTTTTCTTCCTTTACCAGTTCCTCTTTCCTCTTTTTTTCCTCAAGCTCTTTTTTTATCTTGAGCAGGTCTTCGTAGCTCTGCGAGTTGAGGAGTATGCCCGTCACGTCCCCGGCCGCTAAGACGTGGTCGGCCCCGCCCTTCTGGGCGAGTTCTTCGGGTTCGAGCCGGAGCATCGAGAGGAAGACCTTCATGTCCTTTACGGTTATCCTCGACGTGAAGGTTATCGCGTTTATGCGCCTGAAAAAGACCTTTTTTGCGAGCGTGGCCGCGTCCGGGTTCGACGGTGCGAGCGGGTTCTTGTCGGAATAGAATCCCTTCTGGTCTATCCGCCATTTTATCTCGCCTGCCTCGTCGATCGCCTTTTTCACGAGCGCATAGCTCCTCTCCAGCGCGGAATCGAGGTTCGGATGTCCGCCGGGATAGAAATTATGCATCTTGACAGCCTTAATCAGTTCAATTAGTATGTTAGATAAATTTGTTAAATCCTGTGCCATCTATCCCCGCATCGCTATACGGCGGCCTTGGCGGCGCGTAGTGTAACCGTCTTTCGCGGCTTGCCGCGCCGAATGTAAATTTATCATAACAAAATTGGTTTGTTTGTCAATCGCAAACAGGGCGGGCAAGGCGGTCTTGCCCGTTTCATCCGGGGCGTTTCCAACCGGGGGCGTTATCAAGAACAAGACCATATATATCTGCCAGTCCTGCGGGGCCGGCGCCCCGCGATGGCTCGGCAAGTGCCCGGAGTGCGGCGGATGGAACACCTTTCTTGAAGAGAAGGCACGGCCTGCCGGGAGGGAGGCGCGGCGCGGCGCGGAGCCCTCATGCAGGCCCCAGGCCATCACGTCGGTGGAGACCGCCCCGGAGGCGCGGCTCCTCACCGGTTTAGCCGAGCTGGACAGGACGCTCGGCAACGGGATGGTGCCGGGGGCGGCGGTGCTTGTCGGCGGCGACCCGGGCATAGGCAAATCCACGCTCCTCCTTCAGGCGATGGGGAGGTTCGCGTCTTCCGGGCATACCGTGCTATACGTCTCTGGAGAGGAGTCCCTGCGCCAGATACGGATGCGCGCCGAGCGCACGGGCGCTCTGCCCGAAGGTCTGATGGTCTACGCGGAGACAGACCTTGAACGTATCCTCGACGCCGTTAAATCCACGAGGCCCGGCGCAATCGTCATCGACTCCATACAGACCGTTCATACCGACGCGCTCGATTCGTCCCCCGGAAGCGTATCTCAGGTCAGGGAGTGCGCCCATCGGCTCATAACCTACGCCAAGGAGAGCGACGCCCCGCTCTTTCTCATCGGCCACGTCACAAAGGAAGGGACGCTTGCCGGGCCGAAGGTGCTCGAACACATGGTCGATACCGTCCTTTACTTCGAGGGCGAACGCGGGCACCCGTTCAGGATACTAAGGACGGTCAAAAACCGGTACGGCTCGGTGATGGAGATAGGCGTATTCGAGATGCGGGAGACGGGCCTCGCCGAGGTCTCCAACCCTTCTGAGTTGTTCCTTGCCGAGCGTCCCAAGGACGCATCGGGCTCCGCCGTAACGTCGTCCCTCGAAGGCACGCGCACGGTGCTCGTGGAGGTGCAGTCCCTCGTCTGTCCGACGATATTCGGGATGCCGCGCAGGACGGTTGTCGGCGTGGATTATAATAAAGTCATGCTCCTCGCCGCGGTGCTGGAGAAGAAGGCCGGCATCAGGCTTACCAACCACGACATATTCATAAAAGTCGCTGGCGGCATAAGGCTCGATGAGCCCGCGATAGACCTGGGCGTGCTCGCGTCCATTGCGTCCAATTTCCTCGACAAGCCGGTGGACGCCCGGACGGTCATATTCGGAGAGGTCGGGCTGGCCGGAGAGGTGAGGGCGGTGAATCAGGCCGAGCCGAGGGTCAAGGAGGCGCATAAGATTGGGTTCAAGCGCTGCATCATGCCAAAGGACAACCTCAAGACAGTCAGACCCGCGGACGGTATGACGCTCGAAGGCGTCCGCACGGTGGCAGAGGCGATGGAGAGGTTCTTTTGAGAAAGCCGTTATACACTGCCGTCAGCGCGGCCATCTTCGTATTGTTCCTTTCGCGCCCAGCCTCGTCCGCCGAGGCGCCTTATCCAGACGCCGGGCCGCGCATGGAACACGCGAAGGGATTGGCCTCGACCCGCGATTACGCTGGCGCGGCGCGGGAGTTTGCGAAGGTCATAGAGGAGTTTCCCCGAAGTCCGCTCGCGCCGGAGGCCGAGTTCCGCATGGCCGAGGCGTATCTTGATGCAGGAAGGTGTAAGGACGCCGAGGCCGAGTTCAAGCTCTTCCTCTCCAATTTTCCCGATTCCGCTTTGGCTCACAGGGCCAAAGCGCGGCTCGCCGAGGCGCGCGCGGCCCGCATCATGGAGGGCCTGCCGGTGGTCTCCGCCGTTGATGGTCAGGGGCCGGACGCTGGGGAGATGAGGGCGGTGCAGGTCATGAACTTCGCCTCGAAGGATTACGCCGGGGTGGAGGAGGAGATAAGGGTTCTCAGGGCGTCCGGCGTAAATACCATAATACTGCGCGTCTTTCACAACGAGGGGGACAGGTATTACCCGATGGCCCGCCATGAGACCGGGGCGGTCTCCGGGGTCTACTTCAAGACCGGCGCCGCGCCAGTTGTGGACGACGTGCTCGGCCCTGTCGTGGATATCGGCCACAGGTGCGGGGTAAAGGTCTTTGCGTGGATGACGACGCGCTACGCGGATTACGGAATGAAAGGCGCGGACGGACGCGCGTGCAAGGCGTATGACCTCGCAACCGGCGCGTTCGCGCCGTGCAAGGGGCTTGACCTCTTCGACGAGCGCAACGTGAGGAGGCTTGAGGCCATATACTCCGACCTCGCGGCCTACCCGATCGACGGGGTGCTCTTTCAGGACGACCTGGTGCTCCGGCACAATGAAGGGTTCGGGCCTTCGATGGACGCGGCCTTCCGCAGGGAGACCGGCAAGGAGGCCCGGCCCGGGGCGCTCTACGTAAGAGGCGCTGACCAGGGCCATGCCGGGTATACGCCGCTCTTTCGGGAGTGGGCCGCATGGAAGAATAAGCGCCTCCTCGACGTGGCCGGGCGGCTGAGGACAGCGGTCAGAAAGAAGAGGCCGGAGGCGAGGATCGCCATCAACCTGATGTATGAATCCGTCACCGATCCGGCCAACGCGCTTGTATGGCTTTCGCAGAGCCTGCCGCAGGCCGTTGCCAGAGGGTTCGACTACTACTCGATAATGGCATATCACAGGCAGATGGCGGATGAGCTTGGGCAAAGCCCTGAGCGCGTCGCGGCCATGATAGACAAGATGTCGGCGGACGCGATTGCCGAGGTCGGCGGGAAGGGCAAGGTCTTGATGAAGCTCCAGACCGTCGATTGGAAGACCGGGGAACCCCTGCCGCAGTCTGAGGTCGTTGGGCTGATAAGGGGCTTGAAGAGGAGGGGTGTAAGCCTCGCAGTGGTGCCGTACAGGCCGGGGTTTCCGTTCTACGAGCTTGGGGCCTACGCCGCCGTCTCCGCGCACTGAAAATAAGACCGCGCCCTCTACCTCAAGCGCCTCAAGTCCCCCTGCCTGAGCGTCACGCGCTCCTTGTCGAAGTATTCGAGTATCTCGATGGCGAGTTTCCTGCCACAACCGAGGATGTCTCGGAACTCTGACGCCTTTATCGTCTCCTTAGTCCTGAGGCGCTCCATGAGCCGCGCCCTCGCATCAGCCACGGCGGGGGCCGCGAGATAGCTCCCCTCCCGGAGTTTTACAAGCGTCCCGTTTCTCACGAGAAGGCCGATGAGTCTGTCAACGTCCGTCTTTTTATATGGGAGTATGGCGAGGTCTTCCGGGCCTGCCTGAGAGAGCCCCGGGCTGAAGCGTTTCATTATATCCCGCTCTATTTCAGCGTCCATGCCTTTGAGCGCGGGGCAATGTCCGGGGAGCATTATCGCGGCCCCGTCTTTCTTGAGGATGCCGCGCGAGAGGAGAGAGCCGAGGACGCATCTTGCCGCTCCCGCGTCCTTTACGCGCATGGCGGTCAGGACTGATTCCTCCGTTGCCCCGGCCTCAGCGGGGTGCGCGGCGTGGCGCATGGATACGGCCTCCACCGCCCTCTTCTCAGCCTTGGCCAGGGCCGGGGCGTCCATGACGTAATCGCCGAGGACGGTCATGGCGTTATCTTTTTTTATCTCACAGGCGAGCACGTCTTTTCGGACGTTCAGCATGAGACATGCCTCGGATATCTCCATGCCGCCGAGCGCTGCAAGGGCGCGGCTCAAGGCTTGGGCGTTTCCCGCGTCGCCGTCCATGCAAAGGGGTCTCCTTGGCATCTGTCTTTTCCGCAGCCATGCCGCCTCCACGCGGCCCGCGCCGATGGTCTCGTTCGCGCCCGTGCCGCGGAGGATGAACCTGTCGCCCCGGAGCATGAGGAGCGGCTCCTTGAGCGCGAGTCTGCCGCGTCCTCCGTCCGTTCCGCGTATCGTGGCGAGCGACTCGGCGCTGAGGTGATGCGCCTTGAATTGCCTGCGGCCTTTTTTCAAGTCGACCGGCCTGATGAACTCGAAGGAACAGTCCGCAAGGAATGGGATGCCTGAGAGCGCGCCTTTGACAAATGGCGCAAGCTCATGGCCAACGAGCATGACCCCGCGTCCCGCATCCTTATCCGGCGCTCCGCTTATGTTCAACGCGGCGCGCTGTCCGGCCCCCGCCTCGTCGATTGCCGAGTGCAGGCTTTCGATCCCGCGCACCTTGACCTTGCCGCCGATGGGAAAGCATAATAGCTCGTCGCCCTTTCTTACGGAGCCGGACGCTATGGTGCCGGTCACGACCGTGCCGAAGCCCTTGACGTGGAACGACCGGTCTATCGGGAACCGGAAAAACCCCTCTCTTGCCTCCGCCGGCCTTTGTGCCTCCGTTATCGCGTTTCTTATGAGTCCCTTGAGGCCGCCGATGCCGAAGCCGGTTGCCGACGACACCGGGACGACCGGAGAGGCCGCAAGCGGCGTGTTGCCGACAAGGGCGGCCACGTCCGCCATGACCTGCTCCACGCGCCCGCTTGAGGCCGCGTCGCACTTGGTTATGGCGAAGACGCACCGCTTGATACCGAGGAGCCTGACTATTGCGAGGTGTTCCCGCGTCTGCGGCATGACCCCGTCGTCAGCCGCCACGCAGAAGACGACCATGTCCATGCCGGTCGCGCCCGCGAGCATGTTCTTTATGAACCGCTCGTGCCCCGGCACGTCGATGACGGCGGCCCGCAGCGGAGCCCCGTCTTCTCCCAGATCAAGCCCGGCGAAGCCGAGGTCTATGGTCATGCCGCGTCGTTTTTCCTCCGGGAGCCTGTCCGTGTCGACTCCGGTAAGCGCCCGCACGAGCGAGGTCTTGCCGTGGTCTATATGCCCGGCAGTGCCTATCACGCACCAAGGGATGTCCGTCCGTTCCGTAGCCATTCCGTAAAAATATCCCGTTATCCGGCCTCTTGTCCAGAGTTTTCCAGACTACGCCTCCGTGGGTTTTATCCGCGCAAAAGATTCCGGTTGACTTATTCTATGGATTCTGCTACAAAAGGGTATAATCCTTTTCAAGAAGATATTGATCACTCCCTCTCCTCAGGCGGTGCGCATGGCACGGGTCTTGCTCAGTCAGTCAGTCAGTCAGTCAGTCAGTCAGTCAGTCAGTCAGTCAGTCAGTCAGTTTATATCCCGCGCCGGGTGCGATAAAGGCCGGGGTAGTTCACGTTGACGATTCGTAGAGCGTGGCAGGCCGGTCTCACCGGCCTGCCCTGTTGTGTTTTTCTCCTCCCCTTG
>JACRCM010000154.1 GCA_016219025.1 Deltaproteobacteria bacterium | reverse complement strand
TTTAAGCGGGAATCCAGCGCATTCTTGCATCGCGCACAACCCTCAAGACTCTGGATTCCCGGCAGATGCCTCGGGAATGACGATACAATCAAAAAAACCGCTAAAGCCGCCACCTAAAGGTGGGGGTTTTAACCCTCCCAAAGTGGGACAATAAATCAGAGGTTCCATAACCGGCACCGGATAACCTATTACGCCCCGCCCGGCGGGCTGACCTCGTAGAGTTCTTTCAATATCTCATAAGCCCCGGCCTTGAGGAGGCGCTCGGCGAGGTCTTTGCCCATCGCCTCGGCGCTCTCCTTCTTGCCGGTAATCGCGTCCTTCACGAACGTCTTGCCGTCCGGGGAGGCCACGAGGCCGGTCAGCTTCAGCGTATCGCCGGAGAGGACGCCGTGCGCGGCTATCGGCACTTGACAGCCGCCGTCGAGCCTCTTTAGGAGCGCCCTCTCGGCGCGCACGCAGCACGAGGTCGCCGGGTCGTCGAAGAACGCGACGAGGCCGTTTACGTATTTATCGTCCGTGCGCGTCTCTATGCCGAGCGCGCCCTGGCCAATGGCCGGAAGGCTCAACTCAGGTGAGAGGAGTTCGGTTATGCGCGAGGCCCAGCCGAGCCTGTTTACGCCGGCGCCCGCGAGTATTATCGCGTCGAAGTGTCCGTCGTCGAGTTTTTTAAGCCGCGTATCGAGGTTGCCGCGCAGGTGGAGTATCTCGAAGTCGGGCCGCAGATGCAGTATCTGCGACTGCCGCCGGAGGCTCGACGTGCCTATCCTCGCGCCCTTGGGCAGGTCGAGGAGCTTGACCCCGCTCCTTGAAAAGACCGCGTCTCTCGCGTCCTCCCTCTTCGTGATGCAGCGCAGGTGAAGGCCGTCCGGGAAGACCGTGGGCACGTCCTTCATGGAATGCACCGCGAGGTGCACCCTGCCCTCCGTGAGCGCCTCTTCTATCTCCTTGACGAAGAGCCCCTTGCCGCCGACCTTCGCAAGCGGCACGTCGAGTATCTTGTCCCCGGTGGTCTTTATCTTCTCAAGCGTTACTTCGACGTCCGGGTATCTCTTCTCAAGCTCGGATTTTACCCAGTTGGCCTGCCACAGCGCGAGCCTGGAGCCGCGCGTGCCGACGATGATGGACTTTTTCATTTATTCCCTTTCCCGGACCCTTTCATTGCAATCTCCAACGGCATGGAACCGTGGCTGATGACCGCGACCTCCACGGCATCATTACTGAGGCGCTAAACTATCCTGTAGTTTTCATAAATCTTTTTCCTCAAATTCTCATCCCCGTATTCAGGGACGCCCCTGCCCGGCTTCGGGAATTGCGGGATCGCTTCCATGGCGGCGCTTATCCGCTCCGCGAACAAAGCGGCATAATGCCCAGAATCCCTGCCGATATGCCCGCATATTTCCTCAAGATTTGAAATCGCCCTCGGCGGCCAAATTATCTTGAGAGCCATCTGGACATCTTTTTTTTCACATCCTCATGAGCAACGCCCTTACCCTCGTCAAGTTCCTTTATTCCCGCGTCGACCTGCATCTTGAAGTACAACTCCGCCATGACGTCGTCCACCGTGACGTCTTCCGGCAAGAAGCTGATCATGCGGATTATCTCTTCTTTAACACCCGGCATACCGCGCCTCCTTTAAGGATAAACCTGCTGTCATCTCCGCCGTTACTCCTCCCCTCCCCCCGCCTTCTTCGCTTCGCCGGAGTTCACGTCGAGGTCGAATAGCCTTATGATGGCGTCTACGTAGAGGTCTCCCTCGACCCTGTTCGCCTCTTTCTTGAGGTGCGTAACGGGGTGGTGGATTATCTTGTTTACTATCGCCGATGTCATGGCCTCGAGGACTTTCTTCTGCTTGTCGGTAAGCTCCCCGGCGGCGGCAATGCCGCGTTCGAGCTCGGCCTTCCTTATGGCGTCGCACGAACGCCGCAGCGCGATGATGGCCGGCACCACGTCGAGGGACTTTACCCAGCGGTAGAACTTCTCTATCTCCTCGTCTATTATCAGCCCGGCCTTATCGGCCTCGGCCTTGCGCTCGTTGAGGTTCGAGGCCACCACGCCCTGCAAGTCGTCCACGTCGTAGACATACGCGTTGTCGATGTTGTTGACGAGCGGGTCGACGTTGCGCGGGACCGAGATGTCTATGAAGAACATGGGACGCTGCTTGCGCTCGCGCATGACCTCGTTTATCTGGTCGGGCCTTATGATGAAGGACGTCGCGCCGGTGGAGGCTATGACGATGTCCACGTGCTTGAGGTAATGCTGGAACTCGCGGAACATTATCGCCGAACACGTTCCCCCCAGCCCCCGCGTGAACTCCACGGCCCGCTCATACGTCCTGTTGGCGACAAGCAGCTCGCGGATGCCGGAGGCAAGGAGGTGCTTCGCCGCAAGCTCGGCCATCTCGCCCGCGCCGAGGAGCATGACCGCCTTGCCCGAAAGGTCGCCGAATATCTTCTTCGCAAGCTCGACCGCCGCGTAGCTTATGGAGACGGCGGACTCCCCTATGCGGGTCTCGGTCCTCACGCGCTTGGCCACCTGAAATGCCTTGTGGTAGAGCTTGTTGACGATGACCCCGGCGGTGTCGTGCTGAACCGCGTAACCATAGGAGTCCTTAACCTGGCCGAGTATCTGCGGCTCGCCCATGACCATCGAGTCGAGACCGGCGGCCACGCGGAACAAATGTCTGACCGCGTCCTCGCCTGAGTGAGAGTATAGATGTTCGTCGAGCCTCTCGAGCGGGATGTTGTGGTACTCCGAGAGAAACCTCTTTAACTGCCAAACGCCCTTTTCAACGTCAGTGGCCACGCCAAGCGCCTCGACGCGGTTGCAGGTGGAGAGTATGACGCCCTCGTTGAGGCCGTAGCCCCGCGTGACCTTGCGAAGCGGCTCGCCTATGGTCTCAGCCGGAAATGAGAGCTTCTCCCTTATCTCGACCGGGGAGGTTTTATGGTTGAGTCCTACGATTACGAGGTTCATAAATCGGTTATCGGTTGTCCCTCTCGTTCCAAAGCTCCGCTTGGGAACGCCTTGCCGGGAGGCTCCGCTTCCATGCAAGGCGCGTGAATCGAATCACGCCTCCCGCCTACCTCAACAGCCCGTGCGCGCCGCCTGAGACCAGGTTTATCACTATGAACGACCCCACGAGCGCGGCGAACGCCACGCCTGAGAATATCGCCGCCTTCCTGCCCCTCCAGCCCGCGGTGAGCCTGCCGTGCAGGAGGGCCGCGTAGAGGAACCACGTGATGAGGGACCAGATCTGCCGGGGCCTCCAGTCCCAGTAACTCCCGAAGGAGGTCTCAGACCATATCGCGCCCGATATTATCGCAAGCGTAAGGAGCGGAAACCCGTACTGGAGGCACTTGTAATTGAGCTCGTCTATTATCTCCAGCGACGGCATGATGAAGTATATCCCGCGGAGTTTGCGGCTCTTGAGGTAATGGTCCTGTATGACGTACATGACGCCCAGAAAAAACGCGATGGCGAAAAAGGCGTTGCCGAGAAAGGCCACTATCACGTGCGCCGGGAGCCAATAGCTTGCCAGCGCCGGCGGCAGGGAGAGCGCCTGCCTCGGCAGAAATGACGCGGTAACGAGGAGCACGAGCGCGAACGGCGCGACGAACACCCCAAGCACGCGGAGCCTGTATTTAAAGAGCACCGCGAGATAGAGCGCGGCGGTTATCCACGAAAAAAACGTCAGCGCCTCATGGAGCGTGGCGACCGGCGCGCGTCCGGCCTCGGCCCAGCGGACGATCAACGCCGCCGTGTGCAAGGCAAAGCCGCCGATGAGAATCCCCTCGGCGTATCTTATGACCCCGTCCTTTCGCGCGAAGAGATACGCGATGTAGACGAGCGTTGAGAGCGCGTAGGCTATCGCCGTTATATAAAAGAAGAAATCCCCCAACTCTGTTATCCGTTAATCGGTTTAAATACCGTGACCGCGTCCGTGGCAGTGACCGTAAAAAACTTACAGGACATACAAAACAACCCTATCTGTTTTTTCACGGCTCACGGTCGCGGGACATGGCCTTCATGCCAAGGCCGCGGAGCGTATACCCCGGCCCAAGGAGCGACATCAAAAACCCGTCAACCCCGGCAAGGTCGCGTTCGGCGAGCCACTGCGGCATCCGGGAGCCTGCCAACTCGTTGATTACCCTTTCTTTTTTATCACGTTTCATGCGGCTTTTCAATAACTTCCGCCGGACGGCGCCGATGATATCCACAAAAAGGCCGTATTCAGGGCCATAGACGGCCTCCAACTCCCGGCGGAGCCTCGCGGCCAGGGCCGGAAACCTGGCTGAAGTGGATACGGCAATGACGAGGTCTCCCCTGTCTACCACCGCGGGAACGATGAAGTTGCATAACTCCGGCGCGTCAACGCAGTTTATGAGTATTCCGAGGGATGAAGCCTCCTCGAATACCGCCCTGTTGACCGCGGACGAATCAGAGGCCGAGACCACAAGGAATGCCCCGGCAAGGTCGCCCCTCTTATACCGCCTCTTTACGAGCCTGACCGCCCCGGACTTTACGAGCGCCGCAATCCCCGCGCCGCTCGCCGGGCCTATGACCGTCACCAACGCCCCGGCGCCGATGAGCGCCCCGGCCTTCCTCGCGGCCACGGCCCCGGCGCCGACCACCACGCACTTCCTGCCGGCAAGGACGATGGATACGGGATAATAGCGCATACAAGGGATTATTACCCGGAAAGATTAAAAATACAAGGAGGGTTTCTTTAAAAATTTGTAATGGAAGGCGGGCAAAAAGGGATGGCGAGGCCGCCGCCCTACGGCTCTATCTTCCCGCCGTTGAACACGGGGCCGCGCATGCTGCCGGTGAGCTTTTCGCGCTCCTCGCAGGCGGGCGTATAGCCCATGCGGCACGCCTTGCCGAAGTCGTCTATGGCCATGTCGGTATCCCCGACCTTGACGCGCACCGAGGCGCGGTCGAAGTATGCCCTTGTATATTGCGGGTTCAGGGAGATGACCCTTGAGAAGTCCTTGATGGCGCGGTCGTATTCGGCCTCCGAGTCGTATGCCACGCCGCGGTAGTAATACGCCTCGACCAGTTCCGGGTCATTGGAGATGGCCTTTGTAAGGTCGGCTATCGCCACCCTTGAGTCGCCCTGCTCGATGAGGGACTTCCCACGCTTGACGAGCAGACCCGCCTTGTCGGGGGTTCCGGCAAGTTCCGCGTCGAAGGCATCTGCCCCCGTATTCATTTCATCCGTGTCCTTTGCATCGCGCTTGGGGCGGTAGATGGGCGGGGGTTCATCGGGCGAGGAGTCTTCCTTGTCAGGCTCGTAGTCCTTGGTAAGCTCATCCCACGCGGCGCACGACGCGATAAGGGACGCGGCAAGGCATAAAGCCGCCAATGCAAGCCAGCCCTTCTTCATTTCTGCCTCCCGGCGTGGCGGTATGCGACGACCTTTATCTTTTCAAGCGTGATAAGCCCTTCACTAACCATCGAGTCTATCTCCGGCAGTATCGCGGCGATCCTCTCAGGCGAGTCTACTATCTCCACGACCATCGGCAGGTCTTCGGAGAGCCGGAGCACCTTGGCCGTGTGAATCCTGCTGTGGACGCCGTAGCCCAGCACCCCGCGAGTTACCGTGGCGCCCGCAAGCCCCGCGGCGCGCGCGCGCTCGACTATGGCCTGATACAGGGGCGCTCCCCCGTGCATGTCGCTCTCTCCTATGAATATCCGCAGCAATCCGGCTTCCTCTGGAAGTTTCATGGAATACCCCGCCCCAATGGATTATTATAACACGGTTTAGAGCGCCTTGCCCGCGGCCAGGCCAAGCGCCATGCAGGACAACCCGGTCACGTTCTGGAGCATGACGTTGCCGAAGGCGTAGAACCACTGCGAGTCGCGCATGAGGCTCACCGTCTCGAACATATAAGACGAAAACGTCGTGAACGCGCCCATGAACCCCGCGAGGATGACGATGCGGAGCGCCGGGCTGATGAGCATCCGCTCCTCGGCCACGGACCAGACCGCGCCGAAGAGAAAGCACCCGGCCATGTTCACGGCAAAGGTGCCCCACGGGAATATGCCGCCCGTGGCCCTCTGCACCGCGCCTGAGAACCACCAGCGCGCCAGCGTGCCTATCAAACCCGCAAGGGCTATCCAGAGTATCTTCATATCCACTGGCATTTTATATGAAATGCAAAGCGGAATCAACCTAAACCACGGCTTGGCCGCTTCTACTTCTTCTCCGCCTCCCCGGCCTCCGCGTCTTGTTTCGCCATCCGTTCCGCTATCTCCTTTTCGCGGCCGCGGTCGGTGGGTTTGTAGTAACGCCTGTCCTTTAGTTTGTCCGGCAGGCATTGCTGGTCCACCCTGGCGTCCTTGAACGAGTGCGGATACTCGTAGCCCTTGCCGTAACCGAGTTCCTTCATAAGGCGCGTTGGGGCGTTGCGCGCGTGCAGGGGCACGGCCTGCGCCCCGTATTTTTTCACGTCTTCGAGCGCCTCAAGATACGCGGCGTATGAGGCGTTGCTCTTCGGCGCGGCGGCGAGGTAGGTCGCGCCCTGGGCGAGCGGTATCCAGCCCTCCGGCATCCCCACGAAGTGCACGGCGTCTTTTACCGCCACGGCCACGCCGATGGCCGCCGGGTCCGCGTTGCCAACGTCCTCGGACGCGAAGATGACCATGCGCCGCGCTATGAACAGCGGGTCTTCCCCGGCCTCGACCATGCGGGCAAGCCAGTATATGGCCGCGTGCGGGTCAGAGGCGCGCATGGACTTTATGAACACAGAAATGACGTTGTAGTGCTCTTCCCCTGCCTTGTCGTAGAGGATGGCCTTCTTCTGCGCGGCCTCCTCGGCGCGCTCCATCGTTATGCGGCGCGTCCCGTCTTTATCGGGATGGGTTATAAGGCAGGCGGTCTCAAGGCAGTTGAGCGCGCCCCTTGCGTCGCCCGCCGAGACCTCGGCCAGAAAATCCATCACGCCCTCGTCGAAGACGGCGCCCTGCGCTCCAAGGCCGTTCTCAACGTCCTTTGCGGCGCGGCCCATAATGGCCTTCAAAGACACCGCGGAGAGCGGCTCGAGGACGATGACCTTGCAGCGCGACAGGAGCGGGGCGTTGACCTCGAAGGACGGGTTTTCAGTGGTGTCGCCTATGAGCGTTATAGTGCCGTCCTCGACGCCGTGGAGGAAGGCGTCCTGCTGGGTCTTGTTGAAACGATGTATCTCGTCGATGAAGAGCACGGTCTTTTTGCCCGCCCTTCTGGCGTCCCTGGCGGCCTTGGCCGCCTCGCGTATCTCCTTGACGCCGGAGAGCACGGCCGAGTACTCGACGAACTCGGCGCCCACCGCGCCCGCTATGATGCGCGCGAGCGTGGTCTTGCCGCTCCCCGGCGGCCCCCAGAGGATGAGCGACGGGAGCTCCTTCTCCTTCACCACCCGCTCAAGGAGCTTGCCGGGGCCTATGAGACGCTCCTGACCCACGAACTCCTCCAACCTCTTTGGCCGCATCCTGTCGGCAAGCGGCCGGCCTGTGCTTGCGGCCTTTTCCAATTCGTCCTTCTCAAATAGTTCCATCAGCAGATTCTACTACGGGGAGGAGGCGTTGGCAAGGAAGGCCGGGATGGGAGATGAGCGTTTGAGATTGACACCGTTTTTTTAATCGTCTAACATTGGACGGAGGTAAATCACATGCGAATAGCCATCATGGGCGGGACATTCGACCCTATACACTACGGACACCTGCGCTCCGCCGAGGAGGTGCGCGAAGGATGCGGCATGGACAAGGTGCTCTTCATCCCAACGGCCCTCACCCCGCACAAGCCCGATGAGTTGACTCCGGCCGAGACGCGCCTTGAGATGGTCAGGCTCGCGTTGGCCGGCAACCCAGGGTTCGAGGCGTCGGACGTCGAAATAAAACGCGGCGGCAGGTCGTTCACCATAGACACCGTTAAGGAGCTGACCATGCCGGGCGTGGAGTTGAGCCTGATCATAGGCAATGATTCGTTCAACTCGATAACCACGTGGTGCGAGTATGAATCCCTCCTTGAGCTTGTAAACCTCATCGTGGTCGAGAGGCCGGGCTATCCGGCAAAGAAGCCGGGCGAGGCCCTGCCTGTTGCCCTTGCCCGCAAATTCTGGTATGATGCTCCTGCGGAACTCTACAGGAATTCATGGGACAGGACGCTCATCTACGCCGCGACCACGGTCTTCGACGTATCCTCGACGGATATAAGGAGGAGGGCGGGCGCGGGAGAATCCATCCGGTATCTGTGCCCTCCGGCGGTTGTGGACTACATACGGGAAAAGGGGCTCTACGCAAGCCCCGTAAAATAATAAAGGGAAGAGAGGTTCAAACTGGACGCCAAGAAGAAGGCCATCGGGATAGCGCGCATAGCCGTCGATAAGCAAGCCGGCAACGCCGTAATACTCAACGTAGCCAAACTGACCTCGGTCGCCGATTACCTCGTAATATGCAGCGCCGAATCCGAGCGCCAGGTGAAGGCGATAAGCGACGCGGTTGAGGACGAACTCAGGGGGAAGGGCGACCGCCCGCTCGGCGTCGAGGGGGCGCAGACCGGCAGGTGGGCGCTCCTCGATTGCAACGACGTGATCGTCCACGTCTTTCTCGCCTCCGTCCGCGAGTTCTATGACATCGACGGCCTCTGGGCCGAGGCCCCGCGCATAAGCGCGGCTCCGCGCGCCCCTTCCGCCGCGCATAGAAAGCCGCGCTCCGCCAAGACCGGGGCCAAGGATTGACGGACGCGCCATGTCAGCCGCATGAAAATAACCTTCATCGCCGTGGGCGGACTCAAGGCCCCTGGCGCCGCCGCATACGCCGGCACATACGCGAAGAGGATCGAGAGGTTCTCGAAGACGGCCTTCATCGAGATAAAGGAAGAGTCGGCGCCGGCCTCCATGCCGAGGCAGGATATCCTTAAAAAAGAGGCCGCGAGGATACTCGGCAAGATAGCCCCGGGCGCGTATGTAGTCGCCCTCGCGGACAGCGGGCGCGAGTATGCCTCAAGGGAACTCGCCGGGTTCATAGAGGCCCAGCAGACGCGGGGCTGCAAGGAACTGTGCTTCATAACCGGGGGCGCTTACGGGCTGCATCCGATGGTCATGGAGAGGGCGGACGAGGTGATGGCCCTCTCGCGCATGACGCTGCCGCACGACCTGGCCCGGATAGTCCTCGCCGAGCAGGTCTACAGGGCGTATACGATATTAAAAGGCGAGCCGTACTCGCACTGAGCCATGCATACCAAGATACTCCTCGTAGCAATAATCTTCATACTCATCGGGTTCTTCTATCTGCACACGGAGAACCCGGCGGTGGTCACCTACGTCGTAACCCCTGGCAACGGCTACACCGTCCCCGTCACCATGCTCGTCTTCGCGGGTTTTCTGGGCGGGGTGGCGGTAGCCGTCTTGAACTCGCTCCTCTCCGACGCCAAACGCGCTATAAAGGAGATGCGGGAGCGGAGGGAAAAAAAGGCGCTTACGCTGGCGGACGAGTCCTACCGGAGGGGCGTCGAGGCGCTCAACCGGGGCAATACCGCCGAGGCGCGCGAACTCATCGAGCGCGGACTCAAGGCCAGGCCCAATGACGCGGGGATGACGCTCGGCCTCGCCGAGACGTTCATCCGCGAAAACAGGGGCAAGGAGGCGCTCAAGATTCTCGAAGCCGCCCTCGCCGCCAACCCCGACTCCATCGGCCTCTTAAACGCGGTCGCAAACTGCGCCGCCGAGGCCGGAGAGACGCGCAGGGCCGCCAAGGCGCTCGAAGGCGTGGTGGAGCGCGACCCCAAGAACCTCAACGCCCTCCGCAAACTCAGGGACCTCCGGGTCAAGGAGTCGCTCTGGTCCGATGCCGCTGAACTCCAGAAAAACATCGCGGATTGCGCGAAAGACGACGCGGCCAAAAGGCGAGAGAAGCGGTTTCTTACCGGCCTCCTCTTCGAGTCGGCGGTGGGACATCTCGAGGACGGCAGACTTGCGGACGCGATAGGCAAGGTCAAGGAAGTCCTCAAGAACGACGCGGGCTTCATGCCCGCCCACATGCTCCTCGGAGAGGCCGTCTACAGGCAGGGCAACACCGGCGGCGCGATAAAGGTCTGGGAGAAGGCATACGGCAGGTACCCGGCCTCTGAGCCGCTCCTCCTCAAGCTCGAAGACGCCTACATACGCGCCTCCGAGCCGGACAGGATACTCGACAAGTATAAGAGAGAGCTTGCGGCGCACCCCGGCAACGCGAACCTGCGGCTCCTCCTCGCGCGGCTCTATCTCAGGCTTGAGATGGTGGACGCGGCCATAGAGGAGCTTGAACGGATATGCCAGGAGACCGAGGAGCCGTATTATCCGCAAATACTCCTCGGAGAAGCGTACCTGAGGCGCAAGCAGTCGGGCAAGGCCGCGCAGCTCTTCCAGAGGGCGCTTGCCGTGGACGGGGAGTTCAGCCCGCCGTTCGAGTGCTCGGAGTGCAAGAAAGACGCCCGGTCATGGGCCCCGCGCTGTCCGTCGTGCGGGGAGTGGAACACCTTCGCCATGACCGGCGTCCACAGGCACGGCGCAACGGGCCGTGAACGGAAGGAATAAAGCCGTAACGGCATCACGGAGGGCAATGAAACCCGTTTGCCTCGTCATCATGGACGGCTGGGGCGTGAACCCTGATAAGACCGGCAACGCCGTCGCGCTGGCCCCCACGCCCAACCTCTCGCGTCTTGCGCGGGAATATCCTTCGACCTCGCTCACGACCTCAGGCACGGCCGTGGGTCTGCCGCACGGGCAGATGGGCAACTCCGAGGTCGGGCACCTGACCATCGGCGCTGGCAGGGTCGTCTATCAGGAGCTTACGCGGATAGACAAGGCCGCCTGCGCCGGATATTTTCTCAAAGACCCCATCCTCAATACGCTCATCGACGGCCTGAAAAAGACCGGCAAGGCGCTCCACCTGATGGGACTCCTCTCGGACGGCGGCGTGCACAGCCACATAAGCCACCTCTTCGCCATCATCGACGCCGTTGCCGCGAAGGGGTTGAAAAAACTCTACGTCCACGCCTTCCTCGACGGCAGGGACACGCCGCCGGACAGCGGCGCGGGCTACATGTTGGCGCTCGCCGCCCATCTGAAAAAGACCGGCTGCGGGACAGTGGCGACCGTCGGAGGCCGGTACTGGGCAATGGACAGGGACACGAGGTGGGACAGGGTCGCCAAGGCTTATGCCGCGCTCGTGCGCGGCGAAGGCAACAGGGCAGACGACCCGGTCAACGCGGTCGAGGCCGCTTACAGGCGCGCTGAGACGGACGAGTTCATCGTCCCGACGGTCATAGTCAACGGGGACGAGCCGGTGGCGAGGATATCGGACGGAGACGGCGTCTTCTTCTTCAACTTCCGCTCGGACAGGGCGCGGGAGATAACGGAGGCGCTTACCGGGCCCGGGTTCAACTCATTCGACAGGGGGCACGCGCCGGCGCTCGCGGGTTTTGTCTGCATGACCGAGTATGACAAAAAATTCGGCCTACCCGTGATATTCAAGCCGCAGGCGCGGGGCAACATCCTGCCAGACGCGCTTGCCGCCGCAGGGTTGAGACAGTTCCGCGTGAGCGAGACGGAAAAATACGCGCACGTGACGTTCTTTTTCAACGGCGGCAAGGAAGAGCCGTATCCCGGAGAAGAGCGGCTCCTCATCCCGTCGGTCAAGGACGTGCCGACCTACGACAAAAAGCCCGCGATGCGCGCCATCGAGATAGCCGAGGCGGCCGTGGCGAAGCTCAGGGAAGGCGGCTTCTCCTTCATGCTCATGAACTTCGCCAACGGCGACATGGTCGGCCACACCGGCGCGCTTGAGGCGGCCATAGAGGCATGCGCCACGGTGGACAGGGCCGTGGGCATGGTCGTGGACGAGGCGGTAAAGGACGGCTGGGCCGTGCTGATAACCTCCGATCACGGCAACGCCGAGCAGATGATAGACCCGGCGACCAGTTCGCCGCAGACCGCGCACACCACGTTCCCGGTGCCCTTCATCCTCGTGGACGATGCCCTGCGCGGCGTCAAGCTCAAACCCGGCGGCCTTAAAGACATCGCGCCTACGGTCTTGAAGATAATGGGGCTCGGCAAGCCAAAGGAGATGGACGGAGAGGCGCTGCTGTAATGATTCCAGGTTTTAAACCGATAACCGATAATCTAATAAAGAGGAGGCCGCCATGCCGCCGAAAGACAAACATGACGCATACGTCGAATGCCCGATGTGCGACGTCGAGGTGCCTATCTCACAGGACGACAAGGTGGGAGACCAGATATTCTGCGTCTACTGCTCGACGCCCCTGAAGATAAGGAAGAGGAAGGATACGGACGAGCTGTTTTTAGAGGAGGATTTTTAAGAGGGCCGCATGACGGGCTAAGACGCGGCGCCCGTCGATAATATTCTACACGACAACCGGCGGACTGAGCGCCCCTCAGCCCGTCGCGCAGCCTGAGAACATACCCAGACTCCCGCAACGCACTGCAGTGGGGTCCAACAAACGCAACTACGAATCGGTATTTTTACGCCTACTGGCCGTATTGATGCTGCTTATAATACTCCCCTGCGCTGTAATCAGCTAATTCATCTACGGCATGGAGCGTTCCATGCACCTCGAACGGACCGCAACCCTATTGAACAGCCTGTCGGCTGACCGCGAACTTGCCACGCGGCTCCTTATGGAAAAAGAGCGCGACGCGCTGGGCCTCCTCGCAAAGGACGTCAAGGCCATCCGTCTGGCCGCAGAGTTAAGGACAACTATGGAGCAGATGGTGCGGCGAAGCGCGTTTTTTACGGGGCTGTCGCTCGTCGATATGGCAACGGGACGGCGCAGAACAACGGGCGAACTGCCGCAAGATATCATCGAGCGGGCCGTCTCCGATATCAGGCGGAGTGGAGAAAAAACCCTTCTGCGGCCTGATATCCTGCCCAACGGGGAAAGGGTCCTGCTTATAGGCCAGACGGTCGGCGGGCAGGATAAGAACCCTCGGCATGGCGGCGTCTTGCTGGGCGTGGTCAAGCTCACCATGTCTGTAAACTCAACCTCGCCGACGGGTTGCGGGACATGGAGGCGGACTACGGGCAGATGACGCAGGTCATAAACAACATGCTCATAAACGCGGCGCAGGCCATGCCGGACGGAGGGGTCGTGACGCTCTCGGCTGAGAACGCGGAGTTGACCGGCCCGGACAAAGACGTCCCGCTCAGGCCGGAGATACGTCAAGATATCCATAGAGGACCACGGCTCCGGCATATCCGATGCGGACCTCCCAAGGATATTCGACCCGTATTTCACCACCAAAAAAACCGGCAGCGGCCTCGGCCTCGCCAGCTCCTACTCGATAATCAAAAATCACAACGGCCACATTTCGGTAAGGTCAAGCGTCGGGAAAGGCACGATATTCGAGGTCTTCGTGCCGGCTTCGGGGGGGATAGCCCATCCGCGCTCGGAAGGCTGCTCCAATGAAAGGATGCCCATAAGAGCGCCTTTTGCAAGTCCGTCGTGAAGCGGCACTACAGTCTTACGATCCTTTCTGAAGACTCACATGACTGCCCTTTTGACGCACTACCATGAACCCGGCTTTTTCAAGGAGTCGAATCAAGTCCTTGCCGGAAAGGGCGGGCAGCTTAGGCATTGACGGCAATCTCCAGAGGGTACAAGACTACTGCTCCGGTATTCTCCGGCAGGTCTTCAGTTCCAAAACTCTCAAGGTACAGTTCCACCGCTTCTTTGAGGTTTGTCTGAGCCTCCTCTATCGTCTTGCCCTGGCTCACGACCCCAAGTTCCACGCAAAGGGCGACATACCACATAATGCATGGCTGGAGACTCCTGCCGCGCCACAGGCGCATATCTGTAATATACATCTCCGCGCGCGAAATCACAAGCGCTGACTATGCCCTCTCCGTCTTCTCCCTGAACCACGCCGCCATCTCCTCCACTCCGATATTTCCAATGGCCGCTTTAACGGCAAAGCGTTCGAGTTCCTTGTTTGTGGCGGTAAGGCGCTTTCCGTTGAGTTCGATGAACAGACAAGCCGCCGCTGTCGCCGTCCTCTTGTTGCCGTCCACGAACGGATGGTTTCTTACCAGCGAGTGCATGAGGGCCGCGGCCTTGCTGAAGACGTCCGGGTAGAGGCCCTTGCCTCCGAAGACCGCCAGGGGACGATGGACGGCCGATTCAAACAGCGCCGTATCGCGCAGGCCGTGACTCACGCCGGTCTCTTCGATAATCCTGTAATGGATGAAGAGGCATTCCTCCGTGGCGAGGAACCTCACTTCTTGGCGAGCGCGCGAAGCGCCGGCTTGTAACTCTTGATGAAGTCGTCCACGCGCGAGGCGAATTCCTTCTCTATAGCGCCTTCCCTGCCCAAGGCCGCGCCTATTATTATCCCCTTGTTTTTTTCGTCCACCTCTACCTCGACCTTGGAGCCTACGCCGAGATGGAGCGCGTCGAGCGCGTCCTTGGGTATGGTGACGCCCTGACTGTTGCCTATGGGACAAATCTTACGCAGCATGTCGAACCTGGCGTCGATCGCGTTATAATCATGTTATAACATGATTATAACGGCGCGGTCACCCCCCCGCTCACCCCTTCACGCACGCGAGGGGACGCATCCGCGCCACCTTTTTGTTCACCCCGGCGTTGTGCATGACGTTCACCACCCTGTCCACGTCCTTGTAAGCTCCCGGGGCCTCCTCGGCCACGCCAGAGGCGCCGTGCGACCTTATCACTATGCCCTTCTTGCCGAGCTCCTTTATTATTTCCTGACCGCTCCACTGCTTCTTCGACTGCATCCGGGAGAGCGCCCTGCCCGCGCCGTGCACGGCGCTGCCGAAGGTCTCTTCCATGCCGAGTTCCGTTCCTCTCAGGATATAGGACGCGGTGCCCATCGTGCCTCCGACGAGGAGCGGGTGCCCCACGCCCCGGTAGGAGAGCGGCACCTCCGGCCTGCCCGGGCCGAATGCGCGGGTCGCGCCCTTCCTGTGGACGAGGAGCTTCTTCTCCACACCGTCCACCTCGTGCGTCTCGGCCTTGCAGGTGTTGTGGGCTACGTCGTAGAGGAGTTGCACGGCATCAGGCGCTATGCCGAAGACGCCCGCGAAGCTCGTCCGCGCAAGGTGCGATATGGCCTGACGATTGGCAAAGGCGCAGTTTATGCCGGCGTAGACCGCGCCGAGGTATGCCCTGCCCTCCGGGCTGTCAATCGGCGCGCAGACGAGTTCCCTGTCGCGTATGGGGATGCCGTATTTGCGCGACGCCTCTTCGAGGGTCTTGAGATAATCCGTGCCTATCTGGTGGCCTAAGGCGCGGCTCCCGCAGTGCACGGCTATGAGTATCTGGTCTTTGCGGAGACCATAGACCCGCGCAGCCTCCTCGTCATATATCTCCTCTATATACTGGACTTCGAGGTAATGGTTACCGCTTCCGAGCGTGCCGACCTGCTTGAACTGCCGCTCCTTGGCCCGATGGCTTACGCTGTGCGGGTCAGCGCCTTTTATAGCGCCGCGCTCTTCGGTATATTCGAGGTCTTCGGGCAGGCCGTACCCGGCCTCCACCACGAACGCCGCGCCCTTGACGAGGAGCTTGTCTATCTCGTTTTCCTTGAGCCGTATGTCCCCGGTCGAGCCTACGCCCGAGGGCACGTCCCGGAACAACTGCGCCGCGAGGCGTTCCTTGAGAGGCTCGACGTCCTTTCTTGAGAGCGGAGTCTTGAGGACGCGCACACCGCAGTTTATGTCGAAGCCCACGCCTGCCACGCTTATGACGCCGGTCTCCATGTCAAAGGCCGCCACGCCGCCGATGGCGAAGCCGTACCCCGGATGTATGTCGGCCATTGCAAGGGACGCCTTCTGGATGCCGGGCAGGGTGGCGACGTTCGCCACCTGCAGGAGCGCCGGGGTAAACCCGCCACCTCCCCTCGTCAATTCCTTCCTGAGCGGGACGACCGTCTCCTCGTCCCCGTATATCCTGCCCGGCACGAGCATGTCGCCGGTCTTAGGTATCTCCCAGACGTAAGGGGCGATCTTCTTTATCTCTATATTCATGGTCAAACGTCGAGCACGCACGTCAGCACGTGCGTCCCGCCTTCCCCTTTATTGTAGGTCAGCGCCGAGTATGTCGCGCCCTTCACTTCGGTCCTTACCGCGTGCCTGGCCCGGTCGAACCGCTCGCCATAAGCCGTGCCTGAGTATATGAGCCTTCCATTCTCTTCTTTTATCCCGTGGGTCTCTATCCGGCGCAGGGCCAGCTCGCCGAGGCCCTGTTGCGAGACGACCTCGTTCAACACCTCGACGAAGAGGAGTTCCGGCTCCCGCGCCTCTGCGTTGATTGCGACGGAGACGGTCTCGCCGATTGCCTCAAGGCCGAACATGACGTTGAGCATCGCCTCGACCCCGGCCTCCATGGCCCCGGCGAGGCTTTTGCCTTCGGCGCGGATGCACACGTCCGAGACGTGGTCGACGTAGCTGTATGGCATGATTGGATTGTATCACCGAAGGGGGCGCAGTCAAGCCACCCGCCATGTCTGTTGATTCCGCCGTTTTTATGTGATATTTTTGATAGACTGACGGACGAATAAGCAGGGGCACAGGAATGAAGATACTCATAACCGGCGGGGCCGGGTTCATAGGCTCGCATCTCGCGGCCACGCTCCTCGACTGCGGTGAGAAGGTCGCGGTCGTCGACGAGTTCAACGCATTCTACGATCCGGCGCTCAAGAGAGAGAACGTGGAGCCGCTGCTTGCAAACCCGAATTTCAGCCTGCACGTGGCCGACATACGCGACAAGGCGCGCATAGGCGCGATAATCAAGGAAGAGGCACCTGAGGCGGTCTGCCACCTCGCGGCGCGCGCCGGGGTCAGGCCGTCGATAGAAGACCCTATCCTCTACGAGGAGACGAACTGCCGGGGCACGCTCAACGTCCTCGAGGCGGTAAAGGAGCGGGGGCTTAAAAACTTCGTCTTCGCCTCGTCGTCTTCCGTATACGGCATAAACAGCAAGATGCCTTTCTCCGAGGAAGACCCCATCACCTCGACGATATCCCCTTACGCGGCCACGAAACGGGCCGGGGAGCTCTACTGCTTCGCGTATTCGCACCTCTACCGCCTGCCGGTCACGTGCCTGCGGTTCTTTACGGTCTACGGCGAGCGCGGCAGGCCGGACATGGCCGTGGCCAAGTTCACGCGCCTGATCCACGAGGGCAAGGCCATACAGGTCTACGGCGACGGCGGCGCCAGAAGGGATTTTACCTACATAGGCGACATCGTCTCAGGCATCGTCAACGCGATATATACATCATCGCGCTTCGAGATAGTCAACCTCGGCGGCTCTCAGACCGTCGAGGTCAACGGGCTCATCTCGCTGATAGAGGCGAACCTCGGGCTAAGAGCCGACGTCATCTACGGAAGGCCCGCGCCGGGCGACGTGCCCATCACATACGCCGACGTCACGAAGGCGCGTAGGCTCCTCGGTTTCGAGCCTGCGGTGGACATAGCGGAAGGCGTGCGGAGATACGTCAAGTGGTTCTTGGAGCGCGAAGAGAGGATCAAAGGGGCGAAAAAACCGTGAAGAAGATAAAAGACATAAAAGGGAAAGACCACGTCGCCGGCTCCTACCTCGTCACGAAAAAAGAGGTCGGGGTAAGCAAATCCGGCAAGCCCTACCTAAACCTGCGGATAATGGACTCTACCGGAGAGCTTGAGGCGCGGGTCTGGGACGGCGCCGAGGACGTTGCAAAGGGTTTTCATAAGAACGACGTCGTCTCGATAAAGGGCTATGCCGTGGCCTACATGGGCGGGATTCAGGTGAACGTCTCGAACATCGCGGCCCTGCCTGAGTCCGCGTACTCGGTGCGGGATTTTCTGCCGTCGTCCAAACGCCAGCCCGCGGACATGCTCGCGGAACTCGACTCCGTCATCGCGTCGATAAAGGACAGGCACCTGAAGGCGCTCCTGCTGGCCGTATTCGGCGACGACGAGATGCGGCATCTCTTCTCCACCGCTCCGGCGGCCAAGTCCATGCACCACCCGTACCTCGGCGGACTGCTTGAGCACGTCCTCTCCATCTGCGGCCTCGCGGACAAGGTCGCGGCGCACTACGGGCCGCCGGTAAACCGGGACTTGCTCCTTGCCGGGGCCATGCTCCACGACATCGGCAAAGTCTACGAACTCTCCTACAGGAGGTCGTTCGATTACACGGACGAGGGCAGGCTCCTCGGGCACATCACCATAGGGGTCGAACTCGTCGATAAGAAGATGGAAGGGATAGCGGACTTTCCGCGCGTCCTTGCCGTGCTCCTGAAACACATGCTCCTCAGCCACCACGGACAGCTTGAGTTCGGCTCGCCGAAGAGGCCCAAGACCATGGAGGCGATAATCCTCTCCTACCTCGACGACCTCGACGCCAAGGCCGCGGCGGTAAAGACCCTCATGGAGGGCGGCAGGGACGACGGCACGAACTGGACGCCCTATCAGAAGATATTCGAGAGATACATCTACAAGGGGGCGATGCAGCCGACCGGCGAACCCGTTGACGAGGCCAGGGAAGACGAGGACAACGGCAAGGGGGAGTTGAGGCTGTTTAAGTGAGGGAGGGGTAAAGCCCAAAAAAGACCAACTCCCCCCGGCCCCCTCTACCCGCATGAAGCCCGGCGCCACGATTTACAAAGCAGCTCTATTTCCGGCACGTAAATCCGTGCCTGCGCGAATCCAGGTGACGGAAAGTGGCGCCGAGCAAGAGGGGGAGTCCTTTTTCCTCCCCTTGGTCCCTTGGTGGACCCACCCTGCGGGATAACCTCCTCCCCCTGCTTTTGGGGGGAGAGATTTACAAAGTAGCTCTATTTGCCGCGTCGCAAATAGAGCTGCTTTGTAAATCGCGCTCCTCGCAATGACAAAAACAGGGTTTTTCAGGGCTCTCAAAGTAGCTCTATTCCCCATTCTCCAGGTTTACGTAGCTGCCCATCTATAGACACATTTAGGGAACCTCTGATTTATACAAATGAACTTTGTCATGCCCGAATGCTTCTGTCCCCGGCAGAAACACTCGGGGACGAATCC
>JACRCM010000153.1 GCA_016219025.1 Deltaproteobacteria bacterium | reverse complement strand
TTGTAAGAGCTCCCATTTTCCATGTGCAAATATGCTATTATAGCCATTTTGAGGCCTATTGCAGGCTGTCCGGTTAAAAAGATGGGCGCAAATAAGACATAAATCTTTAAAGAATTTTCAGTTTTTACCGGACACTACTGATATTTTACCCCCCCCCATAAAATGTCAACACTTTTTCCCATCTCTTTTTCTCGTCCCCTCGCTCCAGCATCCAGTCCCGCCCCTCCAGTCAGGAGAAAACTCCTGACGGCGCATTGCGGTCTGGATTGCCCTGCCCCAGGATCATTGCGCGGGCTTCCATTGGAAGGTCAGTTTTTTATGCGAGGCGGCGCAGTCTCTGAGATAGAGGTTTATGAGCGTCTGGTAAGGGACGCCTGATTCCTCGGCAAGGGCCTTGAAATAGCCGATGGTGGCCTCATCCATGCGGAGAGTCACCTGACGCTTGAGCCTGCCCGCGTAAGGGTTTTTTTGTGCCATGGAAAAATCGTACTCTTTTCTCATCTTGACCGCCTTTCCCAATAATGCCTCCGCTCAGTCCTCGCCGCCTTCCTCGTTGAGATTATCCTGATCGTCTCATCGTTTTCCCGATAAGAGTGACAGACAAGCAACAACCTCGATGCCGCGCTCAACCCAAGGAGGATGAACCGGTCTTCCCCGCCGGAATGATCCGGGTCATGTATCAACAGGGCATTTTCATCAACGAAGACCGTCCGGGCCTCGTCGAACGACACCCCATGCTTTTTTTGATTTAACGAGTCCTTCGCCCTGTCCCAGCCAAACGCGATATGCGGCATATTTACATTGTAAATACATAATAATGCTTTGTCAATGCGAAATTCATGGCTGCAAGCCGGCCCCGCCCCGCCCTCCTCCGCCTACTTCTTCCTGCCCTCTCCTCCCCGCCTCCGCGAGCCAATCCTGAAAATGCTGCTTGACGAGGGCGCGGAAGAACGGGCCTTCGGCGTTGAGTATCTCGTATACGGCCGTCGGCTTGCCGGCCTCGAAGCCCTTGAACGTCACCTCCCCGGCCCTGCGGAAGCCCTCTATCTCGTCCGCGCCCTTGACCACCTCGTACCCGAAGATGAACTCCATCGGCTCCGAGGGAAAGAAGAAGTTCTCCTGAAGGTAATCGCTGAGTCCGGCCATCTTCACGGTCTTTTTGAAGAACTTCCTCACCCCGCGTCTTTCGCGCATGTAGGCCGAGAGGGCGTTCGCGCTTATCGCCTGGCCCTTGTTGTAGATGTCCGTGGCGGCGGTGATGAGGCGCAGATTAGAGAACGGCTCGCCCTTTACCACCTTGCGGAGGTCCCCCATGAACTCGTTGGCCATTATCCTCGCCATGGCCTCGGCGGCGGTAGGCTTTTTCTGCGTCGCCAGCCTCTCGAAGGCCGCGTCCAGCTCCGGCGGCATTTTCACGGAATATATCCTGTCTATGTAGATGTCGAAGGCGTAACGGAGGCCCATGGAGTTCCGTTTAAGCCTCTCCTGTTCGAGGAGCATCTCGAGCTTCGCCCTCACCATGGAGTTGCGCGAGGTGCCGCGCGCGGCCTCGTTTATCTTCTCTCCTATCGCCACCTTGACGGCCCCGGCGAACGTCTCCTTGGCGTCTATGATCGCGCTCTCGGCCTTCGTGCCGTAGGATATGTAGAGGCCCGCCTCGAGCTCGTTTTTCACCGCGGCCTCGAGCTCGTCCCTGTAGCCGTTCTCAAGCCTGTGCTCCTCCTCGCCGAGGGCCGCGAGCCGCGCCTCCACGCCCTGCTCCTTGCGGTCGAGCGAGCGCATGAGTTCGTCCCTCCGCGTCTTGAGACCGGCCCTGGCCGCCTCAAAGGCGTGGTGCGCCCCTTCGAGCGCGCCGATGGCTCCGTCGGGCGGAAGCCTCTTCTGGAGCTGCTGTCTGTAGCCGTTGATTATCCGCTGCATGTCCCTGGCGAGGGAGACGAGGTTCGTCACGCCGCCTGAGAATATCGCCGCGTCCCCGGGCATGTTGGTGAGCCTTATGCCGCTCTCCTCGGCGGCGTGCATCGACCCGGCGCTGTAGCGGGACGCCGCGTTGAGTATCGGCGCGTAGAAGTGCTCCTTCATGAAATCCGCCATGGCTATCTCTTTCACCTTGAGGGTCTTGCGGGTAAAGTCCTTCATGTCGATGAAGAGCTGGCCCTCCTCCTCGAGGGAGAGGCTCTTCAAGATGGGACGTTCGTCGCTTGAGAAGCGGTAGAGCCTGCCCCTCGTGTACTCGTCAAGGAGGGTGCCTGCGTCGAACTCCGCCCTTCTGTCGGCGGTATACGCGCGCATCAACGCCACGAAGCCGTCGGCGTGGGCGTCGAACCTCGCGGAACACGCCCGCCCTATAACGTCTTTTATCATCTCCTCCGCCCCCGTCTTTTTCCCCTTGAGAAAGCTGGAAAAGGCGGACTTTTTATACGAGGAGAGAAACTTCTGAAACGCCGCTACGGCCTCCACGCGCCGCGCGTCCCTGGTGAGCTGGGTCTTTACCTCATCGAGGCCGAGGCCGAGTTCAACGGAGAGCCTGGGGTCGGCGAGGAAGCGGGCGGCGTGCCGGTCTTCATTATATATGCCGAAGAGTTCGTCATGCGCCTTCGCCCCGGGCAGGTCGACCTCCCGGAGGTAGTTCAATATCTCCGAGCGCAGCCGCGTCGTCTCGTATTGGCGCCTTACGGCCTCCATCACGTCCTTATTGTCCTCGATATGCCTGTGGATGAAATCCAGCATGTCGTCCGCCGTTGCGTGCGTATCGCTGAAGGGGACGGTATACGGCAGGAGTATCTCGTACGTCTCGGCTGAGATGCCGTAAGGGTTCGGCCCGGACGCCATGAGGTTGGCCGTGATGGATACGAACGGCCTTGGCGTAAGCGCGGACATGAGGGTCATCTCCACCCCCGGGTTGTAATAGGACGCCCGGCCCTCCTTGAGACGGCCGAAGAGGTCGGCGAGGCCGCACCTGAGGGCCGCCCATAGCGCGAGCCCGACGCTGAGCTCCGCTTTTTCGTAGGCCAGCCCCTTGATGCGGAACTCCTTTATGCCTTCCTTCTTGCCGTGCACCGCGTTCATCACGGCGAGGAGGACGAGATACGACGTAGGCTCGGTCCACCCGGAGCGCGCCTCGTCCTTGAGCGCCTTATCGAAGATGTCGTTTATCCATTTGATGAACTTGCGGCCATGCCCTTCGCCGCCAAGCCAGACAGTTAGGAGGGCGCTGTCGATGTTCGGCACGCACGCGAGCGCGGTCTGGGCCGTCTTCTTCTCGACCGAGTCCGCAATGAATATGTCGGTGCGGAACGACCGGTCTTTTACCGCCGGAGAGAACCCGGGCATGGGAAGGCGCACGGCGGCGAGGTCGCGCCTCTCCGGCCCTCCGTACTCGTAGCGCTTCATAAGGAGCGTAAGGAGGCTCATCACGGCGTTCTGGACGCACGCCTCGTCCTCCCCGCCCATGTGGTAGGGCACCTTGAGTTCCGCAAGCGAGACCCCGTGCTTGAAGCGCAGGCGTCCCGGGTCGAGCGTCCACGGACGGCCGGAGCCGGTCTCAAGGCCGGCCTTGCACATCGCGTCGTATAATTGCAGGCGCTCCGCGCCCGATGGCATCGTTCCCATAGGAATAGCTTATACGAATTGCGGCGCAGTGGCAAGGCATGAGGCATAAGCGCGGCTCAGGGGGATATGCGGCAGGGGGATATGCGGCAGGGGGATATGCGGCAGGGGGATAAACGGCCTTGCGGCCGCGTAAACGTCATCCCTTCCCGGCGGTCAGGACGCGGAATTCCTCTTCTCCTATTATCGTGAGTCCGAGTTCGCTCGCCTTTGCGAGCTTGCCTCCGGCTCCCGTCCCGGCCACGACGTAGTCGACCTTCCTGCCAACCCCTGCGGCCGCCTTGCCCCCGGCGCGCTCGACCATCTCCTTTGCCTCGTCCCGCGTCATGGTGGAGAGCGTGCCCGTGAAGAGGAAGACCTTGCCCGCGAGAGCGCCAACCTTGCCCTTCGCGGTCTCGAAGACCACGCCAGCGTCACGGAGCTTTTTAAGCGCGGCCCTGTTGCGAGGCTCCTTGAAAAAATCGATTATCGAGGCGGCAGTCTCCGGGCCGATCTCGCGGGTGGAGAGGAGTTCGGCCTCGGTCGCGTTGGCAAGCGCGTCCATCGAGCCGAACTGCTCCACGAGGACTGCGCTTGCGTGCTCGCCCACGCCGTGGATGCCGAGGCCAAAGATGAGGCGGGGCAGGGTCGTGCGCTTGCTCTTTTCTATCGCGGTGATAAGGTTGTCCGCCGATCTCCCGGCCCAGCGGGGCAGGGCGAGGATATCATCTTTCCTGAGATAATATATGTCCGCCACGCCGCGGAACAGCCCCGCTTCCACGAACTGTTCCACGTTCATCGGCCCAAGGCCCTCTATGTCCATAGCCCTCTTCGAGGCAAAGTGGCATATCGACCCCTTTAACTGGGCCGGGCACGCGAGGCCGCCCGTGCAAAAATGGATCGCGCCAACGCGCTCAACCGCTGAGGAGCATACCGGGCACTTATCCGGCATAACGAAGGGCCGGGCATCCGGCGGTCTTCTCTCCTTTATGACGCAGGCGATCTCTGGTATCACGTCGCCCGCCCGCTGCACGACTACCCAGTCGCCCACGCGCGCGTCCTTCCTCTCCACCTCGTCCTGATTATGGAGCGTGGCGTGTTCTATGGTAACGCCGCCTACCGTCACCGGCTCAAGCACCGCGACGGGCGTAAGCGCGCCCGTCCTGCCGACGCCGACCTCGATGGCAACGACGCGCGTTGACTCCTGCCTCGGCATGAACTTATAGGCGACGGCCCACCGGGGACTCCTGTCCTTGACCCCCAGCGCGGATTGAAGCGCGAGGCTGTTGACCTTGGCCACCACGCCATCGACCTCGTAGCCGAGCTTGTCGCGGCACTCTTCCATCCGGTCATGGTATTGCAGAACGCCGTCTATCCCCTTAACCGTTTTGACGAGCGGGTTGACCTTGAGTCCCATTGATTTGAGAAATTCGAGGCCCTCGTAATGCGAGGCGAACTCAACGCCTTCCACCGCGCCGACCCCGTAGCAGAATATGTCGAGTGGACGGGTAGCGGTGATATTCGGGTCGAGTTGACGGAGGGAGCCTGCCGCGGCGTTCCTTGGATTGGCGAAGACCGGCTCTGCGGCCTCCTCGCGCTCCCGGTTCAATTTTTTGAAGCCGGAAAGCGGCAGGAAGACCTCGCCGCGGACCTCCAAACGGCGCGGCGTCTTTTTCCGGGCATTGCCCGGAGGCGCGAGCCCAAGCGGTATGGAGCGGACGGTCCTCAAGTTCAGCGTCACGTCCTCGCCGGTCACGCCGTCCCCGCGCGTGGAGCCGCTCGTAAGGACGCCGTCGACGTAGACGAGCTCCACCGCAAGCCCGTCCATCTTCGGCTCCGCTACGTATTCGACCTCCTCATAGGGCGAGAGCTTCAAAAAGCGCTTGACCCTGTTGTCGAACTCCAGCGCCTCTTCCCTCGTAAGGGCGTTGTCGAGCGAGAGCATCGGGATGGCGTGCGTGACTGAGCCGAACGCGTCCAGCGGCCTTGCGCCGACGCGCCGGGTGGGCGAGTCGGGCCGGGCAAGGCCGGGGAACTCCTCCTCGAGGGCGGCAAGCTCCCGCATCAGCCTGTCATACTCCGCATCAGTGACAGTCGGCGCGTCGAGGACGTAATAGCGGTGGTTGTGGAGGTTTATCTCGGCGCCCAGGCGTTCTATCTTCTTGCGCGCTCCATCGAAGTCCATCTTTATATACTTAGCACAGACGCCGGGCAAGGTCAATCGCGCGGACGTTCTTCGCCGCGCAGCCAGTTATGGGTTGACACGAAAAAATTTTAGTGCTATTTTCTATTCATAGGCACAGTACGATTCGCACAATAACCTTTAAGCCATAAGGAGGGTACATGGCCATCGCTAAGAAGGCGCCGGCGAAGAAGAAGACCGCCGCCAAGAAGACCGCCGCCAAGAAGGCGCCGGCAAAGAAGAGAGGTTGCTGCTAAAGCAGGCCCGTTATTGCCGGATTCATGGGACTGGGGAGCAGAGGCATGGCGAGCTGTACGGTTCGCCGAGGGGCACGGCCCCGGCATCAAAAGCTTCTTGCTCCCTTTTCCTTTTTCGGAGAGCGGAATATCGCAATGAAGATTGGATTCATACAGACCGCCCCGGTCTTCGGGGAGATAAAAAGAAACGTCGACAACGCCTCAAGGAGGATCGCCCTTCTTGACGCGGAGCTCATCGTGCTCCCGGAGCTGTTCTCCACCGGGTATCGATTCAAGGGACGCAAAGAGGCGCTCGGCCTTGCCGAGGACGCGGGAGAGGGCTATGCGTCCACTGTGCTCTTGGAGGCCGCCAAGGCGAAGAAGACGCACATAGTCGCCGGGTTCGCGGAAAGAAAGGGAAGCCGCGTCTATAACTCCGCCATGCTCATAGGGCCTAAGGGGCTCATCGGCGTATACAGGAAGGCGCATCTCTTCTGGGACGAAAAAAAGATATTCGATCCTGGCGACACGCCGCTTCGCGTCCACGACATCGGCAAGGCAAGGGTCGGGATGATGATATGCTTCGACTGGGTCTTCCCGGAGGTCTGCCGGACGCTCGCGCTCAGGGGCGCGGACATCATAGCTCAGCCCTCGAACCTCGTCCTGCCCTACTGCCCGGCCGCCATGATTACGCGCTCCATCGAGAACAGGGTCTACTCGATAACCGCCAACAGGGTCGGGACGGAGGAGAGGAAGACCGGCAAGGCCCTGCGATTCATAGGCTCGTCCCAGATTGCCGCGCCCGACGGCACCGTGCTCGCGGCCGCATCGAAGACGAGGCCGGGGGCCGCGTCCGTTGAGATAGACGTCAAGCGGGCGCGGGATAAAAAGATAACGCCGATGAACGACCTCTTCAAGGACAGGAGGGCAGACCTCTTTGACCTGTAGATCGGCGAAGAGTTGAGGCGCCGTCCCCGGATGAACGCGAGACAGGCCGCGCACGCGGTGCTCAACAAGGTCTCAAGCGGCGGATACGCGGACGCGCTCCTCGCGTCCGTATTGCCCTCCGTCGCTCCCATCGACCGCGCCCTTGCCACGGAGATAACCTACGGGGCGCTGCGCCACCGGTCCAGACTCGACTGGATAATAGATTCCTTCTCGGCCATAAAGACCGGTAAACTCGAACACGCCGTTGCCAACGCGCTCAGGATCGGCCTCTACCAACTCTATCTCCTCGATAACATACCGGTCTGCGCCGCGATAAACGAGTCGGTAAACCTCGTCAAATCCGGCGGGCCTAAGAAGGCCGGGTTCGTGAACGCGGTGCTGAGAAAGGCCGCCTCGAACAAGGGCGGCGTGGTCTATCCGTCCCTGGAGACCGACCCGCTGGGCCACATATCCGTCTTCCGCTCCAACCCCGTCTGGCTGACGCGGCGGTGGATAGCCCGCTTCGGCGTTGCAGACGCCGAGGCGCTTTGCGCGGCCAACCTCGCTGCCCCTCCCAGGGCGTTAAGGGTCAATACGCTCCTCCTGACGCGCCCGGAGCTGCTTGACGAATTGAAGAAAAACGGGGTGGAGGCAAAGGCAACGGAATTCTCGCCCGACGGGGTCGAGGTTACGGACGGCGCGATAGAGCCGTTCGACCCGCGCTGGCACGTCCAGGACCAAGGCTCTCAGCTCATCGCCCATCTCATCGGGCCACGCAGCGGCGAGCGGCTGCTGGATGCGTGCGCGGCCCCCGGAGGCAAGACCACGCATATCGCGGCCCTTATGAAAAACGCGGGCGAGGTCTGGGCGGTCGATAAGGACGATAAACGCCGTGCCGTCGTAAATGAGACGGCAAAGCGCCTTGGGTCGTCGATAGTCAAAACCATGAAGGCAGACGCCGCGTCTCCCGGCCTCTTTGATAGACTATCCGGCCTCTTCGACGGCGTTCTTTGCGACGCGCCATGCTCAGGGCTCGGCGTGGCGCGCCGCACCCCGGATATAAAATGGCGGAGGACAGAAAAGGACGTGAGGACGCTCGCCGACGCGCAGAAGCGGCTTTTGAAAAACCTTGCCGGATGCGTTCTGCCCGGAGGCCGCCTCGTATACTCGGTCTGCACGTTTGAGCCGGAGGAGACTGACGCGGTGGTGGAGGAATTTCTGAAGACGCGCGCGGGATTCACGCTTGAAGACGCGCGCGGGTTCCTGCCTGCCTCATGCGCCTCCCTTGTCGACGATAGCGGGAGGCTCCGCACCTACCCGCACAGACACGGCATGGACGGGTTCTTCGGCGCGAGGTTCAAAAAAAAGGACTGAGACTACTTCCGCTGCTGGAACTTCTGATTCGGTCTCAGGAGGTCGAACCGCGGGAACTCATCATGCTTGACCATCTTGTAGAATTCGCAGGACATGCAGGTAAGCTCCTTCTGCGCGAAGGTGCCCTGCACCGTGCCGCCGCAGAACGTGCCGGAGACCGCCCAGCAGAGCCTGCCGCCGTTCTTGCCGGAGTTGACGCCGTCGACCGAGGCGTCCGTCACCGCCGGACACACGCCAAGCTCCTTGACCTTGGCCCCGCCCGGCTCCCTGCCGCACTTCTTGTGCTCCCAGCAGTTTATCTTCTTTTTCCCGTCACTCATGGTTGGAACGCCTCCTTTTGACTTAGAGAAACCAACTTGTGCGTGGAGAAGAATCGTCTGGAACGGCGTGGAGGGCCTGTTGCAATGAAGGCGGGCGTCCTCGCTCGATGCGCGGCTGCCGATATTGATTATTAAATCCTTTATAGCACCGTTGCAAAAAAAATGCAACCTTTTTGCGCGAAGGCGCGGCATTACAGGCGCCGCATTATCTCCGAGGCCGGTATCTCGCCGGGCCTTACGACCTCTATCCTGCCCATCCTGCAATCTACTATCGTCGAGCCTTTGGTCCCGGGCAAAGGCCCGGCGTCGATGACCACGTCCATGGAGCCTCCGAAATAATCCATTACCTCGGAGACCTCGACCGGCGGCCTCTTGCCCGCCGGGTTCGCGCTTGTGGCCGTTATCGGCGCGTTCAGGGCGTCGAGGAGCCTTTGGCAGACGGGGTTGCTGGAGACGCGCGCGCCTACGGAGCCGGTCTTCGCGGTAAGCGCGGCCGGCACACTCACCGATGCGTCGAATATCAGCGTAAGCGGGCCGGGCCAGAACCTTTTTATCAGGTCAGCGGAGAGGGGGGCTATGCGGCCCGTTATCAACGCGAGCATCGCGGCGTCCCTGACGATGACGGAGACCGGACTCTTGTCAGAACGCCCCTTGAGCGCATAGAGCCTGCCTATCGCATCGGGGTTGAACGGGTCGACGCCAAGCGCGTAGAACGTCTCGGTCGGATATATGACCGTGCCGCCCGCCCTGAACGCGGCAACGGCCTGGTCAAGCGGGGAAGAGGCGGAGAGTATAATGGGTTTATCGATGGGTTTATCGGGGGTTGTCGGCACTTTGGGGTTGGATTGAAGATGCGTTTGCGGACGCCTCAGGCCTGACCACGCGCCTTGAGCTTGCGCGCCTTGTCCTCGACCTCTTTCGCAAGCCCTTTTTTATAGACCGCGAGCGCGGCCCTAAGCCTCTCATCCGATGCGGCCAGTATCTGGCAGGCGAATACGCCCGCGTTCCGCGCCCCGGTCTTGCCAATGGCCATCGTCGCCACCGGCACGCCGCCCGGCATCTGCACGGTTGAGAGGAGCGCGTCGAGTCCGCCCAATGTCCCCGCGTCCATCGGGACGCCGATGACCGGCAGCGTGGTCTGCGCCGCGATGAACCCGGCAAGATGCGCGCTCAACCCCGCGGCCGCTATGATGACCTTCAGTCCCCGGCCATGCGCGCCCTTCGCGTAACGCGCCGCCGCATCAGGCGTCCTGTGCGCGCTCGATATCGTAATCTCATGCGGTATGCCGAAGCCCTTGAGGACGGCAGCCGCCTCCTCCATCGCCGGAAGGTCGGAATCGCTGCCCATGACTATACCGACAAGGGGTCTCTCCGCCATACATACGCTCCTTTTTGAAACCCGGCTAACCGGCCTTTACGGCCTTCTTGCCGATGTCGCGGCGGTAGTGCGCGCCGTCGAAGGATATCTGTTCCACCGCCGAATACGCCTTTGCGATGGCGTCTTTTATATCGCCTCCGAGCGCGGTAACTCCAAGGACCCTGCCGCCGGAGGTCACGACGCGGCCGCCCCTCATGGACGTGCCCGCGTGGAATACGGCCACGTCCTTCAGTTTCGCGGCCTCGCCGAGTCCGCGTATCGGGTTGCCGATGGGATAGGTTCCGGGATAACCCTCCGAGGCCATGACAACGCAGACAGACGCCTTCGGCGACCACCTGGGCTTTACGTCCGCGAGCCTCCCCTCGACCGTTGCAAGGAGCAGTTCCGCGAGGTCGTCTTCGAGCCTCATCATCAGGGGCTGGGTCTCCGGGTCGCCGAACCGGGCGTTGAACTCCAGCACCTTCGGCCTGCCACCGGACACCATTATGCCGGCGTAGAGCACGCCCTTGTACGGACGCCCCTCCTGCTCCATCGCGGCGACCGTCGGCCTCATTATCGTCTCCATGATCTCGGCCTCGAGCGACGGGGTTATCACCGGCGCGGGCGAATATGCGCCCATGCCGCCGGTGTTCGGCCCCTTGTCGCCGTCGAAGACGGTCTTGTGATCCTGCGCGGGCGCGAGCGGCACGACTGCCTTGCCGTCGGTCAGGGCAAGGAAGGACGCCTCCTCGCCGCTCAGGAATTCCTCGATGATTATCCTCCTCCCGGCCATGCCGAACGCCTTCTTCCTCATTATGAGGTTAACGGCGGAGCGGGCCTCGTCCGGGGCGGGACATACGTATACGCCCTTGCCCGCGGCCAGACCGTCGGCCTTTATCACGTATGGCGGCTTATGGGTGTCAACGTAGTCGATGGCGTCGGCCGCGTCCTCAAAGGTCTTGTGAAAGCCGGTGGGTATCTTGTACCGCTTCATCAACACCTTGGCGAAGACCTTGCTGGACTCTATCTCCGAGGCGGCCTTTGCAGGGCCGAACACCGGCAGCCCGGCCCCGGTGAACGCGTCGGTTATGCCGAGGGTGAGCGGGAACTCCGGCCCGACTACCGTAAGGTCGATCTTCTCCTTTAGCGCGAAGGCCTTGAGACCTTCGACGTCTTCCGCCGGTATGGCGCAGTTCTCTCCGAGAGAAGCGGTGCCCGGGTTCCCTGGCGCGATGAAGAGCTTCTTAACGCGCTTGCTCTGGCTGAGCTTCCACGCGATGGCGTGTTCCCTGCCGCCGCTGCCGATAATGAGTATCTTCATGGGAGAACCTTTTCTATGGCCGTAATGCGTTTATTAGTGCCTGAAGTGCCTTATGCCGGTAAAGACCATTGCAATGCCGTGTCCGTCGGCGGCCTTGATCACCTCGTCGTCCTTTATGGAGCCGCCCGGCTGTATTATGGCGGTTATCCCGTGCTCGGCGGCCATGTCCACGTTGTCGCGGAACGGAAAGAAGGCGTCCGAGGCGAGCGCCGCGCCCTTTATGTCCAGCCCGGCGTCCCGCGCCTTCATGACGGATAACCTCGTGGAGTCGATGCGCGACATCTGTCCCGCGCCGATGCCGAGGGTCTGTCCGCCCGATGCGAGGATGATGGCGTTTGATTTGACGTGCTTGCACACGCTCCACGCGAAGAGCAGGTCTTGCAGCTCGCGCTCGTTCGGAGCCCGGCCGGTCACGGTCTGGAGGTCCTTCGCGCTTTCAACATTGAGGGTCTGCAGGAGCGCGCCGCAAGAGACGCGCTTTATGTCGAATGGGGAGCCGCCGCAGGCGCCCGTCTTTACGTTGCCGCCGTCCATGAGGCGCAGGTTCTTCTTTGCGCCGAATATCTTCAACGCCTCTTCGTCGTACCCCGGCGCGACGACCGCCTCGAGGAATATCTTGGACATGACGCCGGCGAGCTCCGCGGTCACGCGCCTGTTGAGCGCTACGATGCCGCCGAAGGCCGAGGTCTTGTCGCAGGCGTACGCGAGCCTGTACGCCGCGAGGAGGCCGTCCATGGAGACCGCCGCGCCGCACGGGTTGTTGTGCTTCACTATCACGGCCGCGGGTTCATGGAATTCCAATATCAGCTCCGACGCGGCGCTGAGATCGAGGATGTTGTTATAGGAGAGTTCCTTGCCTTGAAGCTGCTTGACGGGGTCGTGGCCGGCCTTGCCCGCGAACCTGTAGAAGGCCGCGGACTGGTGCGGGTTCTCGCCGTAGCGGAGGTCCTGCACCTTCTCCAGTTGAACGGTGAACGTGTCCGGGAACCTCTTTATGGGCTCGACCTCCGGCATCTCCGGGATGGAGCCGAGGTAATTGGATATGGTGGCGTCATAGCGCGCGGTAAGCTGGAATGCCTTCCGGGCGAGGTTGAAGCGGGTCTTCTTCGAGAGCATCCCCTTCTTATCCTTCATCTCGGCGATGATCCCGGCGTAGTCCGACGGGTCGGTCACCGCCGCGGCCGAGGCGTGGTTCTTGGCCGCGGCCCTTATCATGGTGGGGCCGCCGATGTCGATGTTCTCTATGGCGTAGGCCATGGTGCAGCCCTTGGCTACGGTCTCCTCGAAGGCGTAGAGGTTCACCACGACCATCTCTATGGGCAATATCCCGTGGAGTTCCATCGCGGCCTTGTGTTCGGGGTTCTCCGTCATTCCGAGGATGCCGCCGTGTATCTTGGGGTGCAGGGTCTTGAGCCTGCCGTCGAGCATCTCCGGGAGGCCCGTGTACGCGGATATCGGGATGACCGTCACCCCGGACTTCTTTATCAGCTCGGCGGTGCCGCCGGTGGATATTATCTCGACGCCCAGGGCCGCGAGTTCTTTTGCGAATTCCGCGACGCCGGTCTTGTCCGTAACGCTTATGATTGCCCTGTGTATCTTTCTCATGCGATAACCTTCTCCCGCTCAAAAATTCATTGCCCTCAGAAACTCCCGCTCAAAACCTGGGCTTCCCGAGAGGGCGACGTATTTTACCACGGAAGCCACCCTCTGCGCCTCATCTTTTTTTGAGGAAGACCCCAGCGCCTCCGCCGCCCCGAGCATGGCCGCGTCCCCGGCCGTGCTGACCGCCGGGAGCAGCGCCGGTTCGATGAGGCCGATCCGCGCAAGGGCTTCCTTTCTTATATTGCTCCCGAACGCCCCGGCGAGATAGACCTTCTTCAACTCATCCGGCGTTATCCGCGCCCTTGCGAGCAGCAGGGAGAGGCCCGCCTTTATGGCGGCCTTAGCGGTCTGTAGGCCGCGCACGTCGGTCTGGGTAAGGGCGACCTCGGTCTTCGCCGCCCGATAGAGGACGATGCGGAAGCCGTCCGCCCCGGGTTTTATCCGGTTGCCGAGGTTCGACGCCGCCTCGTCCGGGCCGACTATCCTGCCGGTGGGGTCTATCATCCCGGCGTCGAGGAACGCGGCGGCCGCGTCGATGAGACCTGAGCCGCATATACCCTTAGGCGCCGCGCCGCCGATTACCTCGAGGCGCAACTCGTCGCCCTCCACCCTTACGCCCGCTATGGCGCCGGGCACGGCTGTCATGCCGTCCCTTACGCCCCCGGCCTCGAACGCCGGGCCGGCCGCCGCGCTCGCCGCGTATAACCCGCCGCCAGCCGCGAGGATTATCTCGCTGTTGGTGCCGATGTCAACGGCCAATGCCGGTTCCCGCTCCTTATGGAGCCCGAGCGCCAGAATGACCGCGACGGCATCCCCGCCGATGAATCCGCCTATCAGCGGGAAGACATATACGGACGCGCCCGGAGCGGCGATGAGGCCGATGCGTTGCGCGTCCACGCGAACGGCCTTCTTAGAGACCGGCCTGTACGGGGGAGAAGCGAGCGGAACGGGCGATATGCCGAGGAGTATCTGCTCCATGACGGTATTGCCCGCGACCGTTATCCCGGCGGGCGGCGCCTCCGGCGAAAGACCGCGCACAAGCTCGTTGCAGGCGGCTACGGCGGATGACGACATCTCGGAGAGGAGGCCGGGGTCGGCCTTTATCGCCGCCACCCTCGAGAGCACGTCCGCGCCCCAGCGTATCTGCGGGTTTGGCATGGAGCGCGCTTCTATAATGCGGCCCGAATCAAGCTCGGCCAGGGCCGCGGCTATGGTCGTGGTGCCGAGGTCAAAGGCGACGCCCAAGCCTCCCATATTACAGGTTTCCGATCGCGGAACCCGCGCCGGAGAGGATGTATTTCACGTCCTCGTCCTCGAACTGGAGGCCAACGCCGAGGTAGGACGAGCGCCGCGTCTTGTCCGCGAAGTCGTCGAGCCCGGCGGCGAGGAAGAAGTACCTGTTGAGGTTGATGTGCGCCCCGGCCTTGGCGTGCGCGCGGCCCTTCCTGGCGAAATCGAAGAGCTCGAAGGAGAGCTTTACGTTGTCCCTGAAGAGGTAGTAGTCGAGGCCTCCGCCGCCCGTGGACTCGATGATGCCGCCGCGCACGACCGCGTCCTTGAAGCGCTTGGCTATCTGGATCGTGAACTTAAACGAGTCCGTGGTGGTGACCTCGGTGGTCGACGTCGTGGTCGCGCCGGTGGTGATATCCCTTGTCTCCTTTTTGCTCTTGCCCTTGGGGTCGCTGACGATTTCTATCAGATAATACTTGTCGGCCTTGGGCTGGAGTTTGAGGGAGAAGTAGCTCTTCGTGGACCAGGATTTGAAGAGATACTCCGCCCTGTAGCCGAGGAAGGTGTGGAAGTTTTCGGCCTTTTCAAGATATCCGTTTATGCCGGTGATGGTCTTGTTCAGGTTGTCGTGTATGGAGGTGTCGTTTATCAGTTTTCCAAGGGTGCCCTCGCCCTTGTCGAGTTTTTTGGCCACCGAATTGGCGGAGGCCACGGTCTCCTTGATGCCCGGTCCGGCCTCCTTGACTATCTTGTCCACCGAGGCCATGACCTGCTGCATGGCGGCGGCCGCGGCCTTGAGGTTTTCGACCGTCTCCTTGAGGTTGCCGCGGTTGTCGTCGATGAGGCCGTTCAGATTGTTCGACGTCCTCGTGATGGAATCGTTAAGGTTCTGGGCGGCGGCCCGCATCTCCTCGGTGATGCGGGGGCCGTCCTTTTTCAGCACCGCCGAGAACTCGTCGAGGTTCTTGAGCGTGTCCGAGAACCTTCCGTCGTTCTTCGCTATCAGGTTGTTGAGGCGCGCCGATATCTCCTCGATGTTCTTGACGATGTTCTTGAGGCCCTCCTCGCCCTCCTTGCCTCCGAGCGCCTTTGAGAAGGACTCGCTCACGGTCTTTATGTCGGTCGCCACGTCGGAGAGGACGGTGATGAGTTTGTCCATGTCCGCGTAAGAGGTCACGTGGGTTATCGCCTCGCCGTCCTTGAGCGGAGGCGCGCCCTGCGCGCCGGGTATGAGTTCCATGTACCGCTCGCCCAGGAGCCCCTTGGTCGTGAGCACGGCCACGAAGTCGCGGCCTATCTTCACGTCCGGGTGCATCTGGAGGGTGAGGTGCGCCCGGTCGTCTATGAGGCGTATCTCACTCACCCTGCCCACCTCGACCCCGGCCACGCGCACCGCGGCGTCCTTGTCGAGGCCCGCCGCCGAGTCGAAGACGACGTGGAGCGTGTATCCCTCGGCCCTTCCGAACCGCATCCCGCCGACGCGAAGCGACATGTAGACGAGGACGAGGATGCCGGCGAGCACGAATATGCCGACCTTGGCCTCCGGGGAGAGCGTTGGTTTTGTTTTGCGTATTTCTGACATGTGGATTTATCCGTCGGTTATCAGTTATCGGTTATCAGTTAAAAGACATGTTTTTTACCATTCACCGATTACTGATAACCGTATATCCCCCCGTTCAATATACCTTTATCGGCCCCTCGGCCCTGCCTTCGAGAAACTGGCGGAGGATCGGGTCGGGGTTGCGCCTCATCTCATCGGGCGCGCCCTCCGCGATGATCCTCCCCTCGTGGAGCATGGCTATCTTGTCCGCTATCTTATAGGTAAGCGGTATGTCGTGCGATATGACCACGTAGGTGGTCTTGAGCGCCCGCTGCGTCTCCAGTATGAGGTCGGCGACCGAATCGCTCATGATCGGGTCCTGGCCCGTGGTAGGCTCGTCGAATAGGACTATTTCGGGGTCCATGACGATGGCGCGCGCCAGGCCTACGCGCTTTTTCATTCCGCCGGAGAGTTCGGCGGGCATCATCGTCTCGACGCCCACGAGTCCCACCCGGCGCAGTTTTTCCCGCACCGTCTTCAGGATGTCCGCGTCGTCCAGATCGGTATGCTCCTTGAGGGGGAACCCGACGTTCTCCGCGACCGTCATGGAGTCGAAGAGCGCCGCGCCCTGGAATAGCATCCCGAAGCGCTTCCTCGCCTCGTTCCAGTCCCGCTCCTTCATCGCGGTCAGCTCCATGTCCTCGAAGATGATCTTGCCCGAGTCGGGACGCAGGAGCCCGATGATGTGTTTCACAAGGACGCTCTTGCCCTCGCCGCTCCTGCCTATGATAACGGTTATCTTGCCCGCCTCTATCTCAAGGTTGACGCCGTCGAGCACTTTTTTAGGCCCGAACGCCTTCTTCAAATCAATAATTTTTATCATATCTGGGCCTAAGTATCAACAGACATGGGCCGCGCCCTACGCCAGAAACGACGACATGAGGTAGTCCGAGATGAGTATCAGGACGCTTCCGAGGACGACCGAACTCGTGGCGCTCCTGCCCACGCCCTCGGCCCCCCCGGTGGTGTAGAAGCCGTAGTAGCAGGCGGCGAGCGAGGTTATGAGGCCGAATACCACGGACTTCATAAGGCCGGTGAAGATGTCGTCGACCTGCACGAAGTCGACGGTGCGGCCTATGTATACCCCGGGGTTGATGCCGAGGAGTTTTACGCCGACGAGATATCCGCCTATTACCCCCACGAAATCGGTGATGACGGTAAGGAGCGGAAACATGCACACGCCCGCGATGACGCGCGGCACGACGAGGTACTTAACCGGGTTGATGGCCATGGTGAACAGCGCGTCTATCTGCTCGGTCACGCGCATGGTGCCGAGCTCGGTGGCCATTGCGCTCCCTGCCCTGCCCGTGACCATCAACCCCGCAAGCACCGGCCCGAGCTCACGCGCCATGCTCAGGGCCACCGTGGGCCCGACCATCGACTCCGCGCCGAACCGCTTGAGGGCGTTGAAGCTCTGGAGGGCGAGCACCATGCCCGTGAACGTGCCGGTAAGCACGACGACGAAGAGGGACTGCACCCCCACGAACTCCATCTGCTTGAAGATGTTCCTGAACTTTATGGGCGGGACAACGGCGTAGACGGCGGCATGGCCGAGCATCATGGCGAGCCGCCCGGCCGAAGAGACGAACCCCTCGGCCGAGCGGCCGAGGTTCTCGAGGTGTTCCCTCATGTGAAGCGGTGACCGCATTTGGATGTGACTCTCCCGTGGATGCGGATTTGCGAAAAAGGACGCGCCCTCAGACGTAGACCCTCGGCACCCTTGCCGAGATGTTGCAGAATATCTCGTAGCTTATGGTGCCCGCCTTGCGGGCTATCTCCTCGGCGGTTATGCGCTCGCCGCCCTGCTCGCCCATGACCACCACCTCGTCCCCGGCCGTCACGTCCGGCACGTCGGTCACGTCGCACATGGTCAGATCCATGCAGACCACCCCGGCCATCGGCGCGCGCGCGCCGCGCACGAGCACCTCTCCGGAGCCGGAGAGCCTCCTCGGCACCCCGTCGCCGTAGCCTATGGGCAGCGTGGCGATTATCGACTCGCGGGTGGTGGCGAACCTCCTGCCGTAGCTTACGAAGAAACCGGCCGGCACGTGCTTGGTGTGGAGTATCCGCGTCTTGAGCTGCATGACGGGCTTCAAGCCGATCTTCTCCATCAAGTGTCCGGATGGATACGCACCGTAGAGCATTATCCCCGGCCTTATAAGCCCGAGGTGAGCCTCCGCGCAATCCACCGCCGCGGCGCTGTTGGCCATGCCGATGAACTCAGGGTCGAACCCAAGTCCGCGCACCGCGTCGACCACCTGCACAAACGCCTTCAACTGCGTCCCGGTAAAATCGCTGTCCGCGTCCTCGGCCTCCGAAAAATGCGACAGCAGCGCCTCGACCCTGATGGCGGACAAGTCTTTTATCGCGCGGAAAAACGGCTCTATCTGATAATCCAGGAGCCCGAGCCTGCCCATGCCGGTGTCGACCTTAACATGGACGTTCTTAGTCAGGCCGTGTTTCTTGGCGTAGTCGTTTATCAGCCTGGCGGTCGACGAGTCGAAGACCACCGGCGTAAGGTCGAGGTCGAATACGTCCTTGATCTGGCCGGGGTAGACCCCGCCGAGGACGACTACGGGCCCTTTTATCCCGGCGGCGCGGAGCCTCTCGCCCTCCTCCGGTATCGCCACGCCGAACCAGACGCAGCCCATGGATTCAAGGACGCGCGCCACCTCCACGTCGCCGTGGCCGTAGGCGTTGGCCTTGACCACGGCCATTATCCTGACGTTCTCCGGCACCCTGCTTTTAAGCTGCGCGTAATTATGCCTGAGCGCGCCCGTGTCGATTACGGCGGCGGTGGGTCTTCTTTCCAATATATGCCTTCCTCTGAAAAAACTCGCCCTGTCAATCCGGCAAAAACGGCTTGACCGGCACGAAAATATCCATCTCTTTAAATAGCATTAAACCTATGCGTCTGTAAAGGGTTTTCATAGGCCGCCTCGTTGCTTCCGGGGAGTAGACGGGCTGGCAGCCCATGTATGTCGCGTCGAACCTCTGTAAAGGGTTTTCATAGGCCGCCTCGTTGCTTCCGGGGAGTAGACGGGCTGGCAGCCCATGTATGCATTTGAGCGTATATAACGGGTTTTCAGGCTGGGGAACGAACCTGGGTGCGGGCCGACGCTCGCCGGGGCGAACGGCCGCCGGGGCCATTAACTACGGACGCGGCGCAGGCATCCGGGCGCGAGACATGAACGGGGCGCTGAAGGGATATAAATGAATGGTCAGGCCGGCTCAGGGCGCAAGGACGCCGCGTCTTTACGGCCGAGCAATGACCTGAGTTTTTTCATGGCCACGCCCTCTATCTGCCTAACGCGCTCCCGCGTGAGGCCGAGCTCGTCCCCGAGCCTCTGGAGGGACGCGGGTTCGTCGGCCATCAGGCGCTTCTCGATGACGAGACGTTCTTTCGGATTAAGCACGGCCAGGGCCGAACTCACGTCGCGCTCGTGCCGAAGCGCATCTTCCCTGGCCTCCACCGCGGAGAACGGGCCGGGCCGGTCGTCCCTCAGCATATCCAGATGCCGCGTTTTATCGTCGGCGAGCGTCGCGTCGAGTGATACGTCGTTGGCAAGGTCCACGGCGCCGGCATCGGCGTCCCGGCCGCCTTCATTCCTGTAGAAGAGCCGCCTCTTGAGCGCCTTCGTGTTCCTGCGGACCATCCCCTTCGTGCGAAGGATGAACTCCTGCATGGTAGACCTTATCCACAACGCCGCGTAGGTGATGAGGCGGCAGCCCTTCATGGGGTTGAACTTCTTTACCGCGACCATCAGGCCGATGTTGCCTTCCTGAATCAGGTCGGCGAGGCGGCAGCCGTAGTTGCGGTACTCAAGCGCGATCTTGACGACAAAGCGGAGGTTCGAGGTGACGAGGATATGGGCGTCCTCCAGCCCGCGAAGCCTGTAATACCGCTCGGCAACCTCTCTTTCCTCCTCAGGCGAAAGCAGGGGGAAGCGGTTTATCTCCGCAAGGTAACTCTGTATTGAATCCGACATTACAGGGAGCGCCATAGTCTCTCCTTTGATAATCAGCCTTTTCGTCCTTACTTACCAAGTGCATAATATTATAGGGTTTAATACCGAAATTGTCAAGGAGGAGGGGCTTGCGGGTAATGTATCTATCTTGTGTCAGTAAAAGAAAGGGGTATCTTTAATAGCGGCCGTCAAACCAACTATTATGGCTCAGAGAGCCGCGATTGAGGATTCTTCATGGCTTAATTCCAGCCAATTCCGTAGATGCCTCCTAAGGGAATTCTGATTATTGATAGCTGTAAAAGTAATGCAATGGCGGCGCTTATGCTTAAACGAAAACGAGTATTCGTCATGCCCGAATGTTTCTGCCGGGCATCTAGCGTCCTTAGCGCGGGCGATAAGATAAATACACTGGATTCCTCCCC
>JACRCM010000152.1 GCA_016219025.1 Deltaproteobacteria bacterium | reverse complement strand
GGGGAGGAATCCAGTGTCTTTATCTTATCGCCCGCGCTAAGGACGCTAGATGCCCGGCAGAAACATTCGGGCATGACGAATACTCGTTTTCGTTTAAGCATAAGCGCCGCCATTGCATTACTTTTACAGCTATCAATAAATAGGAGAGCGGCGAATGAGGCGCACGATTTCACAAAGCAGCTCTATCTGTTGTGCGCCGCAGTGAGGAGCGACGATGACAACGAGCAGGATTTACAAAGTAGCTTCAATGGGCGTTTTTCAGCAGCCTGCTCAGATATGCGGGAAGGCCCTATAAACGTGCTCAGGCCCAAGCTCCTGGCCATGATGGTGCTTAGGGTCGTCCTTGGGATTGCATTCCTCGGCCTTACCTCGTGGTTTCAGATAAAGACGTTCTCCGCCCCGCTCGTCCGGCTCTACCCCCTCTATTCCCTCGTGGCGTTCGTCGGTCTCCTGTCCATTGTCTACGCGCTTGCCTTCAAGCGCATCGATAACCTCAAGCTCTTCGCCTACGTTCAGGTGACCCTGGACGTCCTCCTCATCACCGTCGTCGTCTATATAACCGGCGGGGTTGAGAGCTACATGCACGTCCTTTATCCGCTCATAATCCTGGGCGGCGCCAGCATCCTCTCCAGGCGCGGGGGCCTTTACGCGGCGGCCATCTCAAGCATCTGCTACGGCGTCCTCATGGACCTCGATTTCTACAGGATGCTCCCGGACAGGTTCAAGGTCTTCGGCGTCCACGGTGCGCCCGCGTGGGAGGACGTCTTCACCACCGTGACGACGAACATCCTCGCCTACTTCATCATAGCGTATCTTACCGGTTATCTCGCCGAGCGCACGGCGAGGGTCGAGAAGAGGCTTGAGGAGCGCGAGATAGACTTCGGCAAGTTAGAGGGCCTCAACCGGCTGATAGTCGAGAACATAACGAGCGGCATAATGACGCTCGACGAGTTTCTTCGGATAACGTCCTTCAACAGGGAGGCCGCGCTGGTCACGGGGTATACGCTCCGCGACGTTTATTACAAGGACGTGCGCGATGTATTTCCCGACATGCTGCAAGGCAGTCCGGGGGATTCGCCGAGAGACAGCCTCCGCATCGAGAAGCGGTTCAAGAGAAAGGACGGGGCCGAGATATTTTTGGGTTTTACCATCTCCAAGGGCCAGGGGGGCGAGGCGGCGTTTATCGTCATATTCAACGACCTTACCCGGTACAAGGCGATGGAGGAGCGGTTGAAGGTGGGCGAGAAGCTCAAGGCGCTCGGCGAACTGTCCGTTGGCATAGCGCACGAGATAAGGAACCCGCTCGCCTCTATCAGCGGCTCCATACAGGTGTTGAAGGACGAACTGAGACTCAGCGGCGACAACGCGCATCTCATGGAGATAGTGCTGCGCGAGACCGACAGGCTCAACAGGCTCATCACCGATTACCTCCTCTTCGCGCGCCCGGCCACCGGCAAGAGGCAGAGGGTGGACCTCGGGGCCGTGATAAACGGCACGGTAAAGGTCTTCAGGAACAGCCCGGAGGCGGCGGGCATCGCCATAAAGGCGACTGTCGCGGGCGGGATATACGTCCTCGGGGAGGAGCGCCAGCTCGGCCAGGTCTTCTGGAACCTCTTCGTGAACGCGGCCCACGCCATGTCGAGCGGAGGGGCCATGACCGTGACCTCAAGGGTGCTCAGGGAGGGCGCTTCCTCGGCCCATGCCGGCGCACAGGCCAGACCGTGCGTAGAGATACTCGTGGCCGACACCGGATGCGGGATAAAGCACGACGACCTCAAGAGGGTATTCGACCCGTTCTTCTCCACCAAGGACGGAGGCACCGGGCTCGGCCTCGCCATCGTGCACCGGATAATAGAGAGCCATGAAGGCTCGATAGACGTGAGGAGCAGCATCGGCACGGGCACGGTCTTCAAGGTAGTCCTGCCGCTCAACGGCCACTTTAATGGAGTCGTGAAGGATGCAACGGATGTGCCGGAGGACGCTGTGAGTATACATCAATGACCATCGCATGGCACGCTAATTGCAAGAAAATAACGTGATGAGTGATGCGTTTGAAGAAGCGGTCAGCTTTTAGCTGTCAGCGGTCTGATGATTGACCGCTGACAGCTGATAGCCGTGATGCGTGACAAGACTACAATCCTAATAAGGGTTTTTTTAAAAAAAAGATTTTACTCCTTAACCGTATAACGCATCACGTACACGCGTCACGGCCTTTAACCGATAACCGTATATGGCCAAACCTAAGATAATCATCGTTGACGACGAGAGGGACATGAGGGACTTTCTTGAGATCATGCTCAGGAAGGAGGGGTATGACGCGGCGGGTTTCCCGTCCGCGGCCCAGGCCCTCGAATATTGCAAGGCGAACAGGTGCGACCTCGCCCTTACCGATCTCAAGATGCCCGGCATGAGCGGGGTCGATTTCCTCAAGGCCATAAAGGAGCTTGACCCGGGCACGCTCGTCATCATGATAACCGCTTATGCCTCCGTCGATACCGCGGTCGAGGCCATGAAGGCCGGGGCCTACGATTACTTCACCAAGCCATTCAACGTCGACGAGATAAGGCTCAACATAAGGAAGGCGCTCAGGCTCAAGGGGCTGGAGACCGAGAACAGGCTCTTGAAAGACGACCTCAAGGCCCGGTTCGGGTTTTCCAACATGGTCGGCGCAAGCCCGGCAATGACCGAGGTCTACCAGCTCATAGTGGCCATCGCCAAGGGCAAGACCAACGTCTTTATTACCGGAGAATCCGGCACCGGCAAGGAACTCGCGGCAAGGGCCATACACTACGAGAGCGACAGGAAGGACGCGCCGTTCGTGGCGGTAAACTGCGGGGCGATACCTGAGAACCTCCTTGAGAGCGAGATATTCGGCCACCAGAAGGGCGCGTTCACCGGCGCGGTGAACAATAAGGATGGGCTCGCGGAGCAGGCCGACGGCGGGACGCTATTTCTCGACGAGCTGACCGAGATGCCGCTCAACCTTCAGGTAAAGCTCCTGCGCTTCATACAGGAGCGGCGGTTCCGCCGGGTCGGCGGGACCTCGGACATATCGGTCGATATAAGGCTTGTGGCGGCCTCGAACAGGAACCTCGAGGCCGAGGTAAAGGCCGGCAGGTTCAGGGAAGACCTGTTCTACCGTCTTAACGTCATCAGGGTAATGATGCCGGCGCTGCGCGAGCGGTTGGAGGACATACCGCTTCTGGCGCGGCATTTTCTGGCGAAATACAACGCGGAGCTCGAAAAGTCCATAAAGGGGATATCTGAAGACGCCATGCGCCTTCTTGCCGATTATAATTACCCCGGCAACGTGCGCGAGCTTGAGAATATCATGGAGCGCGCGGTCGCGCTCGAACCTTCGGCGTCGATAACGCCGGGGAGTCTGCCCGTGCACGTGAAGGAGAGGCCGGGGGAGGAGGCCGCGGCCCCGCGGCTCCGGGCTATCGGAGAAGGCGTGGGCCAGGCCTCGGGCATGGACCTTGAGAAGACCGTGGAGGAGTTCGAGAGGTCGGCCATCCTCGACGCGCTCAGAAGGTCCGGCGGCATAAAAAAGAGGGCCGCCGAACTCCTCGGCATGTCCTTCCGCTCCATGCGCTATAAGCTGAATAAATACGGGATCGACGACGACGAAGGCGCGCAATAGCCCCCCACCCACCATCCCATCCAACGGACTAACGCAAAAATCCGGCGTCAAACCGCGTTGCGTTCATGCCATTGGGCCTTCGTCCACAGTTCGCTGCGCCGGTGGATGTCCATCTTTTTGAAGACGTTGTGCAGGTGGTCTTTCACGGTCTGCTCGGTTATGAAGACGCGTTGCGCTATCTCGCGGTTGGGAAGCCCGCTCATGGTCAGGACGCAGACCTCTTTTTCACGCGGGCTCAGTCCGAACCGCGTAAGCCCGCGGTATAGCCCGCGCTCCTCCGGCAGGCCCTCGAGCAGTATGAACCTGCCTCTTTTCCCTCTTGCAAACGGCACCGTCCGGACGCGGTAGACGCCGTTGCCCCTGAAAAATACGGGGTGCGCGCCGACGCCGGGGTCTGGTATCGCGCTCACGGGCGCATTCCTCATGATCAGCCTTGCGGCCTCGTTGATATACAACGGGCGGCCGTCTCCGTCGACCATTATCATGCCGCAAGACTCGTTTGTAAGCGATAAACCCCGCATCAGGCGCTGGTTGCGGATGTGCATCGCCATGTGCGGGAGGATGCAATCGCAGATGTCCTTATGACGGACGGTGAACTCGCCCTGCCGTTTTTGCCTGAGCAGGCCGATGGTACCCACGGTGTCGCCCTGGGCGGTAAGGGTGGCGGCAAGGCAGTAGAAGATGCCGGCAATGGGCGCAAGGAAGTCGCGCGCGAACCCGGTCTCCATCAGCGCCCTTGCGGGCATGATGTCGGTGTTCTGGCGGACTTTGTTGAAGCTTTTTTTGAACCAGCCGCTCGTTATGAAAGGGTCCTGCGGCGTAAAATGGGCAAGATAAGCGCACAACGTCCCTTCAGACTGGTTGTATAGCATGTTGCCGCCGAGGCAGAAGCCCCCTGTTTTGGAATCGACCAGGTTGCCGACCCCGCCGCATATATGTATGATATTTTCCAGCCGTTGACAGACGGCATTGAACATGGCGCAGGCGTCAGGCGTCGAATAGACGATGTCTATTACGTCGAGTATCTGCCTGTAGTCCCTTGATGAGAGAGCCATAAGGTTTGGTTGGGCCGCGCTTTTTTCGTTTCCAGCCTGCCTGACAACCGGGACGGTATCCTTCCTCTGTATGGGTATTACCTGATTCTACGCAAAAAGGGTCTCCGTTTCAATCAAAATCCTACTTTCGTTGGATTGACGCTTGACCATTTCCTGGATATAATCATTGTAAATCCAATACGGCTATAATCGTTTGAAGCGGAAGAGGCGCCGCGCGATATTCCGCGGCAACGGTTCGGAGACGGGGCGGGTGCGCCGGGCGCAAGGGCTTTCTGTGGATACAGACGGCATGAACGGAGGTGGCGGGGTGAAGATGAAAAGGTTTTTGTTATCGCTCTTAACGGTCTTTTTCTGCATGGTTGCGGCAGGCGCGGCCAACGCGGGATGGCAGGCCAGGACTGCCATGCCTTTGGCCAGAAGCTCTACCGTCGCGGGCGTCATCGGAAACGTCATCTACGCGGCTGGCGGCATTAACGGCACGGACAAGGCAGACCTTCAGGCTTACGACGCGGCCGCTGATGCGTGGACGCAGCTTGCCCCGATGCCCGCGGGCAGATACGGCGGGGCTGGAGGCGTCATCAACGGCATCCTCTACGTGGCGGGCGGGTGGGACAACAGCTACAGTTGGCTCCCCCACAACGGCTTGTATGCCTACAACCCCGCGACAAACACGTGGGCCACTCTCGCCAACATGCCGACCCTGAGCGCGTGCGGCGCCGCGGGCGCCATAAACGGAAAACTCTACGTGACCACCCCGTGCAACGGTTATAGCGGGTGGACGCGTTTCCTCCATGTCTACGATCCTGTCACAAACGCATGGACGGCCCTTGCATCCTTGCCGATAACACATATGGGCGCCGCATCCGGCGTTGTCAACGGTAAGTTCTACGTCGCCGGGGGCTTTGACGACGCGGCGTTGGCGTATACTAACCAGCTCGACGTCTACGACCCGGCCGCGGACACATGGACGACGCTTGCCCCGATGCCCGCGGTCGTCATAGGCGGCGCGGGCGCCGTGATGGACAACAGACTCTATGTGATGGGCGGGAGCGATGGGGCGGGGACCGTGTTCAATACCGTTTACGCCTACGACCCTGCGACGGACTCATGGACTGCCGCTGACCCGATGCCCGCGGCAAGGGTCAACGCGGCGGCCGGCTCGGTCGGCGGCTCGGCCTACGTCATAGGCGGCGTGGATAGCACCGGCACCGTCGTCCTTTCGACCGTCGAGCGGTTTACGCCGTCGGCACCGCAACTGTCAAGCGCCGTCTTTTTCGGAGGTGCGGCTGACGACGAACAAGGCACAAGCGTCGCCATCGCGGGCGGCTCCCTGTATCTATCCGGCAGCACGTCGGCGAACGGGACGGACGGCGTCGTGGCCCAGTATGCCCTGCCGCTCGCCTCAGGCGCCTCTCCAGCGTGGAGCGCGGCCTGGCCGGGCGTTGCCGGCCCGGACAACTTTTATGGCGTCGCGTTGACGAGCGAGGGGGCGTATCTCGCGGGCGACGGCTATTCACAGACCACCGACGGCGTCGGCGGCAAGGAAGGCAAGGCTGTCCTCGCCAAGTTCCCGTTGAGCGGCGCCGCAACGCCCGTTCTGGTCGCCAAGCCGAATTTTTTCCCCTACACCGGCGGAGAAACATTCCTCGCCGCGGCGGCCGCGGTTGAAAACGGCACGCCATACGTCTACGCCGCAGGGGGCGCTCAGCCATGCAGCTATTCCGCCTTCGTCGTCGCCAAATACGACGCGTCGGGCAACCTGATAGCGCGGGCGACGGACTCGACCGCGGGCATCGCCTTCAATACGTGCGTGGGCGGATATGATAAGTCTTCCGCCGCGTTCGGTCTGACCGTTCTCAACGGAAACGTCTATGCCGCCGGATATTCCACGTATCCGGACGCCCTCGATCGGCCCGCGATATATAAACACGACGCGAATCTGAACCTTACGTGGCGCCGGGCGGAGACGCTGGCCGCCGGGGCCGGGGGGCAATTGCAGGGCATAGCGGCCCTGGGCAACGACCTCTACGCGGTCGGCTACTCATACACGCCGGGCGTTCAGGGCAGCGAGGACTACCTTATCGAGAAGTACGACGAGGCCGGCGCGCTCGCGTGGAGCAGGACTTATGGCGGGACGGCGAGCGACGTCCTTAAAGGAGTTGCCGCCGTCGGGGGCCGTCTCTTCGCCGTGGGGTATACCCGCTCTCAGGGGGCGGGAGGCGCGGACGCGGTCGTTCTGGAGATAGACCCCGCAACCGGCGATACGTTGTCAACGACCCTCTACGGCGGCGCGCAGGATGACATGGCCAACGGCGCGGCCACGGACGGGACGGACCTCTACGTCGCGGGCGAGACGCGGAGCTTCGGCTCCGGCGGCAACGACGCGATGATCCTGCGGTATGTCCTTTCCATTCAACCCGGTCAACCCGGCGACTCCACCCCTCCCGTCATCTACGGCGCGACGAACAGGACGGTTCCCGCGACGGGCGCGTCCGGCGCGGTCGTGACTTATACGGTCACTGCCAACGACGCGGTCTCAGGCGCGGTTGCCGTTACGTGCTCTCCCGCCTCCGGCTCCACCTTCGCCATCGGCACGACGACCGTCAACTGCTCGGCGACCGACGGCGCGAACAACACGGCAACCGCGTCGTTTAACGTGACGGTGACGCCGCCGCCCGACACCACGCCTCCGACCGGCACGGTGGCCGTCAACTCTGGCGCGGCCTCTACCATGTGGCTTGGCGTGACGCTTACCCTTTCAGCTTCCGACAACAGCGGGAGCGTGGCCCAGATGCGCTTCTCCAACGACGGCGTAACATGGAGCAACTGGGAGGCATACTCGACCACGAAGGCGTGGGCGTTGGCGCTTGGCCCGTCGGGCGTCAGGACGGCATACGCGCAGTTCAAGGATACGGATGGCAACGCCTCCACCACGTCGGACGTGATTTTCTACGACTCGACGCCCCCAACGGGCACGGTCGTTATCAACTCCGGCGCGGCCTCTACCGCCTCCGCCTCCGTCACGCTGACCATCGCGGCGACGGATAATGTGGGCGTGGCGCAGATGCGCTTCTCCAACGACAACGCGGCGTGGTCCGCGTGGCAGGCTTACTCGACGACGAAGGCGTGGACGCTCGCCTCAGGCTTCGGCGCGAAGACCGTCTACGCCCAGTTCAGGGACGGGGCCGGCAATATATCCGCGAACGCGGTGGATGCGATATTCCTGGACAACACGCCTCCAACGGGCACGGTCGTGATAAACTCCGGCGCGGCCTCTACGACGTCGTCGGGCGTGGCCCTGACGTTGTCGGCCACTGACGACAGCGGCAGGGTCGCATCCATGCGCTTGAGCAATGACAACGCCACATGGTCGGCGTGGCAGGCGTACGCCACTGGCAAGTCGTGGACCCTCGCCTCCGGCACGGGCACGCGGACGGTATACGCCCAGTTCAGGGACGGGGCCGGGAACGTATCGGCAACGGCGTCGGATACCATCGTTGTTGCCAAGACAGAGTTTGTCCTTTCCGTGCTCAACGCGCAGGCGTCAGCGGTCAGCGGGACGGTTATTACGGTCGCCAATACCGTGGTCAACGCGGGCAACTCCGCTTCGCCCGCCACGACGGTCAACTTCTATATCTCAAGCGACGCGGCGATATCGAGCGACGACGCGCTCATCGGCTCAAGAACGGTCGGTCTGCTCGCCGGAGGCGCAACGAGCGCGGCGTCCACCGCGCTGAACGTGCCGGTCTACGTGACCCCTGGCGCGTATTACATCTGCGCGTTCGTTGACCCGAACGGCCTTGTAGACGAGGTGAACAAGGTGAACAACAAACGGTGCACGGCGACGACTATCGCGGTCACGAGCGGGGTAGACCTCGCGCTGACCGGCCTTAGTGCCCCGGCGTCCGCACAGAGGGGCACGGTCATAGGTGTCACGGACACGCTCAGGAACAACGGCGTAGGCGCATCAGGCGTCTCGCACACCAAGTACTATCTCTCGACCGACGCGGTCTTGAGCGCGGGCGACATCTACCTCGGAGAGAGGCTTGCAGGCATAATAGCCGCGCTCGGCGCGTCGAGCGCGACGACGAGC
>JACRCM010000020.1 GCA_016219025.1 Deltaproteobacteria bacterium | reverse complement strand
CCATCCTACTTCCCCTTCCCCCCGGCCTACTTCCCCTTCCCTCCGGCCTGCTTCCCTTTCCCTCCATCCTGCTTCCCCTTCCCTCCATCCTGCTTCCCCTTCCCCCCGGCCTGCTTCCCCTTCCCTCCGGCCTGCTTCCCCTTCCCTCCGGCCTACTTCCCCTTCCCCCCGAACAACTTCAGTCTGTCCGAAAGGACGTAGTCGGCCTCGTCGGCGCTGACGGCGTCGTCGTTGAACAGGCTGTAGACCTGCGGCTGGACCACGACGTACGGGACGTTCGAGAGCCTCTTTATCTGCTCAGGGATGCCGTACTTCCACGTGTGTCCGCCGCCCGCGATTATCACCATCGCGCGGTGCGCGTGTTTTTTCAAATACTGTATGGCGGCCCACGCCATCGCGGTATCCCAGACCATCTGGGCATCGCAGAAGTTCTTGAACTCCGCGCCCTTCATCTCATGTCCGCCTATGGACTTGCGTATGAACTCCGCGTATGCCGGGCTTGGGTCGCACCTTACGCCGGGCAGCCTCTCCTTTTGCTCAGACGTAAGCGACTCCAGCCCCGACGCGAAGACCTGATGGACTACCGGCCTCTGAACGTTGAGACCCACGACCGGGATGCGATTCGCCCTTGCGTAGCGGAGGATGTCCCTGTAATTCTCCCACGGCACCTTCCAGTTGCGGCTATATACGGACTCAAGCTCAGGCTCGGAGAGTGTCCCGGCCACCCAGCGGTCGAGGTTGTCCTGGTCCTCGGCATTGAACATCTCCATGCCTATGGCCAGCGTCGCGTCCGCGTCCCTGAGCGTCCGGATGACGGAGAGCTGAAGCTCGTGGTAGCGCATCTCGTTGTGCACCTCGCCTACGAGTATAATCCTCGCCGCGCGAAGACGCGCCGCAAACGCCGCCGCGTCTATCTCCCTGTTGTCCTCAACCCTTATTATCCGCGTATCGATGCACCCGCCCATAAAAACCATGAGCGCCAGAAGCAGCCACGCCGGATGCGGCCCGGTGGTCTTCAATGACTTAACCCCTCTCCCCCATCGGCGTGTATCTGACGTTGCGCAGCCCCGTATACTTCTGCGTGGGCCTGAATATGCGGTTGGTCTTCAACTGCTCCATCCAGTGGGCGAGCCAGCCGGCCACGCGGCCCATCGCGAATATCGGCGTAAAGAGCTCGGTCGGGATGCCTATGCCCTTGAATACGATGCCGGAGTGAAAGTCTATGTTCGGGTGGAGACCCTTCTGGCCGAGCCTCTCGGCCACGAAACGCTCTATCTCCTCGGATATCCCGATGGTCTTGTTGTCCACGCCCTGGCACCTGTGGTCGAGCAGCTGCGCGATGTATCCCTTGAGCACCACCCCGCGCGGGTCTCTGGTCTTGTAGACCCTGTGGCCGATGCCCATTATCTTCTCCTTCCGGTTGAGCTTGCCTTCGAGAAAGGGCCGGACGTTCTCCTTCGTCCCTATCTCCTCTATCATGTGGACGACCTCTTCGTTCGCGCCGCCATGGAGCGGGCCTGAGAGCGTGCCGATGGCCGAGGATACGACGGTATACGGGTCCGCGAGCGTTGAGCCTACCACGCGGGCCGAGAAGGTCGAGGCGTTCATGGTGTGGTCGGCGTGGAGGATGAGCATCACGTCGATTATCTTCTCGACCAGCTCCGACGGGACGCGCTCGAAGAGCATGTAGTAGAAGTTGGCGGCGAAGGAGAGGTCGTTGCGCGGCTGTATGGGCGCGTCCCCGTGCCTGAGCCTGTGGCACGCCGCGACTATCGTCGGCATCTTGGCGATGAGCCTTACGCACGACCAGTACCGCACATCCTCATCGAGCGTGTCTCTGGCCGGATAATACATGCCCATCGCGGAGGTGACGGCCTGAAGGTAGTGCATGGGGTGCCCGCCCTCAGGGAGGAACTCCATCATCCTGAGTATCTTGAGCTTGAGCCTCGTATGCGCCATCACGTCGGAGCGGAACCTCTCATACTCGGCCTTCCCGGGGAGCGCGCCGAAGATGAGGAGATACGCGGTCTCAAGAAAATCGCTCTTCACGGACAACTCCTCGACCGTGATGCCCCTGTACTCGAGGATGCCCGCCTCGCCGTCTATGAAGCTGATAGCGGACTCGGCGGCCGGAATGCCTTCGAGTCCGGGCACTACGTCCATCAATAACCTCTCTTCCATGTGCGCTCCTCCTCTTGCCGTATTCCGTCGATACGCCAATAAAAAAGCCCTCATCCGCATTGATGAGGGCTTCAGTCCACGTCTCTTATCGAGCTTTAAGGCTACGCGGGGATGACGTTCTCCGCCTTGAGACCCTTGGGGCCCTTGGTGACCTCGAACTCGACCCTCTGCCCCTCTCTCAGGGTCTTGAAGCCGTTGCCCTGGATCGACGAATAATGGACGAACACGTCCTCGCCGCTGTCCTGCTCGATGAACCCGAAACCCTTCGACTCGTTGAACCACTTTACCTTGCCTGCCGCCATACGCACAAACCTCCTTGTCATGTGAATTTATAAGTCATGGGGTTATGTGCGCAGCGTTTAAGGCCCGGCTACAAACCCAATACCGACTTACATACCAACCAAGTTTAATGGAGGCGCGGATCATTGTCAAGGGGATTCTGCGGCGTCAAAGCGGCCTCCTCGCCGACGCCGCGATAAAGGCCCCTGCATTGGGGCACAGTAGGCGGGACGGCGCCTCAAGACGCTCAGCCAACCTGAGATAACGGCTTGAATTTATAGGAAGGAAGTAAAGGCAGGTACTGAACTCGACGGACTCGAAGCCGGCCTTCGTAAGCGCGGCCTTCAGCCGTGGCGGGGATAAAAAGCGCGCCCTTTCGTAGACGGTCTTCTTGAAAAGCCCCTTTATCCTCCTCAACAACGCCCATGCCGACCATCTATTCAACGCCCCTATCACGCAACGCCCGCCCGGCCTCAAGACCCTCTTCGTCTCAAGAAGGGCCTCATCCATATCCTCGAAGAAACAAAGCGCGCCGACGGACAGCGCCACGTCGAAAGACCCGTCCCCGAACGGCATGGCCGCCGCATCCGCGGCAAGGAGGTTTATCGCAAGACCGGCCCTTGCGGCCTTTGCCCGGGCCGCCATGAGCATGCCGGGGTCGTTGTCGAACCCGGCCGTATGCGCGCCCATCCTTGCAAGCTCTATCGCGTATATGCCGGTGCCGCACCCGGCGTCAAGCGCCGTTTCGCCCGGCATGACGCCCGCGATGGAGAAGATGAGGGACTTTTCAATCGCGCCGGAGACCCTGCCAAGGGGGGATTCATACCATGAGTCGTAATCCTGCGGGTTCCACAATGCCATAAGCAACCTGCTATGGAAATACCGTGATGCGTATACGTGATGCGTGATGCGGTTAAGGAGTAAAATCTTTTTTAAAAAAACAAGACGCTTATTAGGGAACCTCTGATTTATTCATAGCCCGTCATTGCGAGCGCAACGAAGCGATTTACAAAGCAGCTCTATCTCGTGTTGTAGGGAAATCAGCAAGTTAAGGGATTTACAAAGTAGCTCCATCTGTAAATAGCGCGGCTCGCAATGACAAAAACAGAGTCAATGTTCCACCGCCTGAAGGCGGTGGCTTATGCTACCGGCTAAAGCCGGGTATTCCGGCTGAAGCCGGTTCAGGCGAAAAATCAATCCGTCATTCCCGCGTGCTTTAAGCGGGAATCCAGCGCATTCTTGCATCGCGCACAACCCTCAAGACTCTGGATTCCCGGCAGATGCCTCGGGAATGACGATACAATCAAAAAAACCGCT
>JACRCM010000151.1 GCA_016219025.1 Deltaproteobacteria bacterium | reverse complement strand
CGTTAAAAAAGCGGGGCGGCACTTGCGTAAATAGCGGGTATAGTATACATCGTCCGCGTTAAAAAAGCGGGGCGGCACTTGCGTAAATAGCGGGTATAGTATACATCGCCCGCGTTAAAAAGGAAGCATAGAGATGAAACCGTCAGAGATAAGGGACATGACAGCGGTCGAGATAAAGACGAAGGAGGCGGATCTCCGCAAGGAGCTTTTCAACCTTCGCATGCGTCATACGGCCAACCAGTTGGAGAATCCGCTCAAGCTGCGGACGCTGCGCAGGGACGTTGCGCGGCTCAAGACCATAATCGCCGAGAAGGAAAGGAAGGGGTAAGATGCCAGAGGCAGAAGTGAAGACAAAGGTCAACAGGAAGACCCTTATAGGAAACGTGACTTCCGGCGGCAAGATGCAAAAGACCGTCCTCGTGGCCATAGACAGGCTCACGAAGCACCCGTTCTACGGCAAGTACGTCAAGAGGCGCGTGAAGTACGCCGTACATGATGAGAAGGGCGAGTGCCGGCCGGGCGACAAGGTGATGATAGTAGAGACCCGCCCCCTCAGCAAGACCAAGAGGTGGCGCATCCAAGAGATACTGGAGAGGGCAAGATGATACAGATGCGCAGCATCCTCGGGGTTGCTGACAACTCCGGGGCAAAAAGGGTTTCGTGCATCAAGGTGATTGGCGCTTCCAACAAGCTGACCGCCGACATAGGCGACATCGTCATAGTGAACGTCAAGGAGGCCATGCCGGACTCCAAGGTCAAGAAGGGCGACGTGGCGCGCGCGGTGGTGGTGCGCACGGTCAAGGAGACCAGGCGCGTTGACGGCACGTATATCAGGTTTGACGAGAACTCATGCGTCCTCATCAACAAGGACAACGAGCCGGTGGGCACCAGGATATTCGGCCCGGTCGCAAGGGAACTCAGGGCGAGGAAGTTCATGAAGATAGTGTCGCTTGCCCCGGAGGTGCTCTAAGATGATGAACTTCAAGATCAGGAAAGACGACCAGGTGATGGTCACGACGGGCAAGGAAAAGGGCAAGACCGGCAAGGTCATGCGCGTGATCCCTGACAAGGAGACCCTGCTCATCGAGAAGCTCAACATAGTAAAGCGCCATCAGAAGCCCTCGCAGAAGTACAAACACGGCGGGATCATCGAGAAAGAGGCGCCCATAGCGGTCTCCAACGTCATGCTCCTTTGCGCGAAGTGCAAGGGGCCTGTGAGGGTCGGCAGGAAGATATTGGACGACGGCAAGAAGGTCAGGGTCTGCAAAAAGTGCGGCGAGGTGCTCGACAAATGAGTGAAAGGCTGAGCGCGGTATATACGAAGGAAGTGGTGCCGGTGATGATGAAGGAGTTCAAATACTCCAACGTCATGCAGGTGCCCAAACTCGATAAGATAGTCATCAACATGGGGCTCGGTGAGGCGGTCAAGGAGGTAAAGGTCATAGACGCGGCGACGCGCGACCTTACCCTGATTACGGGCCAGAAGCCCGTGGTTACGCGCGCGAAGAAGTCCATAGCCACCTTCAAGCTGCGCTCCGGTATGCCCATAGGGTGCATGGTGACGTTGCGCGGACGCAAGATGTACGAGTTCTTCGACAGGTTTGTGAACTTCTCCATCCCCCGCATCAGGGACTTCAAGGGGATGCCGGACAAGTCCTTTGACGGCAGGGGCAATTACACCATAGGCGTTAAAGAGCAGATAATCTTCCCTGAGATCGAATACGACAAGATCGACAAGATCAGGGGCATGAATATCACGATCAACACGAACGCGAAGACCGATGAGGAGGCCAAGGCGCTCCTCAAGCACCTCGGCATGCCCTTCAGGGGCTAAGAAGCCTCGTAGAGGCGGGCGTTGGGAACGGATTTAAGAGAACGGCAGGACGGCGTCGATTACGCCATAACGCGGCGGCAATACGGAGGAGAAGAGATTGGCCAAGAAGTCCATCATCGCAAAGGCGAAACGCAAGCCCAAGTTCCAGGTTCGCGCGTACAACCGCTGTCCGATATGCGGCAGGTCGCGCGCCTATTACAGGAAGTTCGACATGTGCAGGATATGCTTTCGCAAGATGGCGCTCAAGGGCGAACTGCCGGGCGTAGTCAAGTCGAGCTGGTAAGGCCGGAGTCCCCGGCTGCCGGTCAGGTGTCGGCGGGGACGGCGCTGAAGCTAAAACCGGTCGTAACGCGGTCGGCGCAGACACAAGCCCCTTGCGTGCGGCGCATACCGCATGGCGCGGCCACGCTTAGACGGGATATATCATAAAGGGCATAACAAACGGGCGCGTTGCCGCAAAGGACAACGCCCTGAACCTCAAGAGACGGAGAGAATAGAAAGATATGTCGATGACCGATCCCATAGCGGACATGCTGACGAGGGTAAGGAACGCGATACAGGCGCGCAAGCGCGAGGTCGTGATGCCTTCCTCGAACGTAAAGTTCGAGATAGCCAAGATACTCAAGGAAGAAGGCTACTTGAAGGACGCGGGCCTTATAAAGGAAGACAAGCGCACCTACTTGAAGCTCCAGATCAAGTATACGCCGGCCAAGAAGGGCGTTATCACCGGCATCAAGAGGGTCAGCAAGCCGGGGCTCCGTAAATACGCCGGCAGCGACGCGCTGCCCAAGGTCTTGAACGGCATGGGCATAGCGATAGTCTCCACGTCCAAGGGCATAATGACCGACAAGAAGGCGCGCGAGCTCGGCATCGGCGGAGAGCTGCTGTGCACCGTGTATTAAACGGTTATCGGATATCGGTTATCAGTTATCGGTAAAGAGAAAAACCGGCAACAGCTAACCGTTCTACCGATAATCGATAACTGCTAACCGGATAAAGGGTATAGAAAATGTCAAGGATAGGCAAATTACCGATAAACGTGCCGCAGGCCGTAAAACTCACCCTCGATGGCGCTCTGGTCAAGGCGGCCGGACCGCAAGGCAGTCTTGAGTTGCATCTGCGCCCGGAGATAAAGGTGGAACTGAAGGGCGGCGTCCTTGAGGTCATGAGGGCGGACGATTCAAGGATGTCGCGGTCGCTCCACGGGCTAACTCGGACGCTCATATCCAATATGGTCAAGGGCGTTTCAGAAGGTTTCGAGAAGAGGCTCGACATAGTCGGCGTTGGCTACAAGGCCGACGTGCAGGGCAGCGTGGTGAATCTGGCCCTCGGCTATTCGCATCCAGTAAAATACGATCTGCCCAAGGGCGTGACCGCGACTGTTGACAAGCAGACGGCGATACTGTTAAAAGGCCCGGACAAGCAGCTCATCGGGCAGGTGGCGGCGAATATCAGGTCTCTGCGTCCGCCGGAGCCGTATAAGGGCAAGGGCATAAAATACTCCGACGAGGTCATCAGGAGAAAGGCCGGCAAGGCTGGCAAGGCATCCGGGGCGAAATAGACGGGGCGGCATCAAAAAGACAACTGGCCTTGAGCGTCTTAAGATTACCTCTAAAAATCAGCTATTTTTTTCGAGGTCAAGGAAGGACGAAAATAAAAAGCGCAGCATATATGTTAATATGTGAGCATTTTTATTTTCTACCTGACGCAGAGATCGGAAAAAAGAGCAATTTTTAGAGGTAGTCTTAATGTAACCGGCGTGCAAGGCGTCATCCGTGGGGGAAATAAATGGAAGGCAGGATCGAAAAAACAACTGGCCTTGAACGCAGGAAGGCCAGGGTAAGAAAGAAGATAAGGGGCACCGCAGAGCGTCCGAGGCTCAATATCTTCAGGAGCAATAAGCACATATACGCGCAGGTCGTGGACGACGCGGCGGGCAAGACCCTTGCGGCGGCCTCGACGAAGACCAAAGAGGTAATAGAGGCGGTCGCCAGGATGAAAAAGGCGGACGCGGCCAAGAAGGTAGGCGAGACCGTGGCCAGGCTCGCCCTCGGCAAGGGCATAAGCAAGGTAGTCTTCGACCGCGGCGGCTATATATATCATGGCCGCGTAAAGGCGGTCGCCGACGGCGCGAGAGGGGCGGGGCTTGAATTCTGAAAACGGCCGCCGGTTATCGTCAAGGACGAAGCCGGGACTCGATTTCAGTTTTGTATCTTCCGATAACTGGTAACCTGCAACTGAAAAGAGGGAGGTTTTTTTGGACAAGATAGACGCAAACGCCCTTGAGCTCAAGGACAAGCTCGTATACCTCAACAGGGTCGCCAAGGTCGTAAAGGGCGGCAAGAGGTTCAGCTTTAACGCCATAGTCGTGGTGGGTGACGGAAAAGGACACGTTGGCGCGGGACTCGGCAAGGCCAACGAGGTGCCTGAGGCCATCAGGAAGGCGATAGAGCAGGCCAAGAAGTCGCTCTTCTTCGTGCCGGTCAAGGACGGCACCATACCTTATGAGGTGACCGGCATTTACGGGGCGGGCAGGGTCTTTTTGAGGCCGGCCTCCGCTGGAACGGGCATTATCGCTGGCGGCGGGGTCCGGGCGGTGATCGAGGCCAGCGGCATCAGCAACGTCCTTACAAAGTCTCTTGGCACGAGCAATCCGCATAACGTGGTAAAGGCGACGCTTGAGGCGCTCAGGCAGATAAAGAGTCCTGAGAGCATGGCCGAGTTGCGCGGCAAGCGCGCGCAGTAGCGCCTTATACGGTTGGCCGCGCGATGCGTTGAGCGCTGGGGCGGAGAAAAGACGCAGCATGGAAGCCGGGAGGACGAGATATACGGGCGCTGAAACCCCCGCGTCATTGGGCGCGCGCAGTTGATAATCCGGCGTTAAAGAAAAAACATTCGCAAAGGGCAGGCAAATGGCAGAGAAAAAAAAGATAAAGGTCACTCTCAAGAAGAGCGGCATAGGTTATACGGTGCGGCAGAACGAGACGCTCCTTGGTCTCGGTCTCAGGAAGGTCGGCAGGTCGAAGGTGCTCAATGACACCCCGGCCATACGCGGGATGATAAATAAGGTTCAGCATCTGGTGGCCGTGGAAGACGCCGCATGAGTCCGGCGCATTGCCGACGCATTATCAAGAAGGACGGCATTTCGCGGCGCCGTCTTTTTTAATCAGGGTTAATCTGCTAAAAGCATCACGGCCTTTAAACATGAGGGGTTCATACGACCATGTTAGATAAGCTCAAGGCGCCCAAGGGCGCGGTAAAGAACAGGAAGAGGGTGGGGCGCGGGGAAGGCGGCGGCTCAGGCAAGACCTCCGGCAAGGGCGGCAAGGGACAGACCGCGCGTTCCGGCGGCAGCATAAAGCCGGGGTTCGAGGGTGGTCAGATGCCGCTCCAGAGAAGGCTCCCCAAGAGAGGCTTTACTAACGCGAATAAGGTGCCTGCAAGGATAGTCAACCTCGGCCGCATCGCGCTTGCGTTCACCGCTGGCGAGATCGTGACGCCGGAGACGCTCATAGACAGGGGCATCATAAAGTCCGGCAAGGGGCCGGTCAAGGTGCTTGCCGACGGCGAGTGCAAGGTGGCGTTGACCATAAGGGCCAATATGTTCAGCGCGGGCGCCATCGAGAAGATCAAGGCGTCGGGCGGGGCTGCGGAGGTAATATAAGTTGGCGTCCCTGACACAGAACATAGGCAAGATACCGGAGCTTAACCGCCGGATAATAATAACGCTCATCGCCCTTGCCGTCTTCAGGATAGGCGTCTTCATCCCGACGCCGGGCATAGACTCCGAGGCGCTCGCGGCCTTTTTCAAGGCGTCGAGCGGGACGCTGCTCGACTTCGCCACGATGTTCACCGGAGGCGCGCTCGAGAGGTTCTCGGTATTTTCCCTCGGCATCATGCCGTATATCAGCGCCTCCATTATTCTCCAGCTTTTGACCGCGGTAGTGCCGCAGCTTGAGAAGCTCTCGAAGGAAGGGGAATCCGGCAGAAGACAGATAACTCAGTACACGCGGTATCTGACAATAGGGCTCGCGGTGGTGCAGGGGACCATGATAGCGGTCGGCCTCGAGTCCATGGCCAGTCCGGGCGGCGCGCACATCGTTATACACCCCGGCATCGGGTTCAAGCTCTTTACGGTGGTAACGCTTACCGCCGGCACGACCTTTCTCATGTGGCTCGGCGAGCAGATTACCGAGAGGGGCATAGGCAACGGCATCTCCCTCATAATATTCGTCGGCATCATAGCAAGGATGCCAGCCGCGCTCCTCAACACGATACAGCTCGTGAGGGCGGGCGAGATGAACCTCCTGATAGTGCTGTTCCTCATCGCGCTGATGGTCGTGGTCGTAGGCTTCATAGTCTTCATGGAGATGGCGCAGAGGAGGATACCGATCCAGTACCCCAAGCGGGTGGTGGGCAGGAAGGTGCTCGGCGGAGGCACGCAGCATCTGCCGTTGAAGCTAAACAGCGCGGGGGTCATACCTCCGATATTCGCGTCGTCCATCATCGTATTCCCTGCGACGATAGCGAACTTCATCAATATACCGTTCTTCAAGACCATAGCGGAGAGCCTCAACCCGGGCGGCGTCATATACAACGTGCTCTATATCGGGTTGATAATATTTTTCACCTATTTCTACACGGCGGTGCAGTTCAACCCCAAGGAAGTCGCCGAAAACCTCAAGAAGTACGGCGGATTCGTGCCGGGCATACGTCCGGGCGCGAATACGGCGGAATATATCGACACGGTGCTATCGAGGCTGACGCTGTGGGGCTCTCTTTATCTCGCGCTTGTATGCGTCCTGCCGTCGTTCCTTGTGGCGGAGTTCCATGCGCCGTTCTACTTTGGAGGCACGGCGCTCCTCATAGTCGTGGGCGTGGCCATGGACACCGCGCAGCAGATAGAATCGCACATGATGGCGCGCAGCTACGAGGGCCTACTGAAGAAGGGCAAGATAAAGGGCAGGAGCGGGATGTAGCGCCCCGTGCCATGCCGTCCGGTTTGGGATTTGTAGCGGACGCGACGGGTTGCCAAGAGAGATTTGTGCCTGTGGCGTGTTGAATGAACGGACGCATAGGCAGGCCGGGGCAGCGGGATGTGCTGATTTTTGCGGCCAATGCGGCCTGGTTCATAGACAGATTGCGGGGAACATGAATATAATACTTCTTGGACCGCCGGGCGCGGGCAAGGGCACCCAGGGAAAGATTCTTTCCGAGCGGTATTCCATCCCGCAGATATCCACCGGCGACATACTGCGCGCCAACGTGAAGAACAAGACCGCGCTCGGCGTCAAGGCGAGGGAGTTCATGGACAGGGGCGCGCTCGTCTCCGACGGCATCGTCGTAGGCATGGTGGAAGACCGTATCCGCATGGTCGATTGCAAGGCCGGGTTCATACTCGACGGCTTTCCGAGGAACCTCGCGCAGGCCGACGTGCTCGGCAAGACGCTCGCCGAGGCGGGCAAGGGCATAGACCATGTAATCGGCATGGAGGTTGACAAAAAGACGCTTATAAAACGCCTCTCCGGCAGAAGGGTGTGCAGGAAGTGCGCCGCTAACTACCACATAGTCTACAGCCAGCCGCTCAATCAAGGCATATGCGACAAGTGCGGCGCAGAGATATACCAGAGGGACGACGACACAGAGGAGACCATCGGAGCCAGGCTTGACGTTTACGAGCAGGAGACAAAGCCCCTCGTTAAATATTATACCGATAAGGGCCTCTACAGGCCCATAGACGGCATGGGCGCGGTAGACCAGATAACAAAGACCATAGCGGACGCCATTGAGAAGGGAAAACATAATACTTAAATCCCCTCGGGAGATCGGTATTATGCGCGGCGCCGGCGCCATCGTCGCCGAGGTGCTGCGGACGCTGAAGGAAAAGGCGTCGCCGGGCATAACGACGCTCGACCTTGAGAAGATCGCGGCGGAAGAGATAAAGAAGAAAAAGGCCGTGCCCGCCTTCAAGGGCTACAGGGGTTATCCGTTCTGTTTGTGCACCTCGGTGAACGAGCAGGTGGTGCACGGGATGCCGTCAAAGAGGGTCCTGCTTGACGGCGACATATTGAGCGTTGACGTAGGCGTGCTTTATGACGGTTTCTACGGGGACGCGGCCATCACGGTGCCTGTAGGCACGGCGTCGGCGGAGGCGTTAAGGCTCATTGATATAACCGCGCTCTCGCTCGCAAAGGGCATAGAGGCGGCGCGGATTGGCAACAGGCTCATGGATATCGCATCCGCCGTTCAGCGGTGCGTCGAGGCGGTGGGCTTCTCCGTGGTGCGGGATTTCGTGGGACACGGCATCGGGCGTTCCTTGCATGAACCCCCGCAGTTGCCCAACTTCGGCGCTCCGGGCGTGGGCGAACGGCTCAAGGCAGGCATGGTGCTCGCTATAGAGCCGATGATAAACGCGGGCGGATACAAGGTCAAGGTGCTAAAAGACGGCTGGACCGCCGTGACGGAAGACGGTTCGCTCTCCGCGCACTTCGAGCACACGGTCGCCATAACGGAAGACGGGCCTCATGTGCTTACGAGGCTGACGCGGGCGTAGGCGCCTTCGACAATATGCGAAGCCGGGCTGGCCGTTGCGTTAAAAGCCGTTACGGTTGCGGGCATGGGCAAGAGGTTCGCGGCATTGCGGATATGCGGATTGTGAAGGCGTTATCAGGCGCGGCAGGGTTTTATATGTGGCCGCCTCTTGACAGATGTGTTATAATATGTGATTCCCGGCCTGCCGGGTGGAAGCGTGACGGGGAAGCCTGCTGGCGCGAGGCTCGAAGACGGAAGACGGCATACAGCATATAACGGGGTGTGATGGCGAAAGAAGAGGCCATACAGGTGGAAGGCACGGTGGTTGAGACCCTGCCGAACGCGATGTTCAGGGTCGAGCTTGAGAACAAGCACGTGGTCCTCGCGCACGTATCCGGCAAGATGAGGATGCATTTCATAAAGATACTTCCCGGGGATAAGGTTACCATAGAACTCTCGCCCTATGACCTGACGAGGGGGAGGATCACATACAGGTCGAAGTAAGAAGGCGGGTCAGGCAAGACGCCGGGTTTTTAACGATAACCATAACCGATAACCGATTGAGGCAGAGGATAATAAGATGAAGGTAAGAAGCTCGGTAAAGAAGATATGCTCGAAGTGCAAGGTAGTCAAGCGCAACGGCGTCGTGCGCGTGGTCTGTGAAAACCCCAAGCACAAGCAGAGGCAAGGGTAGTTCAGGCGGATTGCCGGTGGACTCAGAAAACTGTCATTGCGAATAAGACGTTGCCGGTTATCCGTCAAGGACATAGACACCTTTTTTCGCCATTCACCGATACCGATAACCGATAACCGGAATAAGGAGGGGCAAGTTGGCCAGGATTGCAGGGGTAGACCTTAATAAGAACAAACGCATCGGCATAGCTCTTACCAAGATATACGGACTTGGCAGGGGCTCAGCCGGAAAGATACTCGAAAAGGCCGGCGTTGACCCGGCCATAAAGACGCAGGACCTTACCGAGGCGCAGGTGGGCTCCATAAGGAAGGTCATCGACTCGGAGTTCAAGGTCGAGGGAGACTTGAGGAAAGAAGTCTCCATGCACGTCAAGATGCTCATAGACATGGGTTGCTACAGGGGACTGCGCCACAGGAAGAACCTGCCCGTGCACGGACAGCGCACGCACACGAACGCGCGCACCCGCAAGGGGCCAAGGAAGGGCGTGGTGGCCGCAAGGAAGGCCGAGTAGGACACCATTTAGCGCGGCGCGCGGTTGACGCGCCTGCGCGGCATTGTTCACGCGACGTGATCCAAGCAAGGGGGCCTTTTAAAAGATCAAGGGGGGCCTTTTATTACCACAGCAAGCAAATACCTTAGACGAGCCGCCTCTAAGTAGCTCTTTTATTGGTAAGTTTTCTCGGTAAGTATACACAAGAATACGTGCCAGGTTAATAAAAGATAGCTGTTTTTCAGTTCGGGGAAAAGGCGATTTTCAAGGGCAACCCATATAAAGAGGGGATAAAGATGGCAAAGCCGAAGAAGGAAAAGAGGGCGGTATCAAAGGGCATAGCGCATATAAAGTCCACCTTCAATAATACCATTATAAGCATCGCGGACCCGGCCGGGAACGTCATATCATGGTCGAGTTCAGGCGGTCAGGGCTTCAAGGGGTCGAGGAAGGGGACGCCGTTCGCCGCGCAGGTGGCCGCGGAGAACGCCGCAAGGAAGGCGATGGACAGCGGCGTAAGGTCGGTTGACGTATATATAAACGGCCCCGGAGCCGGCAGAGAGGCGGCGCTCAGGGCGTTGCAGTCAGCGGGCTTCAGCATAAGCCTTATACGGGACGTAACCCCGCTTCCGCACAACGGCTGCAGGCCGCCCAAACGCCGCAGGGTCTGATGCGGCCGTATGTGTTTGTCATTTAGGCTTCAGGCGCGTTTGACGGGTTTTTCAGTATAGGCGGCTACATAGGCAGGGCGGGGCATTATCAAGGAGACTCTGATTTATTCCTTCTTCCTGTCATTTCGAGCGCAGCGAGAAATCGTGTTCTTAGGCAATTCAGGTAGTTACAAGATTTCTCGTCGCAAAAGCGCTCCTCGAAATGACACGCAATGGAATAAATCAGAGGT
>JACRCM010000019.1 GCA_016219025.1 Deltaproteobacteria bacterium | reverse complement strand
CTTAGACCCTTCTCCATCATAAGCTTCATCTCTTTGTACCTCCTCTTGGTTTGATGTTGTCGGCGTTCATACGCCCCGGCGAAAGACAACCCCACCCTGCCTCCCCTTATCCCCCCCAAAGATTTACAAAGTAGCTCTATTTACAAAGTAGCTCTATGGCGCGGGGACAAGGGGAGGAGAAAAACACAACAGGGTAGGCCGGTGAGACCGGCCTACCACGCTCTACGAATCGTCAACGCGAACTACCCCGGCCTTTATCGCACCCGGCGCGGGATATAGACTGACTGAGCAAGACCCGTGCCATGCGCGCCGCCTGAGGAGAGGGAGTGGTCAATATCTTCTTGAAAAGGATTATGCCCTTTTGTAGCAGAATGGCTAAAAAATGTCAAGCGGAATTTTATTCGTTCCCCGGCGCCACGCTGAGACGGCCTTGCCCCCCCCGCAAAACTACCTGCCTTCGCCAATCCCGCTCAAACCCGAAAAAACCGATAGATCGGCAACTGCAATGCCCCCATCACTCCAGATACATCTTCATCACCTCGTCCCACCTGCCCTGAGTCTTGAGGATAAGCTCCACTACCTCCCTTATGGCCCCTCGCCCGCCTGATGCGCTCGTAACATAATCGACGCGCTCCCTGACCTCGCACACCGCGTCGGCCACCGCGATTGAAAACCCAACGCGCCTGAGCACGGGCAGGTCTATTATGTCGTCGCCGATATACGCGGCCTGCAACGGGTTGAAGGTCTTGGCCTTCAATATCTCGTCGAGGGCGGCTGTCTTGTCGAGCCTGCCCTGATAGAGGTCGGTTATGCCGAGGTTCCTGGCGCGGTGCGCCATCACTAAAGAGTCGCGCGCCGTGATTATGGCGGCGCCGATGCCGGCCCGCATGAGGAGCTTTATCCCGTGGCCGTCCCTCACGTTGAACGCCTTTATCTCCGCGCCTTCGTCGGTGTATATTATCGATCCGTCGGTCATCACCCCGTCCGCGTCGAGTATGAGGAGCTTTATCCTCTTTATCTTCTCGGCAATGCCTTCTTTCAATGCGGCCATCACGCCCCCCCTGCCTTTATATTGAATGCCGCCTCCAGCCCTTCCGGCGCGAGCGCGAACAAAAAGACGAGGCACGACCCCTGATATATCTTCTCGAACCCGGCCTCGGAGAGCGAGACCGTGTAGACCGGGAACCTCCAAAGCGTGCACGGCGCGTCGACCTCTATGGAGAGCGCGACGCCTGTGTATGTATCCACGAGCCTGACCCCGCTCACCCCGCTGAGTTCACCGGAGCCGCCAAGACCTATGGGAACGTCTTTTTTCTCCTCTGCGGCGAATTCATAATAACACGCCGGCCCGTCGCAGCACGGCAGGAGGAGGTTCATCTCCACGCCGAACCTCAATTGGCCGTTGCCCCTGAGCGCGCCGATGAATGCAGAAGATACGCTGTATGCCACGGAGAAAGAGGCGTCTCCGGTCAGCCTGTATTCCTTGGCCACGCGCGTCTGTCCGCCCCCCGCCTCCGCGTCCCTCGACAGGATGACCCCGGCCTCGGTCAACATGGCCTCGTAAGCGGCCTCGACGAAGCCGCCATGCTCGACGTGCGCGTTCGCAAAGAAGGCGCCCGGCGTCGCGTCCGGCCCGAGGAAATGATCCACGAACGATACCCGCCTCCTCGCGTCGAACTTGAGATAACGCTCAAGCCCCGCCTCTTTCACGAGGACCACGTCGTGTATGCTTTTGGCGTCTCCGCCGTGCGGGCTGCCCTCTGCGAGCTTGTGATGATACCCCTCGCGCCATCTGGCGAGCGTGTTGCCGAGGTTTACCGCCTTGGGCAGATAATCGAGCTCGACGAGAGAACCGCCGTTGCGGGGGCTTATGAAGAGGTTCGCCTCGGCGGGACTGAGCCTGACCTCGTCATGGCCGTCAGCGTCGATATCGCCCGCGGAGACCACGGCGCGTTTTCCTCCAAGGCAGCCCTCGGCCTTGAGCAGGTTTTCATATACGCTGGTGCGAAGGTGCGGGAGGTAGAGGCCGCCGAATACGCCGTGCCAGTAGGCGTCGTTGGACTGCGCCTTATAGAGATAATGCGTAGCCTCGCCCGTGTCGCGCCCCGCGCGGCCTGCCTCCTCAACCATGCGGCTAACGCCGAGCATCCGCTTGTGCATCCAGTTGGACTCCGGGTATTTGGCAAGAAAATTCCTCCACGCCCCGCCCTGCATGAACCTACTGACGCGCCCTCCGTCGTTCCACTTCTTGATATCGTCGGCGAGTTCGCCATAGGCGCGCGCTGCCTCCGGCGGCAAGGCCCATCCGCCCATCTCCATGTAAGATGTCGTCGGCAGGTATACCCTGCCGAGCGGCTCTTCGGCCTTGACATACCCGCCGAGCGTAACGGGCTTGAGCCACGCGAGGTTTGCTTCTATCTCAGAGAAAAACGCCTCAAGCCAGCCGTCGGTGAAGACCCACTTCTCGGTGCCCGGCCACACGCCGAACTTCTCGCCGTCGTCCCCGTATATGGCGGCGTTGCCGCGCCGGAGAAACCCCTTCAAACCCGACAGATGCGTCTTCAATTCCGCGACGGGCTTGAATGGAATAAGGTAACGCAGCGCCTCGCTCCCCGGCAATACCTTGATGGCGTTGCCCTGGTCCTCGGTCACGTAATACCCGCCGAGGTCTGGACGCGAAAGGCCGGACTTTATGAAATGGAAGTCGTCGACGAGGAGGTATTCGACCCCTGCGGCCTTGAGCGTGGAGGGCAGGAACGGCTCCCAGACCCGCTCCGCGAGCCATGCGCCGGCCGGCCTGACCCCGAAGGCCGCCTCTATCTTGTCAGACATGAGCCTTATCTGGCCTATCCGATCGGCCTCCGGTATCACCGAGAGTATCGGCTCATAGTACCCGCCGCCCATGATCTCGACCTGACCGGACTTTACCATCGAGGTTAGAAGTTCCACATACTCCTGACGGCAAGCGGCTATCCAATCGAGGAGAAAGCCGGAGTTATGGAGCGTGAGTTTTATGGCGGGATGCCTTGCAAGGGCCTTGAGGAAAGGCCAGTAGGACTTTTCATACGCCTCCTCGAGGACGGAGGGGAAGTTGCCCACCGGCTGATGGTTATGTATGCAGAACGCAAAATAGGTCATAGGTTTGATGGACGCCGACATGTATGAATAAACCTTATAATGATACGCGTTTTGGCAAATAAGTCAATTAAGGATAAAGACATGTTTTTTACCATTATGGCGGCGCAGGTTTGCCTTGACAACCGGCGCCCAAAAAAGGACAATGACTTTATGAAGGCAGAGACGTTCCTGAACTCACTTGAAGAACTCGCCGAAAGGCTTGGCATAAAACTCAGCTACGAAGACCTGCGCAAAGGCGAGGTCTCGACCACCGGGGCGATGTTCGTCCTCCGAGGCGCCCGCCGCATAATCATCCACCGGGGCCTCAACACACACGAACGGGCAGACCTCCTGGCCGAGATACTCGCGGCGGAAGACCTCGACTCCGTGCACCTCGCGCCAGAGGTCCGCTCAAGGCTGGAGGCCGCGGGCGCCGGACGCAAACGCGGCGGCACCGGCGAAAACGCCGCGCCTGAGACCGCATACCCGCCTGAGTCCCACCGGCGTTCCACGCACCCGTCCTAAAACTCTTCTATATTTTCCCGCCTTTCTTTATTATAATGAATGGACACCGCTCAAGCGAGTTTTGACTGACCGATGGCGGAACCGTTCTGAGCGCGGCAGTCCTGCGCCCCTTGGGCGCGGATGTCGGAAGACACCCTCGCGGCCACCAGGGTATTATTAACGAGACCGTATAATGTCATTCGCAAAGTACAAAAACCTCGTCAAGTCCCTGGGCTTCCAGTCGTTCCTCTGGACCCAGTTCCTCGGCGCGTTCAACGACAACGTCTTTAAGATAGTCATCTCGATGTTCGCGGTCAACATGGCCGGGGGCGAGGGCGGAAGCCGCTACGTATCCATGGTAGGCGCGGTCTTCATCCTGCCGTTCTGCCTCTTCTCAGGCTACGCGGGCTGGCTCGCGGACGTGCACAGCAAGCGCACGGTGCTGATAACCACCAAATCCATCGAGGTCTTCGCCGTTATCATCGGCCTCTTCGCCTTCTGGTCCGGCAGCATCCAGTTCATGCTCGCCACGCTCTTCCTCATGGCGCTCCACTCCACGTTCTTCAGCCCGGCCAAATACGGGATACTCCCGGAGATGCTTCCGGAGGCCGAGCTGTCGCGCGCGAACGGCATCCTCGAGATGAGCACCTTCCTTGCGATAATACTCGGCACCGCGTCGGGCACGCTGATGTTCGCGGCATGGAAGGGGCAGCTCGGGGCCATAGGCTTTTTCCTTATAGCGGTCGCGGCCATCGGCTTCATAACCTCCTTCGGCATCCCGCGGGTCGAGCGCTCCGGGGCTGACAAGGCGTTCCGGCTCAACCCCTGGTCGGAGATAGGGCACGGCATCCTGCGCCTCAGAGACGACAGACTGCTCCTCCTTACGGTGGCCGCGATATCCTACTTCTGGTTCATGGCCGCGCTCCTTCAGATGGACATACTGCTCCTTGCGAAGGAGGTCATGCTGGTCGGAGACTTCTGGGTGGGCATCCTTATCACGTTCCTCGCCCTCGGCATAGGCGTCGGCTCCATCACCGCCGGGCGCCTCTCCGGCGACAAGGTCGAACCGGGGCTCGTCCCGCTCGGGGCCGTGGGCATGGGGGTATTCGCGGCGCTCATGTCCTTCTCGACCGCATCCTACTGGCTGACGACCTTCGCGCTCGTGATGATAGGCTTCTTCGGCAGATTCTTCATGGTGCCGCTCAACGCGCTCCTCCAGCAGCGGAGCTCCGGCACGGAAAAAGGCCGCATGATAGCCACGACAAACTTCGTTGGCACGGTCAGCATCCTCCTCGCCTCGGTTGCGCTCTGGGTCCTGCGGGACGTGCTCGTCATACCGTCCCACCGGATCATACTCGTATTCGGGGTCATTACCATCGGTTGCGCCGCGCTGATGAGCGCGGCGTTGCCGGCCTTCCTGCTGCGGTTTCTGCTCTGGCTCCTCACGCACACCGTCTACAAGATCAGGATAGTCGGCGGCGAGCACGCCCCGCGGCGCGGCCCCGCGCTCCTCGTGTGCAACCACATCTCCTTCGCGGACGGCCTGCTCGTGGGCGCGTCTCTCCACAGGTTCGTCCGCTTCATGATATACAGATACTTCTACGACCTGAGGCCCATAAACTGGGCGCTGCGCCACCTGCACGCCATACCCATCTCCAACGGCGGCTCAAGGGAGGTCATGGCCTCCATACAGAAGGCCAGAGAGGAGTTGATGGCCGGCCACGTGGTCTGCGTCTTCGCGGAGGGCGCGATAACCCGCACCGGCAACCTCCTGCCGTTCAAGAAGGGTTTCGAGAGGATAGTCGAGGGCCTTGACGTGCCGGTGATACCCATGCACCTGGACCGGGTCTGGGGGTCGGCCTTCAGTTTTCATGGGGGCCGTTTTTTTAAACGCTGGGCCCGGGAGCTCTTCCGGCCGGTTACCGTCTCTTTCGGCGCCCCCATGCCGGCGGCGTCCTCGGCCCAGGAGGTGCGCGAGGCGGTGATGGAGCTGGGGGGCCTTGCCGTGAACTACAGGAGAACCCCGGACGACATGCTGCACCTGCGTTTTCTCAAGACCGTAAGGTCCCGGCCCTTCTCTCCCTGCATAGCCGATGGGGCCGTCAGGTTGAGCCGCCTCCAGACCTACGCCCGTGCCGCCTCGGCGGCCGGGTGGCTCTGCAAACACCGCCCCGGCGAGGAATTCTGCGGGATATACATGCCGCCGTCCGTTGACGCGGCCCTGGCGAACCTCGCCGTCATGCTCGCCGGAAAGACCGCCGTAAACATGGACATAAAGGCGTCCGGGGCGGCCCTCGCCTCGATAAGAGAACAATGCGGCATAAAGACGGTCATCACCTCGCGCTCTTTCGAGGCCCGCGCCGCCGGAGAAGGCGCGGTTTGCATCGAAGAGATAATGGAGGGACAAGGGCGCGCAAGCTCCCTCCTCCACGCGCTATCCGGCCTCGTCCTTCCATACAGGCTTCTGGCCTTCATGCACGCCAGGCCGGTCTTCGACCCCGGAAGGCTCGCCACCGTCATATTCACCGGTGCGGCCGACGGCGAACCCAGGGGCGTGATGCTCACGCACCACAACATCATCTCCAACATAGAAGGGCTGGACCAGGTCTTCAGCCTCTCTGGAAAAGACGCCGTCCTGAGCGGACTGCCTTTTTACTACGCCTTCGGATATACCGCCGCGCTCTGGTTTCCGCTCGCATCCGGCATGTGCGCCGCATATCACGCGGACGACGCCGACGCTCCGGGGTTCGCGGGGCTTGCCCAAAGGATGCGGGCCACCATGCTCCTCGGCTACCCGCAGGCGTTCGAGGCTTATATAAAGGGCTGCGGGAGCGGAGACTTCAAGACGGTCAGATACGCTGTGTCCGGAGGCGGAAGGCTCAAAGACGGCGTCGCAAAGAGGTTCAGGGAGAAGTTCGGCGCGCATCTCTTAGAGGGCTGGGGCGCGACGGAACTCTCCCCGGTCATCTCCGTTAACGTCCCGGACGTGGAGGACAGCGGCGCGCGCCAGATGGGCACCAAGCCCGGCACCGTGGGCCAGCCCATACCCGGCATGACGGTAAAGGTCGTCCACCCGGAGACCGGCGAGCGCCAATCAACCGGCAGCAACGGCATGCTCCTTGTAAAAGGGCCTTCGGTAATGGCGGGCTATTGGGGAAACGCCGGATTGACCGCTGAGGTCTTAAAAGACGGCTGGTTCGCCACCGGCGTCTTCGCGTCGATATGCGACGACGGCTTCATAAGGGTGCTTGATGGGAGGCCGGAAAGCAGGGGACAGGAAGGCCGTTGATCCGGCGGCAGGAGGTAAAAAAACCTCTTTTCCACCTCTCTACCTGACCCTCAGCCCTTTGCCCTCAGGCAGCGGGGCGAGATAGACGACGTTTCTTGAGAGGTCTTTGGCGCGGTACATGGCCTTGTCCGCGATCTTTAGCAGTTCGCGCTTGTCCCTTGCGTGTATCGGATACGTCGCCACGCCGATGGAGGCGGTTATCTTTATATTGAGGCCGTCCTCCGCGAGATACGGCGTGCCCGCGATGCCTATCCTTATCCTCTCGGCCACCTTGAATGCCACGTCGTAGTCCGCATCGACGAGTATGACGACGTACTCGTCCCCGCCGTATCTTATTACGGTGTCGACCTCGCGGACGAACTTCAGGAGCGTCTTGCCGAACTCCACGAGCACCTTGCTTCCGACGAGGTGGTCGTTCGCATCGTTTATCAGCTTGAAGTTGTCGATGTCTATGAAGAGCACGGTAAGCGGCATGAGGAGCCTGTCCGCGCGCTTCATCTCCTTTTCCAGCACAATGTCGAGGTATTTGCTGTTGTAGAGGTTGGTGAGACTGTCTATGAAGGCGGTCTCCCTGGCCTCGTCGTAACGCCGGGCGTTGTCATACGCCTCGGAGGCGTGCTCGGCGATGAACGCGGCGTTGTTGACGTCGCGCACGCCGAAGCCGCGCTTGCCCGCGCCGAGAAAGAGCATCAGGAAACCGGCGGCGGACGCGCCCTTTACGATGGGGGCTATGAGGATGGAAGACCACCGCAAATGCGCCTCGGCCCCCTCCGCGCCGAGGTAGGAGAGCGGGACTACGATTACGTTCTTCATATCCCGGAGCTCCGCCTCATACCTGTGCCTAACGGCCTCCACGACCTGCTCCGCGTAGCCGAGCGGGATATGTTTCGCGGCCCTTATGCCGAGCTTCGTGTAATCGGCCTCGTAGAAGGCGGCGACTCCGGCGTCGGCCTGTATCATCTGGATGAGCGCGTCTATGCTCGTATGGTAGAGCCTGTTGACGTCGAGCGTGGCGGTTATCACCCTCGTCACCTCGTAGAGCCGCAGCGACTGCTTTATGTCGAGGTTCTCTTCGAGGAGCGCCTTCTTCTCCAGACAGGCCGCGACCGTATGCAGGAGTTCCACCCCGTTAAGCGGCTTTCTGATGTAATCCACGGCCCCGCTCTTCAACGCCTCTATGGCCGACTCGATGGAGCCGTGGCCCGTGATGACGATCACGTCTATGAGGGCGTTGTGCTGCTTCGTCCTCTGGAGCACGTCGAGGCCGCTCAGGTCCGGCATGACGAGGTCGGTTATCACTACGTCAACCGGCTCGGTCTCCACTATGCCAACGGCCTCCGCGCCCGTGGCCGCTGCCACGACTTCGTATCCGCCGCCGGTGAGGATGTCGGAGCAAAGCGTCCTGAAAAACGCGTCGTCATCGACTACAAGCACCCTTGCCTTTTTCATAACCGCCCAGCTTCCTTGCACGGATTTCATCTGATAAAACTAACAAAATAAAGGCGTTATGTCAACAGGGATGGGGGCCGCCGCGCCCGCGCCATCTTCATTATCCCGTAGGTTTCCGGAGAGACCTATGTTAAGATACCATATCGGCTGAAAGGCGGAATTACTGGATGTTAAAAAATACGTTTTGCCACATACAGGGTTTGGGCCTGCGGAGCGAACGCAGACTATGGTCGCGCGGGGTGCTCTCATGGGACGCCTTCCTGGACGGCGCTGATGAGCCTCACGCAAGGCCGAACATGCCCGCGTCCAAGGCGCAGGTGCTGGAGTCCATCAAACGCCTCGAGGCTGGGGAACCCTCCTTCTTCGCCAGGTCCCTGCCCGCGGGCGAGTGCTGGCGGCTCTTCGCCGAGTTCCGCTCCTCCACCGCGTATCTCGACATCGAGACGAACGGCTACGCCGGACCCAGCGGATACATCACGGCCATAACGCTCTACGACGGGGTGAAGGTCTACAACTACGTGAAGGGCCGCAACCTCAACGACTTCAAACGGGACATCAGGCGGTACAAGGTCGTGGTCACATACAACGGCAGGTGCTTCGACGTGCCGTTCATCGAGCGCGACTTCAGGATAAGGATGCCGCACGCGCACATCGACCTTCGCTATATCTTGAAAGACCTCGGATTCACCGGCGGACTCAAGGGCTGCGAAAAACAGCTCGGCATCGACCGCAAGGAGCTCAACGGCGTGGACGGCTACTTCGCGGTGCTCCTCTGGCAGGACTTCAAGCGGAACCGCAACGAAAAATCGCTCGCCACCCTTCTGGCGTATAACGTCCAGGACGTCGTGAACCTCGAACCCCTGATGGTCGCCGCCTACAACATGAAGCTCAAAGCGACCCCGTTCAGATCCTCGCACGCGCTCTCGCCGTCCGCATGTCCCGAACTCCCGTTCAAGGCGGATACCGATACGATAAACAGGATCCTGCATGAAAACCAGCGGTTCTATCCCCAGCTCTCCCCCAGGCCGTAACACATCACCGACAGGGAAAAAGACCCTTGTGCTCGGCATCGGCAACATCCTGCGCCGCGACGAGGGCATAGGCGTAAGGGCGCTGGAGGCGTTCCAAGCGGCCTTCATCCTGCCTAATGGCGTCAAATGCGTTGACGGAGGCGTGGCCGGACTCAACCTTTTGCCGGTCATCGCGGGGTTCGACCGCCTGATAATCATCGACGCGCTGGCTACGGGCGCGCCTCCGGGCACGATATCCCGCCTCGCGTGGGCCGACGTAAAAGACGCGCCGGGGCTCGGCGGCAGCGCTCACCGGATAGGCATAAAAGAGCTTCTCGCGCTCGCGGAGTTCGAGGGGAGTTGTCCCGCGGCGATCATCATCGGGACGCCCCCGGCGGATATCTCGCCGGGCGAGCGGATGACCGATTTAATCGAAGGCGCCGTGCCGGCCATTGTCGAGGCGATAAGACGGGAACTCGAACGCTCAGGCTTCAAACTCGAAAAAAGGAGGCACGATGCACGAGGGACATCTGACGCGGACGATAGCGGGGGTAATAAGAAAGGAACTGCGCGAGATGAACGCGCAAAGGCTCACGACCGTAACGTTAAGACTCGGCGAGGCAAGCGGGGTAAAGCCTGAGTCCGTGTGCCTCTACCTCGCCGAATTTCTCAAAGACCTATCAGTCAAGGACACCGATATAATATTCGAGCAGACCGAAGGCGCGGGGGTGGAGGTGGTCTCGATAGAGGCGGAGTAGGCGGACGCGCAGCCTTGCCGCCCGCCGCGCTTGCCCAAGCAGATAGGCTTGTGAACGAGAGACGAGGCCAGCCGCCTCACCTCCGACCAGCCAAAACCACCTTGTTTCTGCCCTCTTCCTTCGCCCTGTAGAGCGCCTTGTCTGCGGCGACGATCAACGCCACCGTCTCCATTGCCGCCTCCGGCAGCGTCGCCACCCCGATGCTTACCGTAAGGTCTCCGTTCGGCTGGTCTTCCTCGAAGGGTATCAACTCCAGCGCCACGCGCCCCCTTATCCGCTCGGCTATCCGCATGGCCTCGGCCCCGTCCGTCTGCGGCAGTATCACCGCGAACTCCTCGCCCCCGTACCTTGCGGCGAGGTCTACCTCCCTCGTGGCCTTCGCAAAGACCTCGGCTATGCGCTTCAAGGCGATATCGCCCTGTGTATGGCCGTTTTTGTCGTTATACTGCTTGAACCAATCCACGTCCGCCATGATGAGCGAAAGGGGTTGGTTGAACCTGAGCGCGGCCTTGACCTCCCTGTCTATCTCGGCCTTGAAGTGCCGGTGATTGTAGAGACCGGTAAGCCCGTCGGTCACGGCGAGCTCGCGCAGCGCGTCGTCGCGCCTCTTTATCGCCTCGACCATGACGTTGAAGGCGTTCGACAACTGCCCTATCTCGTCCTCGCGCCTTATCTCCACCCTCGGCATCTCGCCCGCGGCGAGCCTGTTCGTCGCACCGACAAGCTCCCTAAGCGGCGCGGTTACGTGCTTGCCGACGACGTAGGCGAGCGCCACGACGATGAAAAACGTCAGCGCGACGACGATAAAATTGTCCCGCAGGATCGTCGCCTCGACGTAGACGCGCTCGCCCGATATGACGTAGCCCACGTCCCACCTGTTGCGGTTTATCCCTTTGACAAATCCCGTCTTGATCGGCGCGAAGATTATGTAATACGACTTGCCGCCTGAGCTGAACTCCTCGATCCCGGCCTCGCCCGCCGCCATGCGCCCGTATATTGTGCGCAGGGACGCTGGCGCATCGGCGCTTATGGCCATGGGAAAAGCCCCGGCCCCGCTCATGTCGAGAAGCGTGTGCGCCATGAACTCGCCGCGGTCGTTCAGGATGAAGGCATAGCCGCGGTCCTGATTGACGAGGCGCTTCAAGAGGCCCTGAAAGTGCGTCAGGGCGATCTCGAAGTGCAGTATCGCCGTCTTCCTGCCCTTCACGAAGATGGGCGTCGCGTTGGGCAGCACCCACCTGTGCGTGTCCTCGGATATGGTAGGCGCGTCCTGGAGCACCTCGCCTTCGTTCAGCTTGAAGGCATTCCAGAAAAAGGCGCTCCTTTCCTCTCCGCTGGAAAGTTCCGCGGAGGAGGCGATCTTGTCGAAGACGATCCTCGACACCTCCGTGCCGGTTGAATCGATGAAGCACGCCTCGTCTATCATCTCCGGGTACAGGCTCCTGAGATACCGGAAGGTCTTATGCTGCTCCGCGAGCCACTTGGGACGGTTATCCGGCTCAAGGTAATACATGGCGAACGCCGCGTTCTGGGACGCTATGACGAGGTTCCTGCCGGTGTCCGCGAAGTGTTCCTCCACCGCCGTGGTTATCGCGTCCGCGTTCCAGCGGAGTTCCGCGAAGACGTTCTTGAAGAGCGCGTCCTTTGCCATATAGTAGAAAAATACGCTCACCAGCAGGAGCGGCGCGGCCCCGGCAAGCAGGAGTATCAGCGTAAACTTCGCCCTCAGACTCTTCTTAATAAGACCCATGCGCTCGACCGGCATAAGTTACTGTAGCCATTCGCTTTTGCGTCTTAGCCCGCGCTCGGGGCGCGGGAACGATGGATAAAAAAAGGGACGCCCTCTATTCCAAGGGTGCCCCTATCAAGCGATGCCGTCCGTAATTATTATTGACGCTTAAACCCCGGCCGTCAAGTCCGTCTGTTAAAAAAAGAGGCGCTGACAGTCTACGCCGTCAGCGCCCCGGAGGATATCCGCTTTTTGACCTTCCTACCCTTCGCTGAACCCCTTTCCTATCCGCCCGTCGCCTCGCGCCTTAGCTAACGCCGGGTGCACCCCCTTCTGCTTACCCTTCGCTGAACCCCTTTCCTATCCGCCCGTCGCCTCGCG
>JACRCM010000150.1 GCA_016219025.1 Deltaproteobacteria bacterium | reverse complement strand
CTCCAAAATATATCTCGGCCTTCTCCTGCTTGGCCATTCTCTTGATGGATGGGAATGTCCGCGTGAGCCATTCCTTGACTAACCCTTCATTCTGCTCAAGCGCTTTCGCAAGCGGCCTCTGGCAGGCGAGTCCCATTTGAGCCAGCAACCGCCCCGCCGACGCAAGGCTAAGGGCGGACCCGATACTTGCGAAATATCAAGGCGCCGACCATCCGGCGCGTCCACAGGGCAAAAGGAAACCGCAATTGAAGCGGGTTCTTGGTGGTCACCGTTTTGTATGTCCAGGTCAATTTCCTGCCGTTCAGCTTCTTTGGCCGTCCCGATATCCGGCCCGCTTTGCCCATCCCATCCGCCGACGCGGTAGGCCGCGAACCAGTTGTATATGCACGCACGGGTGAAACCAAGCGTCCTTATCACCGCCTCCGGACCCTCTCCGTTTTGCACCTGCATGACCGCACGCATTCGTATCGCTTCCAAGGTCTTGTGGTCCAGTTTCCGGGCATCTTGTTTTTGCATACGGAAACTATACCATTTCCCCACTGATGTCTACTTACTTATGAACTCCTTAGTAAAGCGCGACAAAGACAGGGCTATCAGATCCGCCACGGACGATACGACCGACATGACGTTGCCGGGAAACGCCGGCGCCAGGGCGGGCAAAGTCCTTGGCTTTGACGATGCCGACAAACCTGCGGCCAAGGCTATAACAGACCTGACGACCGCGCTCACGGCCATAGGCGACGGTCTTTCGCTCGCCAGTGGCACGCTCAAAGTATCCGTGCCGGTCTTGCAGGGGTCGGCATCCGGCGCGGCGGATGCGCTGACCTCGACGGTCACACCCGCCCCTGGGGCACTGACGAATGGTCTGCGGGTCTGTCTGGAGGCCATAGCCGCGAACACGACGGCAACCCCAACGCTTAATCTCAACGGTCTCGGGGCGAAGACGATCGTCAAGGGCGCCGGAGAGGTGTTGCGCGCCCATGATATCGCCGGAGCGAATCACAGGCTCGACCTCGTCTTTGACTCATCTCTTGATAAGTGGATACTCTTAAACCCCGCGAACGTTCCGGCGCGGGTGGACGTGCAGAACGGAAGCCTCGTTTATGCCCTCGACGGCGGCGCAGTTGACAGCGCCACGACCTCGCTCACCATAGCCTCGACCATGCCGTTTGGGAGCTATTGGCTGCTTGCACAGGCTGATGCCACGGGCGTGGTCACAGAGACGGACGAGTCGAACAACGTCGCGGTCTCCGCCGCGCCGATAAAGGTGGTGAAGGACATGGACATGGTGGTTACGGCGGTCTGTTCAGGAGACCTCGGCGGTGGCCGGAGGCACGGCCATCAATATTACCGACACGGTTGCGAATCAGGGGAGCACATACCTTACGTCCGCGGCCTCCACCGTCTACTATTACCTCTCTACCGACGCGGTCATAACGAACAAGGACGTGTGTATCGGTTATAGGCCGGTGGCCGGGATCAAGGGCGGGACGTCGTCCACCGCGACGACCGTCATCCTCGTGCCGCAGGGCATTACGCCGGGGACGTATTACATCGGCGCTTTCGCCGACGCCACGAACACGAACTACGAGACCGACGAGACGAACAACGGCCTTGCCGGGAATCAGATAACGGTTACGAGGGAGGTGGACCTCCAGATGACCGCGCTGACCGGCCCTGCCACGATGGTCAGTGGCGCTACAGCATCGTTCAACAACACCGTGACGAACTCCGGGGTCTCGAAGGTAACGACCGGCACGTATGTCTACTTCTACCTCTCGGCGGATACCGCCGTGGGCGCGGGCGACGTCTACCTCGGCAGGAGGTATGCGGGCACGCTTGCGGGCGGCGCTGCGTCGAGCGCATCCACCTCGCTGACGATACCGGCAAACGCCGCCGCGGGCAACTGGCATGTCATAGCCGTAGCCGACGCCACGAACCTGAACGCCGAGACGGACGAGACGAACAACGCGCTGTCCTTGCCTTTGACCGTGACGCAGTAGGTGGGAAGGACAACTCCCCCCCAACCCCCTCTTATCGCGCATTAAGCCGCGGGCAAGAGGGGGAGTTTTTTTTATCCTCCTTCCGGGCTGGGGGGCTTTTTCCACCGAATTTTCCCATTGCACGAAATTGCTTGACATAGGTTATTAAAAACGGATAAGATTCAGGACAATGTAAAGAGTGCCTCCGCAACTGACGGAATGAAGGTGGGTGACCATCGGGGAGCGGAAGGTTAATTTGGAGCTTGTCCAATCGGGTGCCGGTAATCCTTTTGAGGCGCGCTGAGGCGGACAAGATCCTTGCCGACCGTCTGGGTAGATTGATGAGGTATACATGCGTTATAACCTCTACCCTTGACGGTTTTTTTTATTTCGATTCATGGCTTTGCGGCTGACTGTAGACGTTAAAACACCAAGACGTGAACGGAGGCATTGATGAAGGTCGGGATCCTCAAGGAAAGGACGCAGTACGAGCGCAGGGTAGCCGCGGTGCCGGAGACGATATCAAAGATGGTCAAGGCCGGGACCGAGGTGCTGGTCGAGACCGGGGCAGGGGACGGTTCGTTCATCGACGATAAGGCGTTCGAGGCCGCGGGCGCGAGGATATGCCCGGACGCGGCCAGCCTCCTCGCCGAGGCCGAGGTCGTCATTAAGGTCAACAGGCCCGGCAACGAAGAGATAGCCGGGATGAAGGACGGCGCGGTCTTCGTCGGTTTTATAGGCGCGGCGGCAAACCCGGAGACGGTCAAGGCCCTCGCCGGAAAGGGCGTCACGTCCTTTGCAATGGAGATGGTGCCGAGGATAACGAGGGCGCAACGCATGGACGCCCTCTCCACCATGAGCACGGCCGCAGGTTATAAGGCGGTTCTTTTGGCCGCCAACGCATGCGGCAGGTTCTTCCCGATGCTTACCACCGCCGTCGGCTCCGTCCCTCCGGCAAAGGCCATCCTCATAGGGGTCGGGGTCGCGGGGTTGCAGGCTATAGCCACCGCGAGGCGGCTGGGCGCGGTCGTCACGGCCTTCGACACGAGGCCGGCCGCCGGGGAGCAGGCAAAGAGCCTCGGGGCCGAGTTCGTGGCGATGGACGTGGACCACTCGCAGGCCGAGGACGCGGGCGGTTACGCCAAGGAGCAGACAGAGGATTTCTACAAGCAGGAGCAGGACCTTATCCGCAAGCATTCCAAGGACGCGGATATCGTTATAACGACGGCCCTTATACCGGGCAAGCGCGCGCCCATGCTCATCACCGAAGAGATGGTCAAGGAGATGAAGCCCGGCTCGGTCATAGTGGACCTCGCGGTGGAGATGGGCGGCAACTGCGTCCTCTCGGAGCTGGGGAAGGAAGTCGTAAAGTACGGCGTTACCGTAATCGGCCCGGCGAATCTGCCGAGCGGATTGCCGGTGCATTCGTCCCTGCTCTACGCCAAGAACATGCTGGCGTTCCTGAACCTGATATCTCCCGACGGAAAGGGCCTCAATATCGACCTTGCCGACGATATAATAAAAGGCTCGATGGTCACGCATAGCGGAGAGGTTACGCACCCCGCGTTCAAGAAGCAAGGCTAAGGCGGTCGCTTTGAACGCAACGGGTTCCGGTTTTATAGGGATTCCATCCGGGGCAACCGGCTGGAAGTTAGTAAAATAAACGAAGAGGCAGAAGAGGAGGTCGATAGTAATGGATTACGCGACATTAATGCCGGAACTTTACGTCTTCATACTGGCGGCGTTCGTGGGATACATGGTCATAACCCGCGTCCCGCCCCTTCTCCATACGCCGCTCATGTCCGCGACCAACGCGATATCCGCGATATCGGTCGTGGGCGCGATACTGGTGGCCGGCAGCACGCGCCACCCCGTGACCACGGCGCTCGGCGTTGCCGCCGTCGCCGCGGCCATGTCCAACGTGGTCGGCGGCTTCATACTCACCGACCGCATGTTAAAGATGTTCAAGAAGGAGAAGCGCTGATGATAGAGACTTACTTCATAGACATAGCATACCTCGTTGCCTCCGTCCTCTTCATACTGAGTCTCAAGTTCCTCAACTCGCCTGAGACGGCGAGGAGGGGCGTGCTCGCGGCTGAAGTAGGCATGGCGATAGCCATTATCGCCACGCTCTGGAAGCACGAGATAATCACCTACGACTGGATAATCATCGGCCTCATCATAGGCTCGATAATAGGCGTGGTCATCGCCGTGTGGACCCCGATGACCCACATGCCGCAACGGACGGCCCTCTCACACGCATTCGGCGCGTTCGCGGTCTCGCTCGTCGGCATAGCGGAGTACTGGAAGCACGGCAGCGAGCTCGGCACGATAAAGATCGCGGCCATCGGCTTCGAGTGCCTCCTCGGCGCGCTTACGTTCACCGGCTCCATGCAGGCGTTCATGAAGCTTCAGGAGTGGATGAGGGGCGCTCCGATAACGTTCAAGGGGCAAAACGCCCTTAACATGGGCATCCTCGCCTCAATGATAGGTCTGCTCATCTACCTGATATTCGTCCCGACCGCGGCGTGGGCGTTCTACGTGATGGTTGCCGCCGGTTTCGCGTTCGGCGTGCTCCTCGTCATGCCCATAGGCGCGGCGGACATGCCGGTGGTCATCTCGCTCCTTAACTCGTATGCGGGTCTTGCGGGTTCCGCGACCGGTTTCGTCCTCTCGAACAACGTCCTCATCATCGCCGGCGCGCTTGACGGCGCATCCGGCGTCATCCTCTCGATAATCATGTGCAGGGCCATGAACCGCTCGATGACGAACGTCCTCTTCGGCGCGTTCGGTTCGTCTCCGGCAGCGTCCGCGCCCGCGCCGCGGGCAGCGGTCCCGTCGCACGCGGCGGCGCAGCAGGCGGCGGCTCCGGCGGGCCCCGTCGTGAAGAAACTGAGCGTCGAGCAAGCGGCTGGGCTATTCCTCAACAAGGCCAAGTCCGTTATAGTCGTGCCGGGCTACGGCATGGCCGCGGCGCAGGCGCAGCACGCGGTGCGTGACTTAGCCGACCAGTTGAAGGCTAAGGGGATAAAGGTCAGATACGCGATACACCCGGTCGCCGGAAGGATGCCGGGGCACATGAACGTGCTTCTGGCCGAGGCTAACGTCCCGTACACAGACCTCTTTGACATGGAGGACATCAACGAAGAGTTCGAGGAGACGGACGTCGCCCTCGTCATAGGCGCTAACGACGTTACCAACCCGGCGGCGAAGAACAACCCGCGCTCGCCGATATACGGGATGCCCATACTCAACACCGACAAGGCCAAGACCGTCATCGTGTGCAAGCGCTCGATGAACCCAGGGTTCGCGGGCATAGACAACGAGCTATACACTATGGAGCAGACCTATATGTTCTTCGGCGACGCCAAGTCGTCGATAGGCAAGCTCGTTGACGCGGTAAAGAGCGGCACTGTGGCCGAGATAACGGCCCCGGCCGCTCCAACCGGCGCGCCGGGCGTCAAGCAGTTGAGCCCGACCGAGGCCGCCGACGTGCTCAAGAAGAAGGCGAAGCGGGTCATCATAGTGCCGGGCTACGGCATGGCCGCGGCGCAGGCGCAGCACGCGGTGCGCGAGATGGGCGACATACTCAAGGCCGCAGGGATCAAGGTGAAGTACGCTATACACCCGGTCGCCGGAAGGATGCCGGGGCACATGAACGTGCTCCTGGCCGAGGCGAACGTCCCTTACACCGACCTCTTTGATATGGAGGACATCAACGAAGAGTTCGAGGAGACGGACGTGGCCTTCGTGGTGGGCGCCAACGACGTCACCAATCCCGCGGCGAAGACCAACCCGCGCTCGCCTATATACGGAATGCCCGTCCTGGACGTTGACAAGGCGAAGATCGTCATAGTCTGCAAGAGGTCGATGAAGCCGGGATTCGCGGGCATAGACAACGACCTTTACCTGATGCCCCAGACCTACATGTACTTCGGCGACGCCAAAACGTCCATCGGCAAACTCGTGGACATGTTGAAGTCCGTGGCTTAGGAAAAAATATCTGTGCCCCCGCTAATGACGGGGGCTGTGCCGGCGTAGCGTGCGGCGCAGCCCCCGTTCTTTTTTGTCCAATCCGGTTGACTAACGAGCAATGGCGGCTATACTTGTCCGCAGAGGACGCACAACGCCTCTGGAGGACATTTTTGAGAGTAGCGTTCGATGCCCGCATGATAACATACACAGGCATCGGGAGATACATCCAGAACCTCCTGTCCAGCATCCCAGGGGTAGACAGGGGCAACACCTTGACCGCAGTCACATGCACCGACGCATTTGCGCTCCCGGCCAGTGAAAATCTCGATATCCAGAGGACCGCCCTCGATATCCCGGTCTATTCCTTTCTCAAAGAGCAGGTCTTCCTCTCCCGCGAGATGAACAGGTCCAGGCCGGAGCTCTTCCACTATCCGTCTTTCAATATGCCGATCGTGAACCCCAAGCCCTCGGTGGTGACGCTGCACGACCTCGTCTATTATATCGACCCGCATTCGTGCTCAAGGCTCAGGCATTGGTACGCGAGGGTGATGTTTCCGCTCGCCGCCCGGAGCGCGAGGATGATAATCACCGGCTCGGAGCACAGCAAGGCGGACATCGTAAGACACCTTAACGTGCGGGAAGAGAAGGTGGCCGTGATCCACCACGGCGTGGCCCCCGCGTATGCGCCGGTGACGGATGGACGCGCCATAACGGAGGCAAAGGCGAGGTATAAGATAAACGGCGATTATCTCCTCTATGTAGGGAGCCATCACCCCCGCAAAAACCTCGCGCGCCTGATAGAGGCGTTTGCCCGCATAAAGGAAAATGCGTGCCTACTCGTTATAACCGGCGCAATGGAGCGGCGCAGGAGTTCTCTCTACGGTACCCCGGCCTCCCTTGGGATACAGGGCAGGGTCCTGTTTGTGGGAGCGGCGCATGAGGCCGACCTGCCCGCCCTCTATTCCGGGGCGCGCGCCTTTGTCATCCCGTCCCTTTACGAGGGCTTCGGCCTCACGCCCCTTGAAGCGATGGCCTGCGGCACGCCGGTCATATCATCCAACGCCACGTCGCTCCCGGAAGTGGTTGGGGACGCGGCGTTGACCTTCGACCCGTTGGACGCCGAGGCGATGTCGAAGCGCATGGAGATGGTCATGGACGCCGGAGAGGAGGGCGCAAACGTCCGCGCAAGGCTCAGGGAAGCGGGTGTAAAAAGGGCGGCGCTTTTCAGTTGGAAGCGAAGCGCCGAGCAGACCCTCGACGTCTATCGCAAGGCGCTCGGACGAGACGTCTGATATCCTTTCATTTGCCCTGTTTTAATGTTAATATTGAACGGCGAACCGTCCGGCTTGCATCGCCGAACGGCTTACTTTATGACAGACAAGGCGTCCCTGAGAGCAAAGGCGGCAATCGTCCATGATTATCTGAACCAGCGGGGGGGCGCGGAGCGCGTCGTGGCGGTATTCCACGAGATCTACCCGGACGCGCCGATATTCACCTCCATCGTCGACTACGGCAACATCTGGAAGGAGATGGAAGGCGCGGACATACGCCCCACGTGGATGCAGCGTCTGCCGGGCATCATGCGGCACTTCAAGAAGTATCTACCGTTCTATCCGGGTGCGATAGAGTCCATCGATCTTTCCGGGTATGATATCGTCATAAGTTCCTCAAGCGCCTTTGCGAAGGGGGCTCTCAAGGCCGGGGGCGCGCTCCATATATGCTACTGTTACACGCCCATGAGGTTTGTTTGGGATACCGAGCGGTATCTTGAGAAAGAAGGCATGGGGCTTGCCGCAAGGACGCTCCTGCCGTTTTTTCTAAGGCGTCTCAAGGCGTGGGACTTGAGGACAAAGACCCGGCCTGATTATTATATCGCCATATCGACGGCCGTAAAGCGCAGGATAGAGGAGTTTTATGGCTTGCCAGCAGCCGTTATATTCCCGCCGGTGGACTGCGGACGCTTCAAGCCGGGCAAGGGCTTCGAGGATTTCTATCTGATAGTATCGCGGCTCAACGCCTATAAGAGGATAGAGCTCGCGGTGGAGGCGGCTGGCAGGCTCGGCGTTGCGCTCAAGGTTGTCGGAGACGGGCCTTACAAGGAGGCCCTTGTGAGGATGGCGAAGCCCAACGTCGAGTTCCTCGGCAGGCTGGACGACGCGGCAGTTGCCCGGCTATATGCGCGATGCAAGGCGTTGATATTCCCAGGCGCCGAGGACTTCGGCATAGTCCCTCTGGAGGCGAACGCCGCAGGCAGGCCGGTCATCGCGTATAAAGACGGCGGCGCGCTCAATACCGTGGTGGACGGCGCGACCGGATATTTCTTTGACCGCCCGACCCCGGAGGCGTTAATGGAGGCGATAGAGCGGATGGAGGCCGGGGCAGGACGCTTCGACCCTGAGCGGTTGCGGGCGCACGCGCTAAGGTTCGACAGAAAGGTCTTCGTTGAAAAGTTCGGCGCGTTTGTGGACGAAAAATACGCTGAAATGAAGCGTGGTTAGGCTGATTATCTGCTGAAGTAAATAAGGTTTTATGGCGCGAGTTGCGCTCGCCTTGCCACAAAATGCTGTCATTCCCGCGTACTTCTGGCGGGAATCCATCGTCTTAGCGCCATTGCTGCCAAAGACGCTGGATTACCGATAGATACCTCGGGAATGACGGTTCGAAGCAACGCGGGTTGACGCTCGCTATGCGTTTACTATGCTGCGCCCTGAATGACACCTTAGCTGTCAATCTCGTATTCGCGCAAGAGGGGAACCGTTGGTCAGGAAGAAGATAAAATCCATAGCCGCATCAACGTACATCATGGACGCCGCGCTCACGGTTGCGTCGTTCTTTCTTGCATACCGCATAAGGGCCGAGTGGTTCTCGTCTTATGAGAGGCTCCAGCCGCTGATGAGTTATCTGTGGCTATTGCTGTTAGTGGCGCCTTTCTGGACGATGGCGCTCATATATACCGGCGCGTATAGCTTTTCATCCAAGACGACGCTCCTGCGGGAGTGGCTGAAGATTACGGCCGCCGTGACGGCGGGCGTGGTGACGCTTACCGCCGTGCTCTTCCTGTTGAAATCAGGCTATCTGAGCCGTCTCTTTATCCTGACATTCGCGGCGACCAACGCCGCGTGTCTGATGGGCGGGCGCGTCTTCATGCGCCTCTATCTCGGGGCGTGGCTCAAAAGACCGATGAACGTCAGCAACGTCGTGGTGGTCGGCGCCGGAGAAGAGGCGCTCCGCGTCGCCGCGCTGATAAAGGCGCACGGAGACTGGGGGTTCAGGTTCATAGGCTACGTCTCGGACGGCGGCCCGGATGCGCCGCACTCCGCGTCCCTCGGAACCGTCAATAGCATACAGGATATCATCCACCGCCATCACGTCGACGAGGTTATATTCGCCGTGCCGCGTGAGCGGGTCTCCGGCCTTGAAGACGTTTTTCTGATGCTTGAAGACGAGGGGATAAACGCAAGGCTCGTCCTCAGCATATTCCCGCACATGATAGCTAGGATTCACGTGGAGGAGCTCGAAGACCTGCCGCTCCTTACCTTCACCACGCTCCCTACCGATGAGACCGCGCTCTTCGCAAAGAGGGTCTTTGACGTCGTCATCGCGTTCGCCATGCTGATCGTCTCCGCCCCGGTCTTTGCCATAGCAGCCGCGGCCATCAAGCTCAATTCGCCGGGCCCGGTGCTCTTCGCGCAAGAGAGGTGCGGCATCAACGGCAGACGCTTCAACATGCACAAGTTCCGTTCCATGTACGTGGACGCGGAGCGCAGGCTCCCGGACGTGAGGGTATTGAACGAGTTTGACGGCCCGGCCTTCAAGATGCGCAACGACCCGAGGATCACCCCCGTCGGGCGCTGGCTCAGGAGGTCGTCCCTCGACGAGCTGCCGCAGTTGTGGAACGTCATCAACGGCGACATGAGCATGGTCGGGCCGAGGCCGCCGCTCGCCGGCGAGGTCGCGCTCTATGAGCGCTGGCAGAGGAGGAGGCTCTCCATGAAGCCCGGCCTTACCTGCATCTGGCAGGTGAGCGGCAGGAGCAACATCGGGTTCGCGGACTGGATGAGGCTCGACCTCCAGTACATCGACAACTGGAGCCTCTGGCTCGACTTCAAGATACTCGCAAAGACGATCCCCGCCGTCCTCTTCGGCAAGGGCGCGTATTAGCATGTTCCGCTCGGCCGGCCTCGCCATAACCGCAACGCTCATAGGACAACTCCTCAACTTCGCAGTGGACGTATTGATCGCGGGGACGTTCGGCACGTCATGGCGCGCCGACGCCTACTACCTCGCCCTTATCATCCCCATAATGATCATCGACCTCTTCGCGCTTGCGATAAACGCCGTCTTCATACCGTCCTACGTGGAGCGCCAGAGGAGCGGCGGGGGGGACGAGTTCTTCTCATCCATGCTGAACGCATCGAGCATATTGGCGGTCTTCGTCTGCGCCGCCGCATACTTCCTCCTGCCATCGCTGGTGGATGCCGTAGCGGGCGGGTTCACGCCGCAGGCGCGCTCGCTCACCGTCATGCTCACGAGGATGCTGATAGTCCTGATATTCACGGCTCAGGTCAGCTCGTTTCTCTCCAGCCGCTTAAACGCGCACGGCAGGTTCTTCCTGCCGGCCCTCGGCAAGTCCTTTAATTACGTCTTCATCATAATCGCGCTCTTCGCGCTGAAAGACGCCTTCGGCATATTATCGCTGCCAATGGGGTATGTGGCGGGCAGCGTGGTCTTTATCCTCAGCCTTTTTATGCTCTTTCGCAGGGAGGGTCTGGGGTATTCGTTCAGATTATGCCCCAAGGCCGCCGTCCTTAAGGAGACCGGGGTGATGCTTATACCGCTTTTCGCATCAGCCATAGCGAGCTACGGCGGCATCCTCGTGGAGAGGGCAATTGCCGCCGGGTTTCCGGAAGGCTCGATAGCGGCGCTGAGCTACGCCTTCAAGCTGGTAAACGTCCCGATCAACCTCTTCATACTCGGGGCAATGTCCGTCGTGCTTCCCGCCTTTTCCACGCTTGCGAGGGACGCGGATACGAATGGCCTGGCCGAGCTTTTCACGAGGGGGCTCCGCGTCGTTTCGTTTTTTATCATACCGGCCTCAGCGGGCATAGCGTTGCTCCGGGCGCCCCTTATAAGCCTTCTCTTCGAGAGGGGGGCCTTTACCCCTTCTTCGTCCCTGATGACCTCCACGGCCCTGCTCTATTACGTCTTCGGCATATTCGGGGCGGCCTCGGTAAGCGTCGCCAGCAGGGTATTTCTCGCCTTGAAGGATATCAAGACGATGAGCATATTGGGGATATTCATCGTGGCGCTCAACATAGTCCTTCTCGTTGTCCTCAGTTCCGCGCTCGGCTTTACCGGCATCCCGCTCGCGTTCTCAATTACCTCATCGGTGCATATAGCATTGATGCTCGTCATTCTTGAGAGGAGGACCGGCATGGATATCATAAGGCCGATCCTCGCGCCCGTAGCCAAGCACCTCGTTGCCGCCGCCGCGATGACCGCCGTGTTGCTCCTCCTCGCGTCTCCGCTGCGCCTGTATCTGCCGCTTACGGTAAAGGCCGCTCAGTTTGCGTATATAGCCGTCTTCGCCGCGGCCGGGACTGCGCTATACCTCGCGTTTTGCCGGGCGCTCCGGGTGGAGGAGACGGGCTTTATCCTTGAGCGTCTCAATGCCGCCTTTTTAAAACAGAGCCAAATAAAATAACCGGCGCTTGCAAAATCCCCCGCGGCTGTTAGATTTGTATGATGCGCGCGTGCCCGTTGTGCCTTAAAAGCTCCGAAGCCAGACGCACTGGCGTATTCGGCGAATACGCGATGTATCTATGCGCGGAATGCGGCGTGGAGTACAGCGACCCGTTCAAAGGACCCGGCCCGGCGTGGTATGAGGACTCCGGGACATACGGCGCGGGCAGGGTCATCACCAAACGCCCTGAGTGGTACCACCGCGAGGCGCTCGCCGCGCTTGCGCCGGGTGGCAGCCTGCTTGACGTGGGCTGCGGCACCGGCATATTCCTCAACGAGGCAAGGAGGCGCGGGTTCGACGCATGGGGCATCGACTTCGACAAAAATAATATCGCCGTTGCCAGGTCGAGATACGGCTTAGACAGGGTCTATTGCATGAGCGCCGCCGATCTCATGCTGAAGTCCGGCGGGATAAGATTCGACGCGGTGACGTTCTTCGAGGTGCTCGAACACCTCGACGCGCCCGCGGGGTTTCTCGACGGACTCAAGGGCCTGTTGCGCCCCGGCGGTTTGATAGCGATGAGCGTGCCGAACAGGGACAGGTTCATCGACACCCTTGGGCAGGGAGACTCCCCGCCGAACCATCTCACGCGCTGGAGCGCGGAGGGCCTGCGGGCCTTTCTTGAACGCTCAGGCTTCGAGGTTGTCCGTTTGCATGAAAAAAGGGCAGACCACGTCGAGGTAAGAAACTACCTGTTGGCCAGAGTGCGTCTCGGTCTCGCGCATGGACTCGTTAAAAAGGGCCTTGAGGGCGGGGACCACCGGAGTATCGCCAAGGCGGGCTATCTTATGGCCGTCAAGGACGCGCTCTTCGGCGCGATGGCGCATCCTCCGGGCGCGTTCCTGCGGCTCCTGGGGTTAAAGGGCGGCGGCATCGTCGCGCTTGCGCGGTTGAAGGGTGCGCGATGAGCGCCTGTCCGGGATGCGGCGATAACGCTGAACACGTGTTGGTGGAAAGACGCGGCGAATACGCGCTTTTTCTGTGCGCCTCCTGCGGTCTCGTATTTTCCGACCCGATGCGGGGTGCCGGCCCGGTTTGCTACAGGAAGGCCGAGGCGGATGTCGATTACTGGACGCGCGGCCCCGGACTCGGCTGGCATCACAGGCAATTCCTTGAGCGCGTTCCGGCTTGCGGCGGAAGACTTCTCGACGTCGGCTGCGGCACGGGAGAGTTCATGGCCAGCGCGCGGGACGCGGGTTACGATGTCTGGGGTATCGATTTCGTGGCCGAGAAGATCGAGGCCGCGCGGCGCAGGCGCGGGCTCGTCAACGCATTCGTAATGACCGCCTCCGAACTGGCCTCAAGCCTGCCCGGCAAAAGATTCGACGTTGCCACGTGCTTCGAGGTTATCGAGCATCTCGAAGACCCGGCCGGATTCATCGCGCAAATAAAGACCCTTCTTAATCCCGGCGGGTATCTTGCAATAAGCGTCCCGAACCGCGTCAGAACATTTGCCGTTTTTGAAAAAAGGGAGAACGACGGCCCGCCCCACCACCTTACGAGATGGGACCTGCGGTCCATTGCGGGATTTCTGGAGAGGAACGGTTTTATGGTGGTTGACAGCGCCATAAAACGGCCCGACCTCGGCGGCTGGATCATGGCGAGGACGGGCAGCGCGTTCGCGTCGCGTCTCTTCAGCCCGGT
>JACRCM010000149.1 GCA_016219025.1 Deltaproteobacteria bacterium | reverse complement strand
TTGTAAGAGCTCCCATTTTACATGTGCAAATATGCTATTATAGCCATTTTGAGGCCTATTGCAGGCTGTCCGGTTAAAAAGATGGGCGCAAATAAGACATAAATCTTTAAAGAATTTTCAGTTTTTACCGGACACTACTGAGAGCTACTCAGTAAATTCCGGCGTTTAAAGACGCCCATAAATGGGCAGCTACAGGACAAAAACGGAGGGGACAGTCCACCCTACGGCTGACAAAACGAGCTGGACTGATATTGCGCGCAAAAAAATATCATGCCCCCTTTTTATGAGAAAAGGGGGCATGCGATAACGCGCGGCTCAATCCCCTGACCGGCTGCCGTTACTGACCGCTCTCCGCCTTTGCGGCGTCTTTGAGTTCGCCAACGAACATGCCGAGGTCGGTCGAGTGCATGGCGCAGGCCATCGAGATGGGTTCTGCGCCGAATGCCGGGCATGAAAAGCAGCCTGAGCCGAAGTGCTTCGTGAATACCGCCTTGGTCGAAGGCCAGGTGTTGGTCACCTCGCCAGTGGTCATGTCTCCGCTGATGTTAGTCCATTCCGCCATTATAGTGCCTCCTCATATATTTATAGTCCATTTCGGACATTTTACCGGACAAACTCTTTATATTATATGATTTTAGTCAGAAAAAGACAAGCGAGCGTTTATTCGGCCATTTCCTTCTTCGCGCGGCGCAGGAAACCGAGCCCGCGGAGGTCGTCGAATACCGAGTAGAAGACAGGCACGACCACGAGCGTGACGATGAGGCACATGGACTGGCCGCCGACGATGACTATTGCCATCGACGCCCTGGACGCGCTGCCGTCGCCCCTGCCGAAGGTCACGGGCAGCATGCCCGCTATTATCGCAAGGGTCGTCATAAGGATGGGACGCAGCCTCACCTTGTTGGCCCGCATCTGCGCCTCGAACTTCTCCATGCCGCGCGAGCGCAGCGTGTTGGTGTAGTCGATCTGCAATATCGCGTTCTTCTTTACGACGCCTATGAGTATGAACATGCCCATGATGCTGTAGATGTTCAGGGTGTTTCCGCCGAGTATAAGCGAGAGGATGCCGAACGGGATAGAGAGGAATATCGAGATCATTATCGTCACCGGATGGACGAAGCTCTCGAACTGCGCGGCCAGCACCATGTATATGAAGATGAGCGAGAGGACGAACGCGATGAGGAAGTTTGCGAACGCCTCCGCCATCAGCTTGCCGCGTCCGAGATACGCGGTCGAATACTCGGACGGCATCTTCATGTCCTTGATTACGGCGTCGGCGTCCGTTATCGCGGAGCCGAGCGGCTTGTCGAAGAGGTTCGATATGACCGTTATCTGCCGCTCCTGCGCGTAGCGGTCTATCTGCCCCGGACTCGTGCCGGAGGCAAGCGAGGCGACGTTGGAGAGCTTGACGAGCCTGCCGTTCCCGTCCGGCACGGTCAACTCCTCTATGGCGGAGGCATCCTTCCTGTAGTCCGCCTTGAGCCTGAGCCTGACGTTATACTGGTCGTCCCCCTCCCTGTAGAGCGTCACCCGCTCGCCGCCGACCATGGTGCGCAGCGACGTGGCGATGGACTCGACCTTAACGCCCAAGTCCGACGCCTTCCGCCTGTCGATATGCACCTGTATCTCAGGGTGGCGCAGCGCCTGTCCCGTGTCCGTGTCCACGAAGCCGGTTATGGACTTGAGCCGCGTGATGAGCGCGGAGGAATACTCGTCGAGCCTTGCGAGGTCGGGCCCGCGCAGCACCACGTTGAACGGCGTGGACTTGAACCCGCCGCCGGAAATGAGGTTTATGGTCTGGGCGCTGGCGCGCAGTCCCGTGAACCTGGCCAGACGCTTCCTCGCCTCCTGCATTATCTCGAACTGCGTCCTGTCGCGTTTGGACATATGCTTAAGGCCGACATAGATGGATGCGTCGGTGACGTTTGACAGATACTGGCCGCGCACGCCTATGTTGGTGAATAGGCGCTCGACCTCCGGTATCCGCTTCAACTCGGCCTCGATGGAGCGCAGGACCTCGTCGCTCTTTTGCAGGGATGAGCCCGGCGGCGTCTCGACTATCACCTCGAACTCGCTCATGTCGTCGTCAACGACGAACTCGAACTTGGCGAGCTTGCCGAGCGGTATTATCGAGAGGAATATGAGCATGGCCGCTATCCCGGCTACGAGCCTGTGGTTGAGGCACCAGCGCAGCAGTTTAAGGTATAGCCCCTGCATTAAGGCATAGAGGCACGAGTCCTTCTCCCCGGCCTTGCCCTCGGCCCGGTGGCGGAGCATCCTCGAGGCGAGCATGGGCGTAAGCGTAAAGGATACGAGGAGGGATATCATTATGGCGAACGCCGCCGTCAGCCCGAAACTCTTCCAGAAACGCCCCACGAGTCCCGACATGAAGGCGACCGGCAGGAATATTACGACGAGGGAGAGGGTCGTGGCCAGGACCGCGAGCGCTATCTCCTTTGTGCCGTGTATCGCCGCGTCCACCGGGTTTCTCCCCTCTTCCTCCATGTGGCGGAAGACGTTTTCGAGGACTATTATCGCGTCGTCTATGACTATGCCCGTGCAGACCGAAAGCGCCAGGAGCGTCATGTTATTGAGCGAGAAACCCAGAAACCGCATCGCGGTGAACGTGCCGATTATGGATGAAGGTATGGCGAGCGCCGCCACGACCGCGGCCCTCCAGTTCCTTATGAAGATGAGTATGATGATGCTGGCGAAGATAGAGCCGAGCACGAGGTGCTCCTCGACCTGATCGACCGACCTCTTTATGAACCTCGACTGGTCGGTGACCACCTGTATCTGGATGTCCTGCGGGAGCGTCTTCTTTATTTCATTAAGGCGCTCGTTCACGCCTTCGACGACCATGACGGTGTTCGTGCCGGACTGCTTCCTGATTAGCATGGTCACGGCGCTATTCCCGTCGAGACGCGAGAGCGTGCGCGGCTCTTCCTCCGTGTCCACGGCGGCGCCGATGTCGCGCACCCTCACGGGCGCGCCCTTGCGGTCGGCCACGATGAGGTCCGCGAAGTCCTCCACCCGCTCAAGCCTGCCCATCGTGCGAAGCCCCTCTTCGCGCTCCCCTGATGTGACCCTGCCGCCCGGAACCTCCACGTTGCCGCGCCTGAGCGCGTCCTTGACGTTTACTATCGAAAGTCTATAGGCTGAGAGCCTGTCCGGGTCCACGACGACCTGTATCTCGCGCTTCCTGTCGCCGACGAGGGTTATCGCGCCGATGTCTTTTATGACCTCAAGCTGCCTCTTGAGCTTCTTGTCGGCTATCTCGGTGATCTCGCGCGCCCCGCGCTTGCCCGATACGACTATGGACATTATCGGCGCGGAGTCCGGGTCGAACTTCTCGATGACCGGGGCGTCGGTGCCCGGAGGGAACTGCGACAGTATGGCCGAGACCTTGTCCTTGACCTCGTTCGACGCCACGTCGACGTTCTTCTCCAGTGAAAAGGTGGCGAATATCTGGGATTGGCCCTCGATGGTCGTCGATCGGAGCTCGTCTATGCCGCTTATCGTGTTGACAACCTCTTCGACGCGCTTGGTTATCTGGCTTTCTATTTCCTCCGGGGACGCGCCTTCGAGCCGCGTCGTAATCGTCACGGTCGGGAGGTCAACCTTGGGGAATATATCCACGCCGAGTTCGCGGTACGAGGCGAGCCCCATGACGATGAGGCTCATAATGAGCATCGTGGCGAAGACCGGTCTTCTTATGCAGAGTTCGTATAGGGACATGTCGGTTATCGGTTATCGGTTATCGGTTTTATCGAAAGCGGCCCTGGACTGTCATTCCCGAGGTTTTAATCCCTCCCCGAATGCCTTAGTCGGGGACTATTGACAACTGCATAAGTAATGTCCTACAATATGGGCTGGAGGTGAATAATGAGACCTCATGGAAGCCCAAAGGAATTGGAACAACGACGGCAACGCGCCATCTCTCTGCTTCAGGAAGGATACCGGCCAGTTGATG
>JACRCM010000148.1 GCA_016219025.1 Deltaproteobacteria bacterium | reverse complement strand
ACAGAGTCCGGCGCAAAGTCCGAGGGCCTTTTTGAGCGCGCCTTTATTCTTTCTTCTGAATTCCGCTATGGTCTTATGGCCGGGCTTGAGCCCGGCCATGGGCCGGATAAAAGACAGATTATGGCGCGTGGCGCGTTCGAGAGAATATCCGCAAGCGAGAAGTTTGAGCATCGCCTTTGGGTCATGCCCCGGGTTGCCGACCTTGTGGTCGTCGTGGATGATGCCGAGTTCGCGCCGATTAAGGGCCTCTACGAAGGCGTCATAAACGCGGACGGTGTCAACGTCCGATCCTCGTGCCGCTCGCATTATACAGCATTTTATGCGAACCCCAGAGGGGGGTTGCGACACAGCCTCTGGGGCGTGGGAACGCCTCGCCGGGAAGCTCTGCTTCCACACCGAGGACGCAAAGTTATTTATTTATCGTTCCCACGCTCCGCCCACGATAGAAATTTATAATAGAGCTACCTTGTAAATCGTAGCTCTATGTTCGAGGGCAGGCTGTGGGAACGCGGCACGGGACGCTCCGGCGTCCCGCAACATCGGCCTGACCCCTCAGCGCGGCTTCAACTCCTCGCCGATCCTCTCGGAGAGGAACACCTTCATAAGCGACTGGTAGGGCACGTCCCTCTTGTTGGCGAGGAGTTTCAGTTCCGCGAGCATGGACGCCGGAAGCCTGAGCGATATGGTCTTGAGCGAGGGCTTGAGTTCCGGCAGGACTACCCTCTTTGCCCGCTTCCAGTCCACATACCCGGTCGAGTCATGGGAGGCCCAGAACCGCCTCTCCTCGTCCTCGCTCTTGAATTCAGGGATCTTCTTCATGCGATTCATAGACCTTCCTTTCTTTCCGGTTCATGTCCCTTGCGGAAATTATGCGGATATTGCCTTCGCGGACGGTGAAGGCCGCGAAGAGCGGCCTTCCTTCGTCAGTCAGCCCCAAGGCGTAGAAACGTCCTTCTTTCTCTAAATGTTTGACGTCAGCAGCAACCACTAATGGCCTGTTAAAAAATATCTCCTCGCACTCGGCGGGCGCGACGCCGTGTGACCGCCGGTTTTTTTCGGCATTGTGCGCGTCCCACTCGAAACCGGTGCATCCCGACAGGATATCGGAGATATCATCCACGGTTATAGTATATTATAGTCATATACAATTGTCAAGCTGGTCAACGGGCGGGACGGACGCGGCGCCGTCAGGAGACTGCCCCCCCTCACATCACCACGAGGTTGTCCCTGTGTATCACCTCGTCGTAGACCTTGTATCCGAGCGCGGCCTCGATCTCCGTGGTCTTTATGCCTTTTATGCGTTTTATCTCGGCGGACGAGTAGTTGGCCACGCCCCTGGCGAACTCCATGCCTTTGGCGTCCACGCAGTGGACCACCTCTCCGGCCTCGAAGCCGCCGTCAACGTCCTTGATGCCCGAAGGCAGGAGGCTGCCGCCTTTTTTAAGGAGCGCCTCCTTGGCGCCGTCGTCCACGAAGAGCCTGCCCGTGGGCCTCGTGGAGAAGGCTATCCAGTGCTTGCGGGAGGTAAGCCTGTCTTCCTTCGGGAGGAAGAGCGTGCCGATATCCTCGCACGCGAGCACCTTGCCGAGCACGCCGCCGGTCCGTCCGTCCGCTATGACCGTGGGGACGCCGAAGTGCGCGGCCTTTCTCGCGGCCTCGCACTTGGATATTATGCCGCCGGTGCCGAGGCCCCCGGCCTCCGCGCTAAAGACGTCGAGCCTGAGCGCGTCCACGTCCTCGACCAGACGCACCTTCTTCGCGGACGAGTCCTTCTTGGGGTCTTTGTCGTAGAGGCCGTCGATGTCAGTAAGTATGACGAGGAGGTCGGCCTCGCAGAGGTTGGTCGTGAGCGCGGAGAGCGCGTCGTTGTCGCCGAACTTTATCTCCTCGGTGGCCACGGTGTCGTTTTCGTTGATGACCGGGACTATCGAGAGCCTAAGGAGGGTCGTAAGCGTGTTGCGTGCGTTCAGAAAGCGTTTCCTGCTCGCGAGGTCGTCATGCGTGAGGAGCACCTGCGCCACCCGGATGCCGAACCTGCCGAAGGCCGCGTCATAGCGCGACATGAGGCTCCCCTGTCCCACGGCCGCCACGGCCTGCCTCTCAGGTATGGACGAGGGCCGGGCGCCAAGCCCCAGGGCCTTCATGCCGAGGGCGATCGCGCCGGAGCTTACGATGACCGCCTCGACCACGCCTTTTTTAAGGCCGTCTATCTCGGAGGCGAGGCGGTCGAATATGGTGGAGCCTTCGCCGCTCCCGGCAATGACCGCGCTCCCTACCTTGACGACAATCCGTCTCGCGCGCCTTATGTGTTTTTTGCGGAGGTCTTTCATGCGGCTATCGGTATCGACATAATTGTTGGGTTACTGCCTGCCCCCGAACGTCTTTATCGGGGGCAGGCCCCCGTATAGAGCTACGATTTACAAAGTAGCTCTATTCACTACTGTCCGGCACTACTGTCCGGTTGTTACGTGAATAAATTCAATTGGTTAGAAGTCTCTTGTCCTTGAATATGTTTCAAGGCGTCAGAAACTACCTGTAAAATGGGCTTTTTCTCAAAAAGATTAACCTCTATAATCTGTAAAAAAGTGT
>JACRCM010000147.1 GCA_016219025.1 Deltaproteobacteria bacterium | reverse complement strand
TCCACGAAGGCACGCGGTCACGGGCTGATATGAAAACCCTTAAACGCGGCCCGCTCTAAGACCGCCGCCCGGTTCCACGAAGGCACGCGGTCACGGACTGATATCAAAACCATCATTCAACTCGGTCAGTTGCAAGGCCGCCCGGTTCCACGAAGGCACGGTCATGGCTAATATGAAAAACCTTTCATCATAGCCTCTATGATGACCGCGGAAAAGAGGATGCCGAGGTAGGCCATTGAAATCTTGAAGTTCTTCCATGCGACGTCCTTTGCCGGGTTTTTCACGAGTCTTACGTTCCACGCGATGAAGTATGCGCCGCAGGCCATGGCGGTCGCAAGATACAGGTAACCGCCATACCCCATGATAAAGGGCGCGAGGGACGACGCGGCAAGGAGGATGGTATTGATAAGCACGTAGAGCGCGGTTTTTTTATCCCCGATGACGACCGGCAGCATGGGCACCCCGGCCTTTTCGTACTCCTCTCTGTGGAATATGGCGAAGCTCCAGAAGTGCGAGGGCGTCCAGAAGAACATCACCGCGGCGAGGAGTACCGGCGGCAGACAAAACGCGGGTTGCGCGCTCGCCCCGCCCGCGAGCACGGCGAAGCTCCCGGCCAGTCCGCCGACGATGATGTTGGCCCAGGACTTTCTCTTGAGCCATGCCGTATAGACGACGGCATAGACAAAGGCCCCCAGGGCGAGGTGCAACGCAACCATGTAGTTCAAAACCCTGATGGAGACCAGTATGGACGCCGCGAAGAGGAGTATCGAGATGACCAGCACCGTCCTTGGCGCCACGGCGTTGCCCGATATGAGCGGGCGCCTTTTTGTCCGCGCCATCACCGAGTCTATGTCGCTGTCGAAGTAATGGTTGAACGCGCTGGCCCCGGCCGAGGCCAGCATCGTCGCTATTATAAGGGCAAATACCCTCGTAAAGGTGAACCCCCCGGAGCGCGCGGCCAGGAGCCCCACTATGGCGCTGAACGTGATGAGGCTGCATATGCGGAGCTTGAACAGGGGCAGATAATTTTTTAGTAACATGCGGCGCTCCTTTGTAAAACCTTTATCGGTTCATCGATAACCGTAAATATCCCGATCATGGGCCTTCACACGGCCACGGCTGCGGCTCACGGTCTTACAGCGCCGCGCCCCCGGGTTCGGCCTGCCCCTGCGCCTCGATAAGCGCAGGACGCGCCGGGCGCGTAAGCGTAAGGAGCGCGTTCCATACGAACGTTATGCCGCCGCTTATGGCCACAAGCCCGCCTATGCCCATGATGGACATGCCAACAAGCCTGCCCAGGCTGTTCAGATTCTGCGCGCTACCGTAGGTCTTGCGCGCAACGCCGTGCTCGCCCGCGAGGAACAGCCCGGCGGCGAAGAGCAGGATACCGGCGGAGTACAGATAAGGCTGGATCGCGGCCAGCCTCTTGCTGTAGAGTTCTCTGCCAAGACGCGGCGCGATCTCGTAGAAGAGTCCCATGAACGCGATGGTGACGGCCCCTATGGCGCAGTGGTAGTGCGCGGGTATCTTGGTGTTGACCCCGCGTATGAGCAGGGCTATGACGCCGCCGATGACGAATACGGTCATGGAGAGGACGAGGGAGGAGAACCCCGGGTCCTTCCAAGGCCGCGTCCTGCCGCCCCTTCCCCGGCGGGCGATAACCCAGCGGGCTATGGCTATGATGAATACGGCGGTGGAAGGGCCGAGTCCCCAGCGCATTATGAACGTAAAGCTGTCCTTATACGCCTGCGAAGATGTGTCGTACATGAAGTATATGAGCGGCGCGGGCAGGATGAACGCGAGATAGGAGGCGTAGAGCCCTTTGGCGAGCGCGGATCCGACCGGCTCGGCCCCGTAGATTATGCGGGCAAGGTATATCCACGCCGTGACCATCGCTATCGTATTTACCGCCTGGAGTATGTGCCCTCCGCCCCACATGAGGCGCTCGAAGTCGAGGAACGCCTTGTTGGTGGCGAACTGGAACCATGCCGAGAGGCCGAAGCACAGGAACGCGACGAATACCCCGGCGCCCGCAACGGCCATGCCGAAGGCCGCTATAGGCAGCGTCTTCCCCGCGGACTTCGCCGTTATAATGGAGGCGGCGAAGTTTATTAGGTGCGCCGTGACGCCGACGGCGAAAAGGACGAGTCCGGCGTAGAATACCGGGGTTTGCAGGACGGGGACGTAATTAGCAAGTTCAGCCTGGCCAAGCCCGAATATGGCTGATACGGCCACCAGACCGGTGCCAGCGGCGCACAGCCCGAGGGCCGCGTATCCGAGCGCCGGACTCCAGACCGGCCTTTCCATATCGACCGTGGAGGCATGCGCCCAGAGAAAGCCCTGAAACGCGAGAAACCATATCACGACCGCAAGGACGACGTGGCCGACGAGCGCGACGTATATATGGCCGCGTCCGAGCGGGAGCATGTCTTCAAGCACGGGCGTCCTCGCAAGGGCCACGAGGAGGGCGAAGACGCCCGCGAAGACGAGCGAGAAGACCGCGAGGAGGAGCCAGCCGTGTATTATCCTGTCCGTATGAGCGCGTGGGTTCATGGCAATCTCAACTCTAACATAATATGCCGCTGGGGCAACCTTGCGCCCCCGTCTTGGCGCGGCGCGGAGGCGCGGGCATGGTAGTTAATTTGTAATCCATCCGGCCCGCGATTAACATGATATAAATCATTTATTATAACTTGAACGGGTTTTATACTTTGTTATATAATGAAGGGATAGGCAAGACTATCTCTCATGGAGGGCGGCATATTATGTTAAGAGACAAGGTGGAAGAGGCGCTTGACGGCATCAGGCCAGCGCTTCAGGCGGACGGCGGAGACGTGGAGCTCGTTGACATAGACGAGGCCGCCGGCATCGTAAAGGTTCAACTGCAAGGCGCGTGCTCAGGATGCCCAAGCGCGCAGATAACGCTCGTCATGGGCGTGGAGAGGGCGATTAAGGAGAGGGTGCCCGAAGTAAAACAGGTGCTCTCGGTCTGACGGGGCCGGGGCGGGGCGTTGTAAAATTCCGCTGGGACAAGGCGGAATTTCGCGTCTTGCGGCGCAAGGGTTTCAGAAGGAGAAGGTCTCATGTCTTACCGCATATCGGATGAATGCGTGGCCTGCGGGTCATGCCTGCCGGAATGTCCCGAAGGGGCTGGTTTGGCGGGGTGCATGGGATCGAGCAACCTGCTAAGGAAGGTCTCATGTCTTACCGCATATCGGATGAATGCGTGGCCTGCGGGTCATGCCTGCCGGAATGTCCCGAAGGGGCGATCAGCGAAGGGATGCCTTACGTCATAGACCCTAAACTCTGCACCGAGTGCGGGGCCTGCGCCGAGGTATGCCCGGTCGAGGCATGCGCCCCGGACGGGGCAAAGGCCGTCTGAGGCCGTTTAATAGAGCTGCTTTGTAAATCCTGCCGCGGGAGCCGTAAACCAAGACCGCTTCAAGGCAGCGGCCGTCGCGCCGGTCCGGGGCGATTCGCGGGGCGCGTAAGGCCAAGGATTCAGGCGCAAGCCCGGCGCGCTGGTCTCTCCCGTGTCTCCCCAGGGGGCGTTGCGGCATGGACTGATTATAAAAAAACAACATAAGGAGTTTTGACAAGAATGAGCAACATTACAGTATGGTTCATCAGATGCGCGATGATATATTTTCTCCTGGCCGTGCTCCTGGGCATCATGATGAGCCTTACCGGGCCGGTATTCCCGTACATGCAGATTCACGTCCACTTCAACCTCCTGGGCTGGATGTCCATGATGGTCTTCGGCGTGGGGTATCACATACTGCCGCGCTTCTCAGGCAAGCCGCTGTGGAACGAGCCGCTCTCCTACTGGCAGTTGTGGCTCGCCAACGCCGGTCTCATCGGCATGGCCATAGGCTGGTGGGTGAGTTCAAGGGGCATGGGCAACACGGCGCTCTTCGCGGCCTCGATAGTGGAGGCGGCGTCCATATTCTTATTCGTCCTCAACATGATGAAGACGATAAAGGCCGCGCCCGCCCCTCCGAAACTGGCGGCTAAATAACCGGCGGCGCGATATGACGGAAGAGATTATCACCAAAGAGATGTGCATCGGCGAAGTGATGCTCAGGTGGCCCTCCACGGTGGAGGTCTTCAAGGCCAGGTTCGGCAAGGGGTGCTTTACATGCCCCGGCTCCATGAAGGAAGACATCGAATTCGGCGCGTATATGCACAACGCCGACATCAAGGCGGTGCTCGCCGACCTGAACGCGGCGGCAAGAAAGGACTCGGACAAATGAAGATATCCAAGGACATGGTCGTAAACGACTGCATCAAGCTCTACCCGAAGACCATAGGCGTATTCACCCAATTCAAGATCGACTCCTGTTGCGGGGGCGCGGTTTCCATCGAGGCCGCCTCAAGGCGCGACGGGGCCGGCCTTGACGCGCTCTTGGCAACCCTCGAAGAGGCCGCGCTCAAGTAGGCGCCCGGCGGCCCGATTCCCCTCAAAAAAACACGGAGGTAAGCCCCCTTGGACAAGACCGGCCTGATAACCGAGGCACAGGTCATGGACGCGCTCAGGACGGTCATGGACCCTGAGCTCGGCCGCGACCTCGTCACCCTTAATATGATAAAGGACGTAAGGATCGACGGGCCGCGGGTGTCGTTCAACCTCGTGCTAACGACAATGGCCTGCCCGCTCAAGAAAGAGCTTGAGACCAACTGCGTGAACGCGGTGAAAAAGATACCCGGCGTGACCGGGGTGAACCTCACCACCGGCGCGAACGTGCCGCAGGCGAAAAAACTGCCTGACAAGGCGGCGATACCCGGGGTCAGGAACACCATCGCGGTCGCCTCCGGCAAGGGAGGCGTGGGCAAGTCCACGGTGGCGGTGAACCTTGCGATGGCCCTTGCGAGGTCCGGGGCAAGGGTGGGACTGCTCGACGCGGACGTATTCGGGCCGTCCTTGCCGCTTATGATGGGCCTGCACGAACCCTTGCAGGTCACGCCTCAGGAAAAGCTCGTGCCGCTCGAAAAATACGGCATCAAGCTCGTCTCCGTCGGCTTCATGCTCGACGAGGAGACCCCGCTTATATGGAGGGGGCCGCTCGTCATGCAGCTCATAAAGCAGTTCCTGACCGGCGTGGAGTATGGGGAACTCGACTACCTCGTGATAGATCTCCCGCCCGGCACCGGCGACGTGCAGCTCACGCTCGTGCAGACGATACCGCTCACGGGCGCGGTCATAGTCACCACGCCGCAGGACGTGGCACTCATCGACGCAAGGCGCGCCATAAGGATGTTTCAGGAGGTCGGGGTGCCGGTGATAGGCATCATCGAGAACATGAGCTACTTCGTCTGCCCGCACTGCAACGAAAAGAGCGGCATCTTCAGCCACGGCGGCGGGGAAAAGACGAGCGAGAGGTATCAGGTGCCGCTCCTCGGGCAGATACCCATCGACATGGCGATAAGGGAGGGCGGCGACAACGGGATTCCCATAGTCGAGGCCGCGCCCGAATCGCCGCACTCGCTGGCATTCGTCAAGATAGCCGGGGCCGTGGCCTCGTGCATAAGCGTGATGGACCTGAAGTAATGGGGAGGCGAATGTTTCAGCCGGGGGCGGAGCGTTTATCGTTCCCACGCTCCAGCCCCCGGCACAGATTTACAATAGAGCTACTTTGTAAATCGTAGCTCTATATTCGAGGGCAGGCTGTGGGAACGCAGCCGGGGACTGTCATTCCCGAGGTTTTAATCGGGAATCCAGCGTCCCGTCCTCGTTCCCGCGCCCAGAGGCTGTGTCGCAATCCCCCGCTGGGGTTCGCATAAAATGCGGTATAATGCGAACGGCACGAGGATCGGACGTTGACCCTGTCCGTGTTTATGATGCTTTCGTCGAGGCCCTTAATCCGCGCGAACTCGGCATCATCCACGACGACCACAAGGTCGGCAACCCTGAGCATGACCCAAAGGCGATGCTCAAACTTCGCGCTTGCGGATATTCTTACGGGCTTCGCAGTTCCGGAAAACTCGAACGCGCCACGCGCCATAATCTGTCTTTTATCCGGCCCATGGCCGGGCTCAAGCCCGGCCATAAGACCATAGCGGAATTCAGAAGAAAGAATAAAGGCGCGCTCAAAAAGGCCCTCGGACTTTGCGCCGGACTCTGT
>JACRCM010000145.1 GCA_016219025.1 Deltaproteobacteria bacterium | reverse complement strand
GGTCGATCCTATGCCGAGCTGGCCGTTGCCGTTAAGCCCCCATGCCCAGAGCGTGCCGTCGGACTTGACGGCCACGGTGTGATAGTACCCGGCGGATACCGAGGCCCAGTTCGTGTCCGCGCCTACCTGCACCGGGCTTAGCCTTTGTGTCGTCGTGCCGTCCCCGAGCTGGCCGTAGCTGTTATACCCCCATGCCCAGAGCGTGCCGTCGGACTTGACCGCTACGGTGTGATATAACCCGGCGGATACTGACGCCCAATTCGTGTCCGCGCCTACCTGCACCGGGCTTAGCCTGTTGACGGTCGTGCCGTCCCCGAGTTGGCCGAAGCCGTTATACCCCCATGCCCAGAGCGCGCCGTCGGACTTGACGGCGACCGTATGATCGCCGCCCGCCGATACCGAGGCCCAGTTCGTGTCCGCGCCTATCTGCGCCGGGCTTAGCCTTTGTGTCGTCGTGCCGTCCCCGAGTTGGCCGTTGCCGTTATACCCCCATGCCCAGAGCGTGCCGTCGGACTTGACCGCTATGGTATGATAGCCACCGCCCGATACCGAGGCCCAATCGCGCACGGCCGCAAGCACGAAATAGAGCCTGTCGGCAGTCGTGCCGTCGCCTATCTGTCCGAACCCGTTATACCCGGCGGCCGCCACGTCGCCGGCCGGATTGGTTACAAGCGTATGATACCCGCCCGCCGCGATCGCGGTGATGTTGGCTTTGACGAAGTAATAATCAAGGACGTGTCTGTCGGTGGTATCACCGAAGGCAAGCTGCCCGAACCCGTTCCAGCCCCACGTCCCCGCATAGCCGTCATCCGTGAGCGCGACGGTATGGAACGCGCCCGCGGCAACGGACGTCCATTTACTGAGCGCGCTGACCTGCACGGGCGCGTGTCTATCCGTGGTCGTCCCGTCCCCGAGTTGTCCGAAGGTATTGCCGCCCCATGCCCAGAGCGCGCCATTGGACTTGACGCCGAGCGAATGCGTTGCGCCCGCAGAGACGGCGACCCAGTCGTTGTCAGTGCCTATCATGGTCATCGTCAATGCGTCCGACGTAGCGCCGTCGCCTATCTGTCCGAAGCCGTTCCAGCCGCACCCGTAGAGAGAGCCGTCTGACTTGACTACGAACGTATGATACGCGCCCGCGGCTATCGAGTTGAACGCGCCGCTGACCGTGTCGACCCTCTGAGGCGTTAAAACGGAGCTCCCGCCCCCGCATAACTGGCCGTTGGCGTTCGTGCCCCACGTCCATATCCTGCCGTTCTGATCGAGGGCAACGGTATGAGAGCCGCCCGCCGCCACGCTCACCCAGCTCGTGCCCGCGAAGTTCGTCACCTGCACGGGGTCAGCGCTATAGCCGACAGCCGATGAACCATTTCCGAGCTGGGCGCCAAAGTTGGAACCCTACGTCCAGAGCGTGCCGCCGGTCTTTATGGCGGCGGTGTGGCCGTCGCCCGCCGAGACCGTGGCCCAGTCATTGTCCGCGCCTACGCGGACGGGGCGGCTTTTGTCAACGGTCGTGCCGTCGCCGATCTGTCCGTAGGCGTTGCTGCCCCAGGCCCACAGAGAACCGTCGGACTTGATAAAGACCGTGTGGCCTGAGCCTGCCGCGAGCCTCGGCCTATCCGAGGCATTCGCGCCTCCCGCCGCCATTAAGACGACGGCGAGAAGGAACAGCAAAATAGTCCCATACCTTTTGAACATGACTGACCTCCCGTGAGATGGTTGAGCGTGGTGCGGTTGGTGAAAAGAACGTATGGCGATGAAACGCCAAAGACGCGACGGAAGGGCGACGCAGACCATGATAATGCCTCTATGTGTATAGCATAGCCGTAAAAAAATACCAAATTTTTTTTCCAGCCGAAGGGGGGCTGCGCCGAGGCGTGTCTGTCGGAGGTGTCTGTCGGAGGTGTCTGTCGACGAGTAGATACCGTCTCCAGCGTTCCGCAACACTGGTGGTCTTCCATGGCGCGAGTCACTTTGCCGCCCGTGTTGGGCGCGGCGGTCATCCTTGCCCTTTTCCCCCTCCGCCGATGCCCTTGAAAAGTTCCTTATGGCTTGCGAGGTAGTAGACTATCACGCAGTTGAGGACGAGTATCGCGGCCTTTACCGCGCTCATGCCGTGGATGACGGTATACGCCTCAAAGGGGATGAACGCGCCGGTGGCGAGGATGGTCAGCCACTCGGCCCAGCGCTGCCTCCAGTGGAGGCCGACCGCCTCCACGAGGTTCAGGACGCCGAACGCAAGTATCACGGCCATTATGACGGTAACCGTCGGGATGCTCAGCGTGCCCGCGCGCCTGACAACTGACTTGAGTATCAAGCTGTCCATGTCGAGGTGGAGCCGGTTGGCAAACCGGGTGACGAGCCGCACGAGGTCTTTGTCCGCAAGCTCAAGGTAGCTGATGGCTATGACCGCGCCTATACCCCCCATCACCGTCTTGTAGACGATGATCAGCTTGAGAAAACCGGCGTGCCCTTTGCGTTCGGTCATACGATAAGAGAGGAGCTGGTCTATTTCTCAGGAGGTCTAACGCGGATGGACCGGCCAAGGAGGTATTCCTTGGCCTCCTGTATGGTATGAACGCCGAAGTGAAATATCGACGCCGCAAGGGCCGCGTCGGCCCCGGCGTCGAAGAACGCCTCGTAGAGATGCTCGAGCGTCCCGGCCCCGCCAGACGCTATGACGGGTATGGAGACCGCGTCGACGACCGAGCGCGTAAGTCCGAGGTCGTACCCGTCCTTGGTGCCGTCCCTGTCCATGCTCGTGAGGAGTATCTCGCCCGCCCCGAGCCTCTCGGCCATGCGCGCCCACTCAACCGCGTCGAGGCCGCGTCTGCGCCTGCCGCCGTGCGTGTAGACCTCCCAGCCCGATGCCATGCCCTCCGGCCCGGCCTTTCTCTTCGCGTCTATGGCCACCACTATGCACTGCGCCCCGAAGCGCTCGGAGGCGCGTCTCACCAGTTCAGGGTCTTCAACGGCGCTCGTGTTTATCGAGACCTTGTCGGTCCCGGCGCGGAGCAGTTCCTTTATGTCGTCGAGCGTCTTTATCCCGCCGCCGACCGTGAGCGGCATAAAGACGTTGGAGGCCGTCTTCTCGACGACCTCTATTATGGTCTTCCTCTCATCGTGAGAGGCCGTGATGTCGAGGAATACAAGCTCGTCCGCGCCCTGGGCCTCGTACGCGGCGGCGGCCTCGACCGGGTCCCCGGCGTCGCGCAGCTCCACGAAGCTCACGCCCTTTACAACGCGGCCTCCATTTACGTCAAGGCACGGTATGATCCTCTTGGTAAGCATGACTATGCGCCCATCCTCTTTGTTGCCGCTATGGCCTCTTTGAGATCGACCTTCTCCGCGTAGAGCGCCTTGCCGACGATTATCCCTTCGAGCGGCACGCCCGCATAAGACTCGATATCTTTTACAGACGAGATGCCGCCTGAGGCGACGACCGGTATGTTGACGGAGCGGGCAAGCTCGGCCGTTGCGCCGACGTTCGGCCCGGAGAGCATCCCGTCGCGCGAGATGTCGGTGTAGATGATGCAGGCCGCGCCCCGGCCCTCAAGCCTCCTGGCGAGGGATGAGGCGCGCTCGTCCGTCACCTCGACCCAGCCCTTTATCGCCACGCGGCCGTCCTTGGCGTCTATGCCCACGGCCACCCTGCCGGGATACTTCTTCGTGAGCGCGTCGAGAAACCCCGGTGAGGTGAGCGCGGCCGTGCCGATGATGACGCGCCGCACCCCGGCCTCGTCGAGATAAAGCCCGGCAACGCGCATGTCGCGGATGCCTCCGCCTATCTGAACCGGCGTCTTTACCGAGGCCGCTATCCGCTTGATGACCTCGAAGTTTTTGGCTTCGCCCTCTACCGCGCCGTCAAGGTCAACGAGATGTATCAGTTCCGCGCCCGCCGCCTCCCAGCGTTGCGCCACCTCTGCCGGGTCGGATGAATAGACCGTCTCGTCCGCCATCCTGCCCTGAGTGAGGCGCACGCACCTACCGCCTTTTATGTCTATCGCCGGGATGATTATCATGTCAGGATGCCGCCTCTCCTACAGCTCGCTAAAGTTTTTCAGCACCCTGAGTCCAGCCTTCTGGCTCTTTTCAGGATGGAACTGACAGGCAAAGACGTTATCGCGGCTTATCGCGCTCGTAAACTCCACGCCGTAATCGGTCGTGGTAAGCGCGACGGACGCATCCGCCGGCGCCGCATAATACGAATGGACGAAGTAAAAATACGTGCCCTCGGGTATGCCCGCGAGGAGAGGCGAGTCGCGCTTGGTGGAGACGCCGTTCCAGCCGATGTGCGGCACCTTGTACTCTCCCCTGCCCGCCGGAAAACGGACGACCCTGCCCTTTATTACGCCCAGCCCCTTGTGCGCGCCGAACTCCGTGCCCTCCTCGAAAAGCAACTGAAGTCCGAGACAGATGCCGAGGAAGGGCTTGCCCGCCTCTATGTGCCGCATGATAGGCTCGACGAGGCCGTAGTCCGTCAGGTTCTTCATGCAGTCCCTGAACGCGCCGACGCCCGGAAGCACCACGCGGGCCGCGTCCCGTATGACCCGCGGGTCGCGCGTGACAACGGCCTTAGCCCCGACCTTCTCAAGCGCCTTTGAGACGCTCCGGAGGTTTCCCATGTCGTAATCTATGATGGCGATCATTCGGTTGCCGGTATCAGCGAAGATTGAACCTTCTACAGCTTCCCCTTAGTCGAGAGCACGCCCTGAATCCTCGCGTCCTTTACGCAGGCCGCCGACAGGGCCCGGCCAAGGGCCTTGAAGACGGCCTCTATCGAGTGGTGTATGTCCTCGCCGTAGTGGAGCGCGGCGTGGAGGTCGAGCCCGGCGCTGTTGGAGAGCGCCTTGAGGAATTCCTTTGTCAAGTCGAGGTCAAAGGCTTCGTCGATGTTCCCTGCCTTTACCGAGCGTATCTTCTTTTCGGCTGATGCCGCGCCCGATGCGTCGAAGCGCAGATACGGCCTGTTGCTTATGTCGACTACGACGGAGGCAAGGGCGTCCATCATGGGCACTGTCGAGGAGGCGCACCGCCTTATCCCGGCTGCGTCTCCAAGCGCCTCCTTGAATGCCGCTCCGAGCCGGAGCCCCACGTCCTCGACCGTGTGATGCAGGTCTACTTCAATATCGCCCTTCGCGGATATCTTGAGGTCGAACAGCCCGTGCCTTGCAAAATTCGTGAGCATGTGGCTGAAAAACGGTATGGGCGTCTCTATCTCGCCCATGCCCGCGCCGTCGAGGTTGAGGCTGACCGTGACGTCCGTCTCCTTGGTCTTGCAGGTTATCGTGGCCTTGCGCGGCATGGTTATCTCTCTATTACGAGGCCGGTTTTGAGTTTTTTGAAAGTATTAAATGAAAGAGTTGCGCCACCGATTTTCAGGGATACCTTGTCCATGTATATAGGCAAACCTAACGGCCGGAGGTCGAGCTCTATCAATGCTATCGTGCCGGGCGCTGCGCTGAAAACGCCTAAAATCTTGCGGTTGGCATAAGAATTTAAATGATGCGCGTCTTTATCTTCTATTGATACATTCATGCCTCCGGCATCGGTTGTCCAAAGCGATAATTCTATTCCGGATTTCAGGCTGCTTTCCATCCTGACCGAACCGCATTTTACTTTATTATCCTTTATATCTATGCGAGCGATAGCGGGGGGTGAATCTATCCTGAAGTTCAACCGCAGATCACCCTGGCTATTTCTCCAAAGCGAAAACAATGGAATATTTGAAATGGTTATCGGCGCTGGGCAATCATCGAATAAGTTAGTGCCAATCAACATTGGCTCCAATTTTGAGCGAGACGCCTCCAACTTTCCACCTATGCGGGCGCCCCGATGACTCATGCAGCCTCCTTGAGAACAATGGAGAGAGGCTTGGAGATATTTATAACGCCATGTGTCAAAGGCAATGTTAGCCTGATAGGGGTGCGCGTAACATGGAGTCCTTCGAGTCTGGAATCCGGGAATAAATGCGCGTAATGCCCCCGAGTCGCCTCCGGCGAGTGAAAGATGAAGAGACACCTGCTTCCGATCATCTTGTAAATCCGGTCTCTTGCCGCCCTTATCTTCGACAGAAAAACGAAGTCCTCAGACGGGGGCACGCGGAAGACGTCTATCGTGAATTCACGACCGTCAAAGTCCCCCATGGTGGTCTGCTCATCCACCCATCTCATGGGATATTCAAACCCGGTGGCCTCCTCAAGAAGCCTGATTGCTTCCATGCGCGTCTTTGAAGTCATGGCTCCCGTTCGCCTTCTTTTGAAAATGATTCGATAAGGGTCAAAGCGACTTCCACCGCCTTCGCGGCCCTCGCCTCCTCAACGCCTTCCTTGCAATAATCCGCCTTTATCCTGAGACCATACAGCCACTCCCACTCCTCGCGCCGCTCCGCATTGAGGCATCCGCCGTCAAAGGGCGTCGCAGGGAAGCTATGGTGTGGCCAATAACGCCCACCGCCTTTAGCCTTTCCGCTGGGCATCTTCCCGCGTCTCTCCATAACGTGCCACGCCATCAGATACGCCGCATAATACGCCCTTGACGCGGCGGAGTCAAAGTGTTTCTTCGCGGTCAACAGTCTCGCGGCCTCAAGATTCGAGCGTGCCTTGTCCTTCATCGGAAAATATTGCTCCAGTTGCGGCTAAATTTTGCTTTTTTCCCTCCGCGCCGCCGCGGAGAGTCCGTGCGCCTCGAGCCCTTCTATGCCGGCGAACCGCTTGATACTATCTCCAAGCCTGTCTATCCCCTCGGCTGAGAAGCCTATTACGCTCGTGCGCTTGATGAAGTCCTCGACCCCGAGCGGCGAGGAGAACCGTGCCGTGCCGCCGGTCGGGAGCGTGTGGTTCGGCCCGGCGAGATAGTCTCCGGCGGCCTCCGGCGTGTTCGGCCCGAGGAATATCGCGCCCGCGTTCTTTATCTTCCTTAACAAGGCGTCCGGCCTTTTTACAAAAAGCTCAAGATGCTCCGGGGCCAGCCTGTTGGATATCTCAGCCGCCTCGTCCAAATCTCTTGCCTCGATAATCGCGCCAAAATTCTTTAATGATGATTCCGCTATCCCCTTGCGGCGCCGCATGGCGTTTGAACTCAGGTGAGAGTTTATTCCCTTCTCCACCCCGTCGGCCATCTCTTTCGACGTGGTTATGAGGATGCTGGAGGCCATCTCGTCATGCTCGGCCTGAGAGAGCATGTCCCACGCCATCCATGACGGGTTGCCGCTTCCGTCGTTTATAATGACGATCTCGCTCGGCCCAGCTATCATGTCGATGCCGACATCACCGTAGACGAGTTGCTTGGCCGTGGCGACGTATATATTGCCCGGCCCCGTTATCTTGTCAACCTTTGGTATCGTCTCGGTGCCGTAAGCAAGGGCGCAAATAGACTGCGCCCCGCCGATGCGGAATACCCTGTCTACGCGCGCTATCCTGGCGGCGGCGAGGACGTAAGGATTTATGCCGTCCTTGCCCGGAGGCGTAACCATTACGATCGTGTCGACCCCGGCGACCTTCGCGGGGATGGCGTTCATCAGGACGGTAGAAGGATACGCGGCCTTGCCGCCCGGCACGTAGATGCCGACCTTCTCGATAGGCGTTACCCTCTGGCCGAGCCTGTTCCCGTATTTGTCGTTAAACGTCCAACTCCTGCATAGGTTCTTATATTGCCTTTTGTGAAACGCCTCTATGCGGGACGCCGCAAGCTCCAGAAGGCGCATATCGTCTTTTGATACCTTGCGGAACGCGGCGTTTACCTCCTTTTTAGAGACCTCAAGGCTTACATTATCTTTATCAAAGTCAATCCTGTCGAATTCCCGCGTGTAGTCCTTTACCGCTCTATCTCCCCGATCCTGTATCGCAAGCTTTATGCCGGTTACAGTTTGATGTACCTGATAATCTTTGCGCATCCCGTGAGCGGCGTTCTCTTCACGCGAAGAGGTAACTAATGGCAAGATATTGTCAATCGAGCTATCGTTAGTCGAGATGCGCCGTATCATCTTCATCCCGCCGCCGCTTCCTTTGCCTTCGCCCCTACCGCCCTGCCCATCCGCTCGACCAGGTCCTTGACCTTCTTGGGCTTGGTCTTCAAGGAGGCGCGGTTGCATATCAGCTTGGAGGTGACCTGCATGATGTCCTCCACCTCGACGAGGCCGTTCTTCCTCAGCGTCTCGCCGGTCTGCACGAGGTCTACTATGCGCTCGGAGAGGCCGAGGAGAGGCGCGAGTTCTATGGAGCCGTATAGCTTGATTATATCGACCTGTATGCCCTTGCCGAGGAAATGCCTGAGCGTGATGTTAGGATACTTGGTCGCCACCCTGATGTGCGTCCAGTGGCGCGGGTTGTCCCGCGCGCCCAGTTCGCGCGGCTCCGCGACTATCATGCGGCACGCGCCTATGCCGAGGTCGAGCGGCTCGTAGAGGTCTTTGGCCTGCTCCACGAGGGTGTCCTTGCCCGCGATGCCGAGGTCCGCCGCGCCGTATTCGACGTAGGTGGGGATGTCCTGGTTCCTGAGTATCATGAACCTGAGCCCCTCGGCGGCGTCCTCGTAGATGAGACGGCGGTCGTCTTGAAGGAGCTCGCTGAAGTCGAAACCTGCGGCCCTAAAGAGGAGCGACGCCTCCTTGAGGATGCGCCCCTTCGGAAGGGCTATCGTCAGGGTCTCTTCCCACGGCCTCTTTGTCATTTCTGTCTTTTTTTTCATCTTATTATAGTCTTGTAGTTGCCGATTCATCGGCGTCTTTAAACGCCGGAATTTACAAAGCAGCTCTATTAAACCGGCGACTACTGGGCAACGCGCCTGATGTTGGCCCCAAGCGCCTTGAGTTTTTCCTCTATCCGCTCGTACCCGCGGTCGAGGTGGT
>JACRCM010000146.1 GCA_016219025.1 Deltaproteobacteria bacterium | reverse complement strand
GCGGGAAGAGGTGGAGGGCGGCGCGGCGCGCACCGGCGACTTCGCGGAGATGAAGGCCCTCATGTCCTCCGCCGTGGGCGTCCTCGTTGCGCCGAGGAACGGATTCGTGAAGGGCGCGAAGTATGAAATAAGGATCAAGGCCGAGTTGCACACGGTAAAGCTGCCGATGGGACTCGATTACGTCCTGATCTTCGTTAAGCTGTGGGACTTCGAGACCGACTGGTACGCGGTGACGTTTTCTCCGTAATCCTATATGAGCGACGGCAATGAAAGGATAGAGGCCGAGGCCAAGAGGCGGCGGCGCGAGTTCATCATAATCGCGGTCATCGTCCCGGTCATTATATTCCTTACCTACATCGAGTCCCACATCTCGCTCGTAAGCGGAGACGTGCCCCTGCCGACGAACATCTTCGTCCTCGGCCTCATAAACATCAACATCATCCTGCTCATCCTCCTTATATTCCTCGTCCTCCGGAATACGGTAAAGCTCTACATCGAGAGGAAGAAGAAGGCGGCTGGCTCGCGCCTGATGACCAAGCTCATCTCCGCCTTCGTGCTCCTGACGATAGTCCCGACCTTCCTCCTCTTCTTCGTCGTCATAGGTTTTATCAACAGGAGCATAGACGGCTGGTTCGGCGTGAAGATAGAAGATTCGCTCCAGCAGTCGCTCGTCATGGCGCAGAACTATTATAAAGACATGACCGAGAGGGTCGCCTCCGGGGCAAGGGCCACGGCGCTCGCGGCGGGGAGGGAGGGGTGGAGGCTCGACGGAGACGACCAGCGCGTCGGCGGCTACGTCGACGCGAAGCTCGCGGACAATGATTTTTCGACCGTTGAGGTCTTTTCTCCGGGCGGCGTTCGCGTATATTACGCCATCTCCGCCAAGGTGAACAAGAACATGGTCCCGGACGTCGACGCGCACAGCGTCGAGGCGGCCCTCAGAGGGGAGGCCGCCGGGTTCGTTGAGACGGTCGGAGCGGGCGACGTGGTCAGGGGCATCTCTCCCATACCGTCTCCATCCGGCGCCGGGGCGGCCGGGGCCGTGGTGGTGAGCTACTACGTGCCGCAAAGCCTGATAGACAAGATGAAGGAGATATCCACGGCGTTAGAGGGGTACAAGCAGTTGAAGCTCCTCAAGAACCCGGTCAAGGCGACATACTTCTCGATACTCCTGATTATAACGCTCCTTATAGTCTTCTTCTCCATCTGGATAGGCAGATACATAGCCAAGGAGATCACCGTGCCCATACAGGAGCTTGCCGAGGGCACGCACGCGGTGGCGAGCGGAAACCTCGAATACAGGATAGACGCCGCGTCTAACGACGAGATAGGTCTTCTGGTTAAGTCCTTCAACCGGATGACCGAAGACCTTGCCGCGGGCAAGACCAAGCTCGAGGCCGCCAACCTCGACCTCAGACGCACCAACAGCGAGCTCGATCAGCGCAGGCGCTACATAGAGATAGTCCTCGGCAACGTTCCGGCGGGCGTCGTCTCCATCGACAAGACCGGACGCATAATCTCCATGAACAGGGTCGCCGCCGAGATACTCGGGGCCGAGGACTCCGGCGCCGTGGGCAGGAATTACAAGGACGTGCTCCGCCATGAGGACAGGGAGGCGCTCCGGGAGATGATACGCGAGATGATGGAGGCCGGTCTGCCCGCCATGGAGAGGCAGATGAGGGTGGCGGTGCGCGGGAGCGTGATGACGGTGCTCGTCAACCTCAACGCCCTCCGGGACGAAAACGGCGACTACCTCGGCATGGTCGCGGTCCTCGACGACCTCACGCACCTCCTCAAGACCCAGCGGATGAGCGCATGGAAGGAGGTCGCAAGGAGGATCGCCCACGAGATAAAGAACCCGCTCACCCCGATAAAGCTCTCGGCGCAGAGGCTTAGAAAGAAATACATCGACAGATTTCCGGGGGCCGACGCCGAGGTATTCGACGAATGCACCACGACCATAATAAAAGAGGTGGATGAACTCAAGACGCTGGTAAACGAGTTTTCGTCGTTCGCGCGGATGCCCGCGTCGAACCCGTCTCCCAACGATTTGAACGAGATAGTCTCCGACACCGTCGCGTTATACCGCGCAGGGCACAGGAAGGTGGCCTTCTCATCCGTGCTCGATGAAAGGCTCCCTGTCATAGAGCTCGACCGGGACCAGATAAAGCGCGTCATCATCAACCTTATCGACAACGCGGTGGCGGCCGTGAGCGAGGACGGCGCCGTCACGGTCGAGACCCATTACATGGAAGACCTGCGTCTTGCCATGCTTGAGGTCTCCGACAACGGCTCCGGCATAACGCCGGAGGCCAAACAGAGGCTCTTCGAGCCGTACTTCTCCACCAAGAAAACAGGCACCGGCCTCGGCCTCGCCATAGTGAGCAACATCATAGCCGACCACAACGGTTACATAAGGGTCAAGGACAACTCGCCGCGCGGCACGCGGTTCGTGATTGAATTCCCGGTAAAGGCGGTAAGCGTATGAAGACCATACTTGTCGTGGACGACGAGCGCGAGATAAGGGAGTCGCTCTCAGGCGTGCTCCGTGACGATGGATACGAACCGGTGCAGGCGGAGAGCGCCGAGGAGGCGCTTAAAAAGATTGACGCAAGGACGCCGGACCTCGTGATACTGGACATCTGGCTGCCCGGCATGGACGGCACCGAGGCCCTCAAGGCAATCAAGGCGCGCTGCCCGGGGCTCCCCGTCATTATGATATCGGGGCACGCCAACATCGAGACCGCGGTCAGGACTACCAAACTCGGCGCTTATGACTTCATCGAAAAGCCGCTTTCTCTCGACAAGGTGATACTGACGGTCGAGCACGCGCTCGAACATAAAAACCTTACCGAGGAGAATCAGACGCTCAGGGGCAGGGCGCTTGCAAAGTATGAGATAGTCGGGGCATCGCAGTCCATGCAGGCGTTGAAGCGCGGCATAGAGAGGGCCGCGCCGTCGAACGGCTGGGTGCTCATCACCGGCGAGAACGGCACGGGCAAAGAGCTCGTTGCCCGCAACATCCATCTCTTCTCCAACAG
>JACRCM010000144.1 GCA_016219025.1 Deltaproteobacteria bacterium | reverse complement strand
CCCCTGAAAAAGCCTGTTTTTTGTCATTCTGAGGAGCGCCTTTGCGACGAAGAATCTCGTAACATATTGAATTGCCTAAGCGCGAGATTCTTCGCTGCGCTCTGAATGACACTCTTTTGAGGGTTTTTCAGGGGTCTCAATGTAGCTCTATGTTCGGGGGCAGACTTTGGGAACGGGATTGCACGGGAAGCGGAGCTTCCCGGTAATTGCGTCACCACCCTCGACAGATACCCCCGACAGATACGCTCGGGGGCAGGCTATTCGAGGGCAGGCGCAGAGCTTGGCAACGCGGAGTGAAACTCGGCGGGAGCAGGTTTGCAAACCTGCTCCCGCCGAGAGAACGCCGATGAATCGGCAACTACAATGCCCCCTCACCCCTGCCTCATCGCCTTTATCCGCTTGAGCCTTCTGACCTCTTCGCGCTCTCTCTCCTCGAGGACGCGCTCTATGGACTTCATCTGGCGGCGCATCGACGGGAGCATTATCTCGCCTATGGCGTTTATCTTTCTGGTGTCGGCCTTTATCATCTCGCCGACCCTCTGGAGACGGGCCTCCTTCGAGGCTATCTTCACGATAAAGTCCGCCACCACCTCGAACTCCCTGGCCACGTCCATGACCATCGCGCTCTCGCCTATGGCGGAGACGTCCCGCGCCTCCATCGTGCGCGTGAGCGCGGTCTCGGTTATCTCAGGGACGTTGAGGCCCCAGACGTTCTCGACCTTGACGTCTATCGAGACCTCGCGCCTCACCGCGTGGGCGAACGACTCGACCGCCGGGCCGTAGAGCGCCCTGGCTATCTCCATGTCTCTTTGCGCCTTGTTGAGCGCCCCGGTAAGCTCGGCGCGCAGGCGGACGCTCTCCTCGACTATGCCGAAGAACTCCTTCATGAGCGCCTCCCGCTTGCTCTTCAAGAGGTCGAGCCCCTTCCTTATGACCGTAGTCTGAGTCCTGAGGGCAAGGAGGTGCTGTCTTGTCGGAGCGAGTTTTTCCATGTCTATCCAATTGCAGGCCGGCCAATTGCAGGCCGGATCAAGCGCGGCGAACCAGACATGCCTTCTACGGGTGCACCGTGCTTCACCAGTCCTGCGGACTGTCCCCTACCCGCTAAAAACGCCGATGAATCGGCAACTACCCCCCCGCCGCGCATGGCACGGAATTGCACCAGCCCTGCGGACTGCCGATAACCGTTTTAAATCTTCCCCCTCGTCAGCGCGGCCCTCTCCCTGTCCGGGAGGGACTTTAAAAGCTCAAGGCCGAGGTCGAGGGTCTCGTCTATCGACCTGTCGGAGCCGCCCTGTCCGATGAAGCGCCTCTCGAAGGCGTCGGCAAAGGCGAGATACGCCCGGTCTATCTCGGTCAGACCCTCTTCGCCGACGATGGTCGTAAGCCTCCTCACGTCGCCTCCCCTCGCGTAGGCCGAATAGAGGGCGTCGGCAAGGCGTCGATGCGTGTCGCGGGTCTTACCCTTGCCTATGCCGAGGTTCATAAGGCGCGAGAGGCACGGCAGGACCTCTATGGGCGGGTATATGCCCTTGCGGTGGAGGGCGCGTGAGAGGACTATCTGACCCTCGGTTATGTAGCCGGAGAGGTCGGGTATCGGGTGCGTGATGTCGTCGTCCGGCATGGTGAGTATCGGCATGAGCGTGACCGAACCCTTCCTGCCCTTGAGCCTGCCCGCCCTCTCGTATAAAGAGGCAAGGTCTGTATACATGTATCCGGGGTAGCTCCGCCTGCCCGGTATCTCCTCCCTTGCGCTGCCGAGTTCGCGGAGCGCATCGCAGTACGCGGTCATGTCGGTGAGCACGACCATGACGTGGTATCCCTTATCGAAGGCCAGATACTCGGCGGTGGTGAGCGCGATGCGCGGGGTAAATAGCCGCTCGATGGCCGGCTCGATGGCCTGATTGATGAACGCAATAGTCCGCTCCATGGCCCCGCCCTCGGAGAGTTCCTTCCTGAAGAAGAACGCCTCGCGCGAGGTGATGCCCATCGCCCCGAAGACGACGCAGAAGTCGGCGGCCTCGGCGACCTTCGCCTGTCGCACCACCTGCATGGCAAGCTCCTTGGCAGGGAGGCCCGCGCCTGAGAATATCGGCAGCTTCTGCCCGCGCACGAGGGTGTTCAAACCGTCGATGACCGAGATGCCGGTCTGCACGAAGAAGTCGGGCTTCTCGCGGGAGACCGGGTTCATGGGCAGTCCGTTCACCTCCATGTGCTTCTCCGGTATTATGGGGCTGAACCCGTCCCTCGGCTCGCCGAAGCCGTTGAAGACCCTGCCCAGCATGTCCACGGAGACCCCGACCCGCGCGACCTCGCCGGTGGGGGTTATGGCGGCGGACTCGGAGTCTATGCCGCCGGTGCCCTGCAAGACCTGTATCACCGCGCGGTCCCCCTGCAACTGGAGTATCTGCCCGGCGCGCGTCTCGCCGCTGCCGAGCCTGACCACGCACATCTCCCCCAGCCCGGCGCCCGATATCCTCTCGGCGAACACGAGCGGGCCTTCAATGGCCTTTACGGTGCGGTATTCCCTGGTTATCGTGTGTGCCTCCCGATATGGTCAATGGACGCGGGACGCCCTTGCCGGGCCTGACCACGCACATATCTCCAAGGCCCGGCGCCCGATATCCTCCCGGCGAAGACGAGCGGGCCTTCAATGGCCTTTACGGTGCGGTATTCCATGGTTATCGTGCGCGTCTCCCGATATGGCTATCCTCTCTATAAGAGCATATCACTTATGCGGCTTAGCCGCATGAACCTTTGCCAAATATCAAAATTTCTGCCCTTCCACGGCCTGAACGTCCTTTATGCGGAGCTTGAGGGTGCGGCCTCCCCGCCACTCGTCCATGTACGGAGAAAATGCAAGCGCATGGGCCGCGCCTTTTACCGGAGCGGCGCAGGAGGCCAGTCCGAAGCCGATGCCCGACAAGACCGGGCCGGGCCGGGCCGCGTCCTGCACCTTGAGGCGCAGGTGCCTGCCTCCGCCTACGACCTCGGTCGAGACGATGTGCGCCCCTAAGAGGCACAGGAGCGGCTCCGGGTTGCCCGCGCCGAACGGCGCGAGCGCAGCAGTCTCGTTCACGAGCCTTTCGTTCACGTCGCCGAGCGTTACGGCGGCGTCGAGTCTGACCACAGGCGTCAGTTCCTCGTCCGGTATCGCGGCGTTGACATGACTGATGAACTCGCGGCGGAACAGCTCGACGTTCCCGGCGTCGACCGTAAGCCCGGCGGCGGCCTTATGTCCGCCGAACCGCGTAAGGAGCCTGCCGCATGCGCGAAGCCCCTCGACGACGTTGAACGAGGCCGCGCCCCTGGCCGAGCCTTTGCCCACGCCGTCCTCAAGGGCTATCATCACCACGGGGCGCGCAAGACGTTCCGCGAGTCTTGAGGCCACTATGCCTATCACCCCGGGGTGCCAACCCTCCTTCGAGAGCACGACGCCCTTGTCCGGCGCGTCCGCGCCGAGCATGAGGAGCGCCTCCCTGAACATCTCCTCCTCTATCTTCCGCCTTGCCGTGTTTTCGGAGTCGAGTTCTGCCGCGATGGAAGCGGCCTCGGCGGCCTCGGCGGTGACGAGGAGCTTGAGCGCGGTCTCGGCGCGTTTGAGCCTTCCGGCGGCGTTGAGGCGCGGGGCAAGCTGATACGCGATATTGCCCGCGGTGACCGGGCCGCTCAGACGCGCCGTCTCGATGAGCGCGCCGATGCCGGGACGCGCCCCGGATGCCATCTCGCACAGCCCCGCGCTCGTCATAAGCCTGTTCACGCCGGTAAGCGGGGCCACGTCCGCGACCGTGCCGATGCAGACGAGGTCGAGGTATTTTCTGAGGTTGGGCTCCGTCCCGTTAAACCGGCCCGCCGAGCGCAGCCGGGCGCGCAGGGCCACGGCGAGGTTGAATGCCACGCCCACGCCGGCAAGCCCCTTGTACGGATACGCGCATCCGTGTTGCTTGGGATTGATAACCGCGCAGGCGGCGGGCAAAGGCTCCGGTATCTCGTGGTGGTCGGTTATGATAACGTCGAGGCCGATGGAGTTCGCGTAGCCCACGGCGTCGTGGTTCGTCGAGCCGCAGTCCACGGTTATGACGAGCGACGCGCCCGCGTCCTTGAGCCTCTTGAGACCCTCCGGGTTGAGGCCGTATCCCTCGGAACGCCTCTCGGGTATGTAGCACTCGGCCTCGACGCCTATCTCCTTGAAAAAGAGATGGAGGAGGGCCGAAGAAGTCGCGCCGTCAACGTCATAATCGCCCCACACGGCGATGCGCTCGTTGCGGTCGAGGGCCAGCCTCACGCGCTCGACCGCCCTGTCCATGTCCTTGAGGAGGAACGGGTCGGGCAGGGCCGAGAGCGACGGCCTCAGGTACGCGGAGGCCGCCGCCGAGTCGAGTATGCCCCGGTTTATCAGGAGCTGCGCCGTAAGCGGCAGGATGCCCATCTCCCTTGCGAGCGTCCCTGCAAGCCCCTTATCGGCCTCGGCAACCTTCCAACGTTTTTTCATGTTCGCGGGACGCGGGGTCATCTCAACTTATAGGGAAGGGGACGGCCAGCCGCATATTGGGCCACGGGTCAGCGCCGCAACCGGCATGCTTCAATGATATTCCACAGATGCAGGCAGCGCGTGTCAAGCCCGCGTTGTTGAGGGATGTTATTTATCGCCGTCAGGCTTATGGCGCTTACAGCCAAGAGGCCGTCACGCCTTCGCCGCGCCCGGCCTGCCGTGCTCCTTCCAGAAGAGGAGGATGGGGCTGGCTATGAATATCGACGAATACGTCCCTATGAGTATGCCCACAAAGAGCGTGAGCGAGAAGTCGTGAATGACCTCGCCGCCGATGAGAAGAAGCGCCACGAGCGAGATGAGCGTCGTAAGCGACGTGACTATAGTGCGTCTGAGCACCTCGTTTATCGAGCGGTTTATGAGCGGGATAACCGGCTCCTTCGTCTTCTTCGCCATGTTCTCGCGTATCCTGTCGAAGACGACGACCGTGTCGGTGAGCGAATAACCGGCGAGCGTGAGGAGGGCCGTTATAATCAGCAGGTTCATCTCCTTGTTGAATATGAAGAGGAGGCCCATTACGACGAACAGGTCGTGGAAGGTCGCGGCCACCGCGGCCACCCCGAAGCGGAACTCGAACCGCCACGCGACGTATATCAGGATGCCGAGCATGGAGATACCGACCGCCCAGAGGGCGTCCTTCTGGAGTTTCTTGCCGACGGTCGGCCCGACCTCGGAGGTGGAGTCTACCGTATACGGGTTCGCGGGCATGCCCCTGGTGAAGACCTCGCCGATCTTTTTTGAAGTCTCGCGCAGGTCTCCGCCGGACTTCTTGAACCTTATGAGGAGCTTGTTAGGTTCGGCGAACTGCTGGAGGGAGGCGTCCTTTAAGCCGCCGTCCGCGAGGAGTTTGCGCACCTCGTCTATCACGAGCGGACGCTCGAACCTGAACTGTATGGCCACGCCTCCGGCAAAGTCCGTGCCGAGGTTCGCCTTGCCCAGCGGTATGGCAATCGTGGCGATGACCCCGATGACGACGAGGATGCCTGATATGGCGAACATGATGAAACGCTTGCCGAGAAAGTCTATATTAGTCTCGCCCCAGATGTCCATTGAGCCTCCTGAATGCCGTGAACGTGAACCGCGACGGTCACAGTTCACGGTCTTTATATGCTGAGCTTCTTAACCCTTATCCTGCCGTTCATTATGTCGAAGGCCACCTTCGTGCCCACGAGCGAGGTGAAAAGGTTTATGAGTATGCCCGCGAAGAGCGTGACCGCGAAGCCCTTTATCGGGCCGCTGCCGAACTGGAAGAGCACGGCGGCGGTGATGAGCGTGGTCACGTGCGAGTCGATGATCGTCCAGAGCGCGTGGTCATACCCGGCGTTGACCGCGGAGCGAGGCGTCCTGCCGAGGCGCAGCTCCTCTTTTATCCTCTCGAATATCAGGACGTTGGAGTCCACGCCCATGCCTATGGTGAGTATGATGCCCGCGATGCCAGGAAGCGTGAGCGTGGCCGAGAGCCACGCCATCGAGCCGAGGAGCATGATGATGTTCAGGAATACCGCAAAGTCCGCGATGAGGCCGGAGACCCGGTAGTAGACGAACATGAAGAGGAGGACGAGGGCACCGCCCAATACCGCGGCCTTTACGCCGTTCCTTATCGAATCCTGTCCGAGGGACGGCCCGACCGTCACGTTCTGCACGACCGTGACCGGCGCGGGGAGCGCCCCGGCGCGCAGGATTATGGCCAGGTCGGTCGCCTCCTCGTAGCTGAAGCGGCCGGTTATCTGCGCCCTGCCGCCGGATATCGGCTCGTTTATGGTGGGCGCGGAATGGACGTTGCCGTCGAGGACTATGGCGAGGCGCTTGCCCTTGTTGGCGGTGGTGACCCTGTCGAAGATGCGCGCGCCAGCCGAGTCGAACGTAAGCGAGACGTACGGCTCGTTATACTGCGTGTCTACGGCCACGCGGGCGTCGGTGAGGAATTCGCCGGTAAGCAGAACCTCTTTTTTCACCAGATACGGGACGTTGCCCGGGGCCGGGGCGCCGCCCTTGGAGCGGCCCACCTGATACAACACCTCGGAATCCATCGGAGCGCCGCTCGCGGCGGCCTTTGCCGGGTCCATCGAATCGTCCAGTATCCTGAACTCCAGGACAGCGGTCTTGCCGATGAGCTGGATGGCCCTGTCCGGGTCTTTAAGCCCGGGGAGCTGGATGACGAGCTCGTTGTCGCCCTGCTTCTGGATTATCGGCTCGGCCACGCCGAACTTGTCTATCCTGTTCCTTATCGTCTCAAGCGCCTGCGAGAGCGCCCAGTCCTTGAGGCGCTCGACCTCTTTGTCCTTGAGCTTGAAGCTGAGCCTGCCGTCGGAGGCGGAGGCGAGGTCGAAGACCCCGAAGTCGTCGTCAACGACCTTTTTTATGTCGTCACGCGACTTCTCGTCGAGATACCCGATGGTGACGCCGACCGCGCCCTCCCGCGTGACCAATACGTAGGGGACATTCTTCTTCTTGAGCGCCTCCTCTACCGTGCCTGCGAGCCTGCCCGTGTGGTTCTCAACGGCCTTATCCTGATCCACGGCGAGGACGAGATGGGTGCCGCCCTGGAGGTCGAGTCCGAGGTTTATCCTGGGGACGCTCTTCGCCCAGAACGAAGGGAGACTGTCGTGGAGCGGCGTCGACGGCAGGAAGAGGACGAACGCCAGCCCTACGAAGGCGGCCAGCATGATTATGCGCCATAAGATGCTTCTCATTAAAGGCTCCGTGACGGATTTTAATGACGGCGCGGTCTTATGCGCGCCGTTCGATGCGCTCTATTCTACCCCTGAGTCTTTCTAACGGCGACCGCGTCCTTCGAGAACTTGACCCTGACGTTGTCCGCGATCTCCACGGTAATGGCGTCGTCGGCCACGGCCGTGACCTTGCCGTGGATCCCGCTTGAGGTTATGACGGCGTCGCCCTTCTGTATCTGGGAGAGCATCTCCTTGTGCTCCTTGGCCTTCTTCTGCTGCGGCCTGATGAGGAGGAAGTAGAAGATGACGAACATCAAAACGAGCGGCGCCATGTTTATGAGTGACGACGTGCTGAACGCGCCGCCTGAGGGCGCCGCGTCCTCGGCGAACGCCAATGCCACCGGGAATATGTATAACACTCTTGATACCTCCTTGAAATTGAGACGATTTCCGGGTCTTTAACCCCCGGCGTTCCTTCCTTCATGGAACGCCTTGCTCCACTGGCCGAACCTGTCCTGTGATATGGCGGAGCGCATCTCGCGCATTAGCCATTCATAATAATACAGATTATGTATGGAATTCAAGACCGGAGATAAGACCTCCCCGGCCATATACAAATGGCGCAGATACGCGCGTGAATAATTCCGGCACGTGTAGCACCCGCACCCTTCATCGACCGGGGCCGGGTCGCGCTCATGCCGTGCATTCTTTATAACCAATTTCCCGTTGGTTGTAAAGAGCGTTCCGTTGCGGGCGTTCCGGGTCGGCATGACGCAGTCGAACATGTCGATGCCCGCGCCCACGCCCCAGACGAGGTCTTCAGGCGTCCCCACCCCCATGAGATAGCGCGGCGAGGCGGCGCTCAGGTGCGGCAACGCGGCCTCGGCCATGCCGTGCATGAGCGCCTTGTCCTCCCCCACGCTCAGGCCCCCTATGGCGTAGCCGTCAAAGCCGATGCCCGTTATCGCCCCGGCGCTCGCGGCGCGAAGGTCGCCGTACATCCCGCCCTGCACGATGCCGAAGAGGGCCTGTCCCGTGTTTTTTTTGGCCTTCTTGCAGCGTTGCGCCCACCTGTGGGTCAGGTTCATGGAATCCTCGGCGTACTCCCTCGACGACGGATACGGGGTACACTCGTCGAGCGGCATGATGATGTCGGAGCCGAGCGCCTCCTGTATCTCCACGACCGACTCAGGCGTGAGCACGCACCGGGCGCCGTCGAGGTGGGACGCGAAGGACACGCCCTCCTCGTCTATCCGCCTGAGTTTGCCGAGGCTCCAGACCTGAAACCCGCCGCTGTCCGTGAGTATCGGGCCGTCCCAGTGCATGAAGCGGTGCAGCCCGCCGAGAGCCGCTATGGTCTCGTGCCCTGGGCGCAGATATAGATGATAGGTGTTGGCGAGTATTATCTCCGCCCCTGCCTCGCGCAGCGCCTCCGGCGTAACGCCCTTTACCGAGGCCCGCGTGCCAACGGGCATGAATACCGGCGTGGAAAATGCCCCGTGCGGCGTGACCGCCGTCCCAAGCCTCGCGCCCGAAGGGTCGGTCTTTATGAGATTGAAGGAAAAGTTCATGGGTGAAGACCGTGGCCGTGCTCCGTGAAAATGAAACGCTGATTTGTGTTCCACGCCCCGTCATTGCGGGCGCGGCAAGATTTACGAAGCAGATCTAATAGAGTTGTTTTGTAAATCCTGTAAATCCTGCCATCAAAAACTCCCCCTCACCCTCCCCTCACCCTCCCCTCCCCCCTCACCCTCCCCTCTCCCTCACCCTCCCCTCTCCCCCGCCCTCTCCCCCGCCCTCTCTCATCATATTATTTAGGGATGAGCGGGCGGGGGAGAGGGTTCTAAAAACGGCCAAACGCATCACGCACCGAGCTATTTTGTAAATCCTTCGGCTCACAACCACGGTCGCGGTCTTTACGCTATAAACATCGCGTCCCCGTAGCTGAAGAACCTGTAGCGCTTATCGACCGCCTCTCTGTAGGCCGCGAGCGCGCGGTCGCGTCCGGCAAAGGCGCATACGAGCATGAGCAGGGTAGAGCAAGGAAGGTGAAAATTCGTCAGAAGCCCGTCTATCACCTTGAAGACGAAACCGGGATATATGAATATGTCCGTGGTCCCGTCAAGCGCGGGGTTTGAAAGGCCGTCCTTAGCCGCGGCCTCAAGGGCGCGCGCGGCGGTAGTGCCGACGGCTATCACCCTTCGGCCATCGGCCTTGGCCCGGATAACCGTCTCGAACGCCGCCTCCGGGATGCTATAAGACTCCGCGTGCATCCTGTGGCCCTCGACCTTCTCGGAGCGCACCGGCAAAAAGGTGCCGGGGCCGGTGTGGAGGGTCAAGCTGCATATCTCCACGCCCAGCGCCCTTATCCGCCCAAGCAGTTCCCCGGTGAAGTGCAGCCCCGCGGTCGGCGCGGCCACTGCCCCGGCCTTACCCTCCGCCGCATAGACCGTCTGATAGCGCGCCCTGTCCTCTTCCGTGGCGTCGCGCCTTATGTACGGCGGCAGGGGCACGGAGCCGGAGCGCTCCATGAGTTCCCAGGGGGTTTGAGCCGAGCCGAATTCACACTTGCAGATGCCTTCGCTGATCTCTACGGCGCGGGCCGATCCTCCGCCGTCAAAAAAGACGCGAGAGCCTGACTTAAGCCCCTTCGAATTCCTTATCATGCACTCCCAAACCCCTGGGCGCGTCTCGCGGACAAGGAGGAGTTCCACCCTGCCGCCGGACCCCTTATGCCCCAGGAGTCTTGCAGGCATCACCCGCGTGTCGTTGAGGACAAGGCTGTCGCCCTTTCGGAGCAACCCGGTTATATCGCTGAAGGCGGCATGTCTCACGGCCCCGGTCAGCCTGTCCAAGACCATGAGCCGCGACGCATCCCGGCGCTCAAGCGGAAACTGGGCGATGAGTTCTTCGGGCAGGTGGTAATCGAATTCCTTGACGTCCATGCGTAGTAAAGACCGTGAAGCGTTGAATGTAGTTGCCGATTTACCGGCGTCTTTGTCCCTCGCGCCATGGCCAACGCCCTTTTTCACCACGAGAGTTCGCGCCTTCGATGCCCCTCGCCCCCCGCCTTAACCACGCGGGGGCAGGCTCTGCCCTCTCCCCCACTCTCTCTCATTATAATTAAAAGTAAGAGGGCGGGGGAGAGGGTTCTAAAGACGCGCATCACGGCCTTTTGACCAACTCCGTCCCCGGATAGTAATGGTTGAGTATCTCCTTGTATGAATAGCCGTCGCCGGCCATGCCCTTCGCGCCCCACTGCGAAAGCCCTACCCCGTGGCCGCTCCCCCTGCCATTGAAGACGAAGGCGCCGCCGTCGCGCCCGGCCTTGAATATGGCGCTCTTGATGTTCCCGTACCCAAGCGCGCGTCTGAGTTCTTCTCCGCTCATTACGGCCGCGTTGCCGTTTGCGTCCTTTATGGCCACGGCCTTTACGCGGCCTGAGGCCGTTACGCCGGAGACGGCAACCTCCGTCGGCTCCGCGAGCCTGTTGTACCCTGCCGCCCTGAGAGAAGCCCTGAGAGACTCCGGGGAGACCTTGAACTCCCACGCATATTTGGGCGCGGCCTCGTCATACGGGCTTTTCACGGGACGCAGATACGGGTAGCCGCTGCCCCAGACCTCAACCGCATCCTCGGTCATGCCTCCGGCGTTTGAGTGATAGACCGTAAGCGCGGGCTCATCTCCGTAGAAGAGCATCTCTCCGGCGGTATCCCTTACCGCGCTGACGGCGGGCGCGTCCTCGGCCCCGGCGCCGTTATAGACCTGTCCCATGGTGGTGGCCTCCACGTGGTATGGCTCGGCCCCGCGCTTCTTCTTCTGGTAGACGGCGTAAGTCCTCGCCACCACGGCCTGCGCTCGGATGGCGTCTTTCGGCCACCGCGACGATATCTCGTTGTTGATGATGCCGGCCACGTAAGCCTCGACCTCAAGCTCGTTCACCACCATGATGCCGTCCCTGCCCTGGCCAACGGTAAGCGTGCCGCGATACGGCTTGCCGTTGATATTGAGAAACTCGCCCCTGGGCCTATAAACGGCGGGCAGCGCGACCTCCGCGCCGTTGACCTTCGCGCGGCCGCGTCCAACCCATTCGATCCGCAGCTTGTCGTTCACGCCGGATATGGTGAGGCCCTTGGCCCCGTCCATGACCAGCACCCTTATGGACTCTGCGCCTGAGGGACGCGCCACGGTCGAGGCCGCGCACCCGGAGAGCGCAAGGACGAGCGCGGCTATAAATACGGCAAATCTCGTATAGGGTATCGGCATATCAGGTTATGGGTGAGATGCCGTGACAGTGGCCGCGCAGGGAAAAACATTCACGGCCACGGCCTTATTACAGCATCCTTATCGCGGCCAGCACCAGAAGGCCGAAGACCATCGTTGCCAGCCCGATGACGCGGAGCGTCCTCTCGGGCACCTCTTGCATGAGCGAGGCCCATTCCTTCGCCTTGGCGGGAAAGGCGAAGTACGGTATGCCCTCAAGCACGAGCACCGCGCCGAGCACTGTAAGGAGAAAGGTCATTTTAATCGGTTATCAGTGGACGGTTTCTACTTCCCCTTGCACTTGCAGAGCTTGCGGAGATAATCCTTCAAGGCGGCAATCTCGGCCTTTGTAAGCGTCTTGCCGAACGGAGGCATGAGGACGGACTTGCTCGTGGCGGCCCCGCCGCCCTCTATGGCGTTTATTATATCCTCGTCCGTGAGCTTGTTCATCTCGGATGCGCTTGTGTGGTCGCGCGGGCTTACGGGCTGACTCTCCACGGCGTTGGGCCCGTCGGCCTTGCCTTTAAGCCCGTGGCACTGGGCGCAATAAAATTGATAATTCTCCTCGGCGGGCGCGCCGGACGCGGCTGACGGGAAAAAGACGGACAGACACGCCAATAAGATAATCCCGTATCCCGATAGTATTTTCATTTGCAGCCTCAAACGGTAGAAAAAACCGTAATGCGTAAACTAAAATTCTTTCTAAGGGGAGGGTTTGCCCTTCCCCCGCCGTGCCCGACAAAAGTATAACTCCCCCCGGCCCCCTCTTCCCCCGCATAAAGCCGCGGGGAAGAGGGGGAGGTCTCCTCTCCCATCTCTCACCCCTCTCCCCTCTCTCACCCCTCTCCCATCTCTCACCAGTAGTGTCCGGTAAAAACTGAAAATTCTTTAAAGATTTATGTCTTATTTGCGCCCATCTTTTTAACCGGACAGCCTACAATAGGCCTCAAAATGGCTATAATAGCATATTTGCACATGTAAAATGGGAGCTCTTACAAT
>JACRCM010000143.1 GCA_016219025.1 Deltaproteobacteria bacterium | reverse complement strand
TCACGTTACTCTTACGACGGATGGGATATCAAGCGGGAGCAGGTTTGCAAACCCGCTCCCGCCGCAGAAATTACTGACGTAGTCTGCTCTGAAAATCGGCCGCCTCCTCCGGCCTACCCCTTCCGCTCCTCCTCCGTCTTGGCCGCCTTTTTCACCACCCTTATCGAAATCTCGTCGAGCTGTTTCTGGTCTACCGTCGAGGGCGCTTCGCTCATCATGTCGGCGGCCTTTTGGGTCTTGGGGAAGGCTATGGTGTCGCGTATCGAGTCCGACCCGGTCATTATCGCCATGATCCTGTCGAGGCCGAAGGCTATGCCGCCGTGCGGGGGCGTGCCGTAGGAGAGGGCGTCGAGCAGGAAGCCGAAGCGGCTCCTGGCCTCCTCCTCTCCGATGCCGAGCTTCGAGAATATCCGCGACTGCACGTCGCTCCTGTGTATCCTTATCGAGCCGCCGCCTATCTCCGAGCCGTTTAGCACGAGATCATAAGCCTTTGCGCGGACGCTCAGGGGCTCCGCGTCGAGCTTGCCGATGTCCTCGTCCATCGGAGCGGTAAAGGGGTGGTGCACGGCGACGCATCTTTTCTCGGTCTCGTCATAGTCGAGCATGGGGAATTCCGTCACCCAGACGAAGTTGAAGCCCTCTTTCGGAACGATGCCGAGCCTGTTGCCGACGTTGAGCCTGAGCCTGCCGAGCACGGTGTTGGCGATGGCCGGTCTGTCCGCCGCGAAGAGGAGGAGGTCGCCGGTCGCCGCGTCGAGCGCGCCCGCGATGGCCGCCTTCACGCCGTCCGAGAGGAACTTGGCTATGGGCGAGTGCCAGCCCTCCGGCGTGAGCTTTACCCATGCGAGGCCCTTTGCCCCGAACGATACGGCAATGGCCGTAAGGTCGTCGAGCTCCTTGCGTGAGAACTCGGCGCATCCCTTAGCGCATATCGCCTTGACCACGCCGCCCTTTGCGGCCGTGTCCGCGAAGACCTTGAAGCCCGATGACCTGACGGTCTCCGTCAGGTCTTTCAACTCAAGCCCGAAGCGCACGTCCGGGTTGTCCACCCCGAACCTGCCCACGGCCTCTTTATAGGTGAGACGGGGGAAAGGCGTTGCAAGGTCGAGGCCGAGCCCCTCCTTGAATATCCGGCGGATAAGCCCCTCCATTATTACCATCACGTCTTCGCGCTCTACAAAGCTCATCTCCGCGTCTATCTGCGTGAACTCGGGCTGGCGGTCGGCGCGGAGGTCTTCGTCCCTGAAGCAGCGGACTATCTGGAAGTACCTGTCAAACCCGCCAATCATTAGTATTTGTTTGAACAACTGGGGCGACTGGGGCAGGGCGTAGAAACTGCCGGGCGTGAGCCTGCTCGGCACAAGAAAATCCCTCGCGCCTTCGGGCGTGGACTTGGTCAGCACGGGCGTCTCGATCTCAAGGAATCCGTTCTCCGCAAGGTAGTTGCGAGCCGCCATGGCCACCTTGTGCCTGAGCAGGAGTTTCTTCTGGAGCGCCGGGCGTCTGAGGTCGAGGTAACGGTATTTGAGGCGCGTCATCTCGGCGACGTCGGTGTCGTCCTCGAGGACGAACGGGAGCGGGGCCGAGTCGTTGAGGAGTCTCAACTCGCTCACCGCGACCTCGACAAGCCCGGTCTTGAGAGACGGGTTTTCCGTGCCGGGCGGCCTTTTGCGAACCGTGCCCCTGACGGCTATGACGTATTCGCTCCTGAGTTCGTGCGCCTTATCGTGCACCGTGGGCGCGTCCGGGCTGAAGACGAGCTGTACTATGCCCTCGCGGTCGCGCAGGTCGATGAATATCAGCCCGCCGTGGTCGCGCCGCCTTTGAACCCAGCCCATGAGGGTTATGGCCGCGCCAGTGTGGGCCGCGTTTACCTCGCCGCAGTAGCAAGTCCTTTTTAAGCCGCCGAGCGGCTCCCTTGCCATTACCATAGAATCCGTCAATGTCCTGTCCTCCATTTCCCTTTCGTAAATAGAATCTAAATTTATATCACACAAGCGCGGCCTTTTCAATACGCAAGGACAGGCCGTGGTTTTGCATGAAAAATCAAGGTATTTTAATTTTTAGCTTGACATGGGGTATATGTAACAGGCTATAATTGGAACAAACAGCACTAAAATCGATGTCAGCATGGTCGCAACAATCTTTCTTCCCAAGGAGGCAGCCGATGAAGAGGATTAGCTTTTGGGTTCTCCTCCTGACTTGCGCCGGTATCGCCGCGGGCCTGTTTCTCGCCACAACTGGCAACGCGGAATACGGGGACATAGTCCTCAACAGCAAGTCGGAGAGCATGCAAAAGGCGGGCGTGAATCCCGTGGTATTCCCGCACTGGTTCCACAGGATCAGGTTCAAATGCAAGGTATGCCACGAGGACATATTCATCATCAAGAAGGGCGCGAACGACATCAACATGACGAAGATAATGAACGGCGACTTCTGCGGCAGGTGCCACAACGGCCTCATCGCGTGGGAACCGCTCTACTGCGACAGGTGCCACTCGTACAGGCCTGAGAACGACAAGCCCGCGCCGCCTCCACAGCCGTAACCGGCGTTTTTTTGTAAAGCAACGGGACATAAGCAGCCGTGCCGATTTACAAAGTAGCTCGATTTACAAAGTAGCTCTATCTACGCAATAAAAAAGCTTATCCGCGGTCAGGCAGGACAGCAGGGGGATGGCGTCATCGGGGCAGCAGGAACGGCCCGCGCCGCGGTTAATAAAGGAGGATTAAATGAAAGCGTCTTCAACGAGGAATGTTTTGAAGGTTGCCCTCCTCTCGCTCGTTGCCGTAGTCGGCCTGTCCATGACCTGCTCCATCGGCGTAGCCGAATCGGCTACCGCCAAGTCGGGCAAGGGCGATGCGGCCAAACCGGCGGAGAAGGTGATAGACCCCACCGACGTCAACAGCGTCATCTATCTCGACACCTCAGGCAAGCCCGCGGGCGTCGGCGACCCGAACAGGCCGCCGTCAGTGGCATACAGGGCGGGACGCGGCTGGCACCCGGCCGCGCTCTCCGCGACCAACCTCCCAAGGGACAGGTATGGTCTCATCAACTGGGCGCAGATCGTCCGCGACAACCTCATAAAGCCCAGGCCGTCGCTCGACCCGACCGAAGAAGAGATGGACCCGCTCGACATGGACGTGCTCATAGAGGCGAAGGGCGACTATGTCGACAACGTCATCTATCCGCACAAGATTCATACCTACTGGCTCAAGTGCGAGGTCTGCCACCCGCAGATATTCATACCGGCGCAGGGGCAGAACAACATCACCATGGTCGGCATCGTGAACGGCCAGTGGTGCGGCAGGTGCCACAGCAAGATTGCGTTCCCGCTCACCGACTGCAAGCGGTGCCACTCTTCACCCAAGAAGCCGCCGGAAGCGAAGAAATAGGGCCGCATGAGACAGTCTTATGCGTTGATAACATGCGCGATAATGGCCGCCAGTGTGATGTTTTGCGGGGCGGCCTTTGCCGCGCATGAGCCTGGGCCGGGTAAGCTCGTCCTCGACTCGAAGGCAGCCTCCATGTCCAAGGCCGGGGTCGGCCCGGTCGTCTTTCCGCACGACCTGCACAAGCAGAACCTCAAGTGCTCCGAGTGCCACCCGAACATATTCAAGGACCAGAGCAAGGCCAACGACATCTCCATGAAGAAGAACATGGAGGGGCAGTTCTGCGGCTCCCCGAACTGCCACAACAGCCCCAAGGCGTTCCCGCTCTACCAATGCGCGAACTGCCACACGAACGTGAAGGGGGCGAAGTAGGGGGGGGGCAAGACGGGCGCACATGAGCAAGGGGCATGACAAAAACGGATGCGGCCACGGGCCGCCTCCGTTTTTGTCTTCTATTACCACGGCAATCAAACAGTTTAATCATGCCGCATAGCTGATTTTCGGGTGTTTGAAGTATTTGGCGACCCTGCCGGGCGGTTTCTGCAACATGCGCATGTACGAGACCATCTTGCGTTTCAGTTCCTTCTCGTTTCT
>JACRCM010000016.1 GCA_016219025.1 Deltaproteobacteria bacterium | reverse complement strand
GGCACGGTGCACGGGAATAAGAACATCCTCAAGCGCAACGGCAAGACGCACTGATCTTCGCACACAGGACGCATCATCACGATTGTCCCCACCACGAGCCCAACGCGGCGCGGTAAAAGATGACACGGTTGACCTGGGTAGTATACGGAAAGCTCCTGACCGAGCAGCACTCCATAATGACCCTCTCTTCGACGCTCAAGAGGGACGGCGTGGACGTATCTCTCATATACGCCAACACCCAAAAAGAGATAATGAAGAAACTCCGGGAACTCCGCCCGGACATCGTCGCGTATTCTCTCATGTTCGGCAGTCACAGGCGTTACATCCCGGTCTCGCGCGAGATAAGACGCGCATTCCCGTCGCTCGTGCAGGTGGCGGGCGGGCCGTATACGACGTATTTCCCGCAGTCCATAGACGAGCTCTCGCTCGACGCTATCTGCATCGGCGACGGCGACGTTACGCTCTCGCGGTATGTGAAGTCGCGGAAGGAGAATCCGGCAGCCCATATAGACGGCTTCCATATACGCGGGGGCGGCTCGATAAAAAAGACGCCCGTGGGTAATCTCCTCGACGACCTCGACACGCTCCCGTTTCCCGACCGCGAGATATTCTACGATCAGGATACGCTCCTCAAAAATCAGGAGTTCAAGTCGTTCCTCTCAGGCAGGGGATGCCCGTTCCTGTGCAACTACTGCTTCAACCACAAGTTCAACGAGATGCACAAGGGCAAGGGGAACATCATCAGAAAGAAGCCGGTCGATTACTTCATCGAGGAGATAAGCGAGGTAAAGGGGCGCTACGGCCTCCAGTACATCATCTTTGAAGACGACGTGCTGACGATAAAAAAAGACTGGTTTTACGAGTTCGCGGGAAAGTTCAAGAAGAAGATCGGCGTCCCGTATATCTGCTATACGCGGCCAAACCTCGTGAACAGGGAGATGATGGGCCTCCTGAAAGAGAGCGGATGCCACATCGTCCGCATGGCCATAGAAACGGGCAACGAAGAGGTGAGGACGAAGGTCTTGAACCGCGCCATGACGAACGACCAGATAATCAGGGCCGCTGACATCATACACGATGCAGGGCTTAAACTCTCGGTCTCGAACATGATAGGGCTTCCCACGGAGACGCTGGAGAATTCATACGAGACGCTCGACCTCAACATCAGGTGCCGCGCCGAGCACCCGTCCGCCCAGTTTTTCATGCCCTATCCGGGGATGGAGCTTACCAACATCGCCGTGAAGACGGGTTACTTCGACCCCGCGCGCCTTAGCGAGCTTGAGAAGAACACGTGGAAGACCTCGCCGCTCAAATTCGACAAAGAGACCAAGGCGCGCATGGAGAAGCTGCAAAAGGTCTTCGCCCTCGTGGTGCGCTTCCCGTCCATGAAGAGATTCCTGCCGGTCTTTTTCCGGGTGCCGTCGGTCATACTCTATTACCTTTCGATGTTCGTAAAGATATACATAGTCGTAGGATATCTCCCCCCCGCGAAGGTGAGCCTCGCGCAGAGGACCAGGGTGCTCTTCAGGTTCTTCAGTTTTTACGGTTAGCGGCGATGGGAACTGGCTTATCCGGCAAGGCGCTGAAATTAACGGCACGCACGTTATAAATGACGATACTCTTCTACAGCCTGATAGTCATGACGCCGCTCCTGTTTCTTCTCAGGAGGCCGAGGCGCGAACTCCTGGCCGCTGCGGGCCTCACGGCGCTCTTTCTACTCGTCAACGGGAGGTTAGCGACGGGCGCCGAGACCGTTTCGTGGGACACGCTCTTCTGGTCCACGGAGTTCCAGTACATCCGCGAGCTCGTGCAATCCGGGCATCTGCCGGGATGGAACCCGTTTTTCAACTCAGGCGAGCCTCTATATATGTATCACCAGCATTACGCCATGTGGCAGTGGTTCGCCTTCGCGCTTATAGACAAGGTAATACCGGCGAACCCGGTCGCGCTCTTCAACCTTTCATTCCTGTTTCTATTCGTATTCTACAATGCAGGGTGCTATCTCTTCTTCACCAAGCTCTTCAAGGACGCCAGGGTCATCCTCTACTCATTCGCGGTCTCGCTCTTTTCTGCCGGTTTCGTCATGCACTTCCAGGAGTTCGAGTCTTTGCACTTCAGCATCTATTTTCCGTATATCCTCTACTTCCTCACCGAATTCGCCGAGCAGGGAAGGTGGGATGCCCTTGCGCTCGGCATGGCGATTACGGGCATCGCGGTGAACGCCTATGTCCCGCATTACCTCGTGCTGGCGCTTGTTGTTTTCGCCGCGTCATATCTGGCGTTCATGGACAGGGCGCATCTCAAGGCGCCAGTGGTTCAACGCTCATCCGTCGTCCGTGTTGCAATCGGCGCGCTTTTGATGCTCATTGCCGCGGCCCCGGTCTTTTTCATCTTCACAAGGTGGGGCGAGTTCATCTCACCGATGAGAACGGGGCTTGAGGATTATATGAATCAGACGCCGGCAATTACCGGGCACCATCAGGACTGGAAGGCCATATTCAATTTCTTCAACGTGACGTCGTATACGTCCATGAGGGCAAAGCTTTTTATAGGGGTGATACCGGTTGTGCTCGCCATGACCGGCGCGATGCTGTCGAAAAACAGGTACCGCTGGACCGTTATATTCGCCGCGCTGCTTGTCTATTTTGTGAGCCTCGGCAGGGGCTCTTTCATATACTCGGCGATGCATTTCATCCCCACCTTCAACCTCATACGCAATTACGTGGAGTTCGAGATATTCGTGCAGTTCCTGATTATATGTCTCTCAGGCATGGGGCTTGAGTACATCACCTGCCTCAAGGACGGGGAGAGGTGGACGGCCGCGTCATTCTGCGCGGCGGCGTTCGGCATCGCGGCGCTTTTCTACGGACTAAGTTGGATGCAGGAGGAGCGGCTCGGCGGCGCGCACCTGGTGCCGCCGCCCATGTACGCGGCCCTCTTCGCGGTCTCTGCCATTGCGGTGCTGCTTCTCCTGCAGACAAGGTCGAAGAATGCCTATGCCTTTTTTTTTATCGCGCTCATCTTGTGCCTTGCCACATTTCAGTGGAACTTCGGCTACCTCAATTACCAGAAGCTCAAGTGGTCGGAGGATGACGGCGAGCTGGCCAGACTGAACGAGTTGCTCTCTAAGAAAGTGGATTTCGCATGGAGACCGACGCGGGCGATAGCCTATGACCAGAGGCTGAAGGTCGCGGAATACTACAATACGTTCGAGCCGGCCCTTGACGGCGTGGAACGCGCATTTGCCGAGCCCGTGGAAAAGAACCTGCTGGTGCCCAGGCGGTATTATGATCTCCGGGATCTTCGCCATGACGAAATGGAATACTTCGGGGCGGATTATCCGAAGATATTTATTACAAGGAACTACAGGGCCGTAAACGACGAGGATGTCATAGCGACTATGAAGTCCGGTTATAGGGATTTTATTAAAAATGGCACGGTGGTCTTTGCCAAGGGCGATCTGAGCGCCGTGACGAGGCTCGACGCGCTTGGGCGGATAACCGCCGCGTATGACACCGGCTTGAGAAAGGGCGCGTCGGCATCCGATGCCCCCCACGAGACCCCGGATGCCTCGGTCTTCAGCTATCACGTGGAGGGCGCGGACAATGACGCCATAGAAGAATCCGGCTACGGCGATGAATTCGACGCAACGCAGACGGCGGACGGAGGAGGAAAGCTCATGGGGTGGAACGTGCTTAACGCATCGAGCGCCGCGACAATCGACGCCAACAAGACATATCCGGGAAAACTCGTCATCGCGCCGACCAGCGCAAACACCTATTTTTGGAACGACACGTTCACCGCGCCTTTCGTGTATAAGGAGGTCTCAAGAGACTTCGACGTTCAAACGCGCGTCGAGGCCAACCATGACAAGGACAACGAGGCGGCCGGTCTGATGATCCGTGACGCGTCAAACGGCGGCAACTGGCTTGGGTTTCTCGTGGGCATATCCGGCGGCAAGCAGCGTTATTTTTTTACAAACACCATCAACGGCAAAACCACGTTTATAACAAAGGAATCTGATGAATTCCAATTGAGGGCGGCGCGGCGCGGCGATGTCTTTACGTTCTACTCCAGACGCGGGACGGACGTCCCGTGGACGCTTCGCGCGCGCACGATCAGGTCGGACCTCGGCAAGATCGCGCAGGTGGGGTTGGCGGCGCAGGCCAACAACGCCGCCGGCACGTACTCGGCGAGGTTCGATTACGCGAGGTTCAAAAAGGCGGGACACGCTGCGTATGCCGGGCAGGGCTCGGACGGCATAAACGTGCGCGAATACGGCCCGGATACGCTCGACCTCACCGTCAACGCTCAGGAAGAGGCATTGCTCGTCTATTTGCAGAACTATGACAGGGACTGGCGCGCCTACGTCAACGGCGTGGAGACCCCGATAAGGCGCGTGAACTACAATTTTCAGTCCATAGCCGTGCCGCCCGGCACAAGCGTCGTGGAGTTTCGGTATCGCTCCGCTTACCGCTATCTGCTGGCGCTTCATCTGGCCTCTGCGATCGCTACGGTGGCGCTGATGGCGTTCTACCGGCCCGGAAAAAACGGAGAGACAAACGGATGACGATGCCTCTTTACATACTCCTCCTCTTCGCGCCGCTCCTGTTCCTTTCAGGCAGGCGCAGGAAAGAGACCGTTGCCGCGGCCATCCTCATCGCCGTGTTCATCATCATCCACGCGAGGTTCATCGGGGGACGCCAGACGGTTACGTGGGACACGCTTGCGTGGTCAATGGGGCTTCAGCACGTGAAAAATCTCTTCGAGGCCGGTTATATGCCGGGTTGGAACCCGTACTTCAACAGCGGCGAACCCCTCTACATCTACCACTACGCATACGCCTACTGGCAGTGGTTCATCTTTGCCGCGTTAGACCGTCTGTTCCCGCTTAACCCGGTGGCCCTTTTCAACGTCTTCTTCGTCTTTTTATTCATTTTCTACAACGTGGGATGCTACCTTGTCTTCAGGAAGGTCTTCAAGGACGCGCGCGTGGCGCTCTTCTGTCTGGCGGTGTCTCTCTTCTCCATGTCGTTTGTCGTCTACTTCGGCGAGCATTCATCTTTTTACGTGAGCATCTATTTCCCGTATGTCGTCTACTTCTTCCTTGAGTTTGTCGAAAGACGCAGTCCCGTCGGACTTGCCTTGATCCCGGCGCTCTTCGGCATAGCGGCCAGCGTCTACGTCCCGCACTTCCTGGCGCTTGCATTCATGGTATTCGCCGTCTCCTACTTCATCTTTATGGACAGGCCGCACTATACGGTCGCGGCGGACAAAAAGACCATCGCGCACGGCCTCAAGGGCTGTATTGTCATGCTCGTGCTTATCCTGCCTGTGCTCTATGTATATCACAGGTTCGGCGACTTCATCTCTCCGTCAAGGACCGGCCTTGACAACCTCATGTCGCAGGACCCGATGGCGACGGGACACCATCAGGAGTACCGCTCCATCCTCAACTTCTTTGCGATATCAAATCTTACGGACGCGAGAACAATCCTGTATGTCGGCATAGCGCCGTTCGCCCTTGCCGGGGTCGGCGCATTCAAGTCCGCAAACAGGTTCCGCTGGACCGTGCTCGTGACAGTGCTTGTCATCTTTTTCATAAACCTTGGGAGAAATTCATTCCCCTATCTCCTGATACATTACGTCCCGACGTTCGGCTATATGCGCCAGTACATCATCTTCGAGATATTCGTTCAGTTCTTTGTCATACTGCTTGCCGGCATGGGGCTTGAGTATCTGTTGACACTGCCGGAGGGGGAACGGAAAAAGGCCATTATGCTGGTCTTATTCTCGTTCGGGGCAATACTGGCGGGGTACTGCGGCGTCAAATATAAGGAAGTAAAGACCGGGGCCGAGGCGCTCCTACCCGGGACGATGTATGTGACATTTTTTATCCTCTCAGTTGCCTCGGTAATCTTCCTGATAAGGTCCGGCTCCGAGCGGCCTGCGTATCTCTTCCTGATGACGGTAGTCGTGCTGACCGCCGGGACGTTCCAGTGGTACCTGGGCGAATTGAACTACGAAAACACAAAGCATACAAAGGACAGCGGGGAGGTAGCGAGACTTACCGAGGTGCTTGGGCGCGGCCATCGCGCGGCATGGATGGGGCAGCGGCGTCCGGGCTATGAACAGCGCCTGCGGGTCAACAGCTACAATACCTTTGAGCCGGTCCTCGACGGGGTGGAGACGGATTTCATCGAACCGGTCGAGCACAACCTCCTTGTGAATAAACGCTACTATGACCTTGCGCCGCTGCGTAAGGCGGAATATGAGTTCTTTGGGGTCGATTCACCCAAGCTCTTTTTGACCGATGATTACAGGGTGGAGCGGGCGGCGCGCCTGATACCGGCCATGAAGGAAGGGTACCCGGATTATCTCCTGCGAAAGACGGTTTGGTTCTCGGAGGAGGACCTTCGCGGGATAAACGGCGGCGGCAACGGCGTGGCGTTTGCCAATGACGCCGTGCCGCACAAAACCGGGACAGGCGTCCATTCCGCTGAGGCGACATACCAGTGGCGGGATGAATTCGACGAAACGAAGAGGCTGAAGAAGGGTTGGGAGGCGGTATCAGGGCTTGGCGATTGGTCTGTCATCAACGCGGACAAGGCCGGCGTCATCGATATAGGCATATCCTCCGCTGGAAAGCTAACGATAGGCGCGAATGGGAAAAAGTCGTACCTGTGGGAGTCGACCTTCACCGGGCCGTTTGTCTACAGGGAATTAACCGGCGATTTTGACATCGAGACTCGCGTTACCTCGAATCATCATCAGGATAATGAATTAGCCGGAATAGTCGTGCGCGCCGCGGCCGCCGGAGGCGCCGGTAATTGGATCAGCTTTGAGGCGGGAAGCTCCGGCGGCAAAGACGTTCTCTTCATGCTCGACACCGTAAACGGCGCAAGCAGCGTCGAGGTTATTTCGCCGGGCGACGAATACCTGCGCGTTATGCGCCTCAATGATTCCATCCGGCTGTATTCGAGACACGCGCCTAACGACGATTGGATGCTCCGCGCCAAATACGCGCGGCCAGACCTCGGCCCCGGAATGCAGGTTGGGCTTGCGGCGCATCCGGACAACGCTAAAGGAGAATTTGTGGCGCGGTTCGATTACTTCAGGGTCAAAGACCATTCGGACGGCTATGCCGCGGGGGTTGATCCGGTAAAGGTGGACGGATATGCGCCCGATAGGCTTTCGCTCTCCGTGGACGCGGCAAGGCCGTCGTTCCTCGTCTATCTCCAGAATTACGACAAGGACTGGCAGGCCTACGTCAACGGCGCCGAGACGCCGATACTGCGGGTCAACTACAACTTTCAGGCGGTGCCCGTGCCAAAGGGCAAGAGCGCGGTCGAGTTCAGGTACTCCTCCATATACAAGTATCTCCTCGGCGCGCATCTCGTAGCGGCGGTCTTTTCGGTCGGCGTGATGGCATACGCCTGCCGCAAAGGGGACAAAGACCAATGATACTGATAAACCCGCAGAAGGGCAGGCGCATCCAGCTCGGCGCGTTCGCAAGCTACGTACCTCTGAACGTCCCGTTCGGCATCGGCTTTCTCTCCGGATATCTCCTGATGAAGGGCAAGGCCGTGACCGTCGTCGACGAGGAGGTGACGCCGCTTACCGTTGACATGCTCGAAAACTACGTCAGGAAGACCCACGTTCCGCACATATTCGGCATATCGTGCCTCACGGCCAATATTAACCGTGGCCTTGAGATAGCGCGCCTGATAAGGGAGCTGTATCCGTCGTCCACCATCATAATGGGCGGCATACATCCGACGGTGCTCCCTGACGAGGTGGTGAAAAGCGGATTGGTGGACATAGTTGTAAGGAACGAAGGCGAGGTGACCTTATACAGATTGTATGAGGCCGTTAAAGAAGGCAGGGACTACAGGGACATACCGGGGATAAGCTATCTCGAAGGCGGGGATGCCGTACACAGGGGCGCGGCCCCGCTCGTGGACATGGGTGAACTGCCGCTATTCCCGTATCACATCTTCGAGCGTCACCGGAGGAGATATAATTTCGGCTTTCTCACCTCGTCGCGCGGCTGTCCGTTCGACTGCATCTTCTGCTCTCAGCGCGCGATAACTGGACGGTCTTACAGGTTTATGAAGACTGAAAAGGTCATCGAGACCATAGACCTGATGGTCAATAAATACGGCGAGCGTTATATAGTCTTTTCGGACGACAACTTCGCGGTGCACAAGAAGCGCATGGCCGACATCTGCGACGCGATCGTCGAGCACGGCTTCAGCAAAAAGGCGGCCTTCATGTGCCAGTGCAGGGGGGACGCCATAAACGACGAGGCGCTCGATTACCTCAAGAGGGCGAACTTCAACGGCATCAGTTTCGGCATCGAGTCCGGCTCCGACCGCATACTCGACGTTATCAAGAAGGCCGAGAAGGTCGAGGACAACGTGAACGGCATAATGCTCGCGAAGAAGCGCGGCTTCAAGGTCTCGGGCACTTACATACTCGGCCTTCCCACCGAGACAAGGCAGGAGCGCCTCATGTCATACCGCATGGCCAAAAAACTCGACCTCGACTACGTGCGGTTCAACAACGCGACGCCGTATCCCGGCACCGAACTCTACGAGATAGCAAAGCGCGAGGGCGGACTCAACACCGGAGAGAACTGGGCCAACCTCAACGCTTGCGCCGTGCTCATAGGCGGGTCCAAGACCGAGGTGCCTTACGTGCCGAATACCTGCACCAAGGAAGAGCTCTTGTCCGACGTCTTCTGGTTCAACGTCTGCTATACGCTGCGCCCCGCGAGGGTCTGGAAGTTTCTCTTCGACAAGACGACCGATACCGCGGGCTGGATACAGCTGCCGGACAAATGGTGGCTCAAGTGGGGCGAGTGGAAGACGCTTATAAAGGTCGGCTCAGGCTTCTTCGCCCAGATTGCAAGGATGACGGTCTATTCGCTGAAGGTCAAAACGGGGGTCTCCAGATGAGTCCAAATATCGTCCTGTGCTCGGCGTTCATCAATAACGATTATACGTTCTCGAAGTATTACCACAAGCTGCCCACGCTCGGCATCGGGTATCTCGCGGCGGTGCTGGAGAAGAACGGCTACAGGAACGTCTCGATAATCGACAGGACGCTCCACGTAAACGAATCCGACGGCCTCCTCGCGGATATACTCAAGAAGAACCCGGACATCGTCGGGTTCTATTCGGTCTCGGAGAACTATAAGTTCGTCTCCGAGATGTTCAGACGGATAAAGGAGGCGCGTCCCAGCGTCATTACCGTACTCGGAGGTCCGCACGTCTACGGGATGCCGGAGGCCGCGCTCAAGCCTGATTGGATCGACCTCGGCGTAAACGGAGAGGGAGAGTTGTCGCTCCTCAAGCTCGTCCAGTCCAACTTCGATAGAACCCTCTACCCAACCATACCCGGCCTGATATACAAGGAAGACGGCCAGGTGAAGACGAACCCCATCGTGCTCATCCATAACCTCGACGAGATACCGTTTCCGGCGCGGCACTTGTACCCGCCGCTCAACCGCTATATGCCGAGCATCATCACCTACAGGAGGCTTCCTGCCACCGGGATGCTTACCTCGCGCGGGTGCAACTCCAGGTGCACCTTCTGCCACAGCGGCAAGGGCGAGTTCGGCCTGCGTTTCCATTCGCCGGAGTACGTAATAGAGGAGATAAAGCACCTCCAGAAAGACTTCGGCGTCCGGGAGTTCTTCGTATTTGACGACACATTCGTGGCGAATAAGGCGCGGGCCATGAAGATATGCGAGGAGATAATAAGGAACAACCTCAACATAAGCTGGTCGTGCAACGCGAAGGTGACGTATCTCAGCGACGACCTCCTGCGGCTCATGCGAAGGAGCGGGTGCTGGCTCCTGCAGGTGGGCGTCGAGTCCGGGAACCAGCGGATACTCAACACCATGAAAAAGGGGATAACGCTCGAACAGGTCGAGCGCGCGTGCAAGGCGGCCTACAATCTCGGGTTCCACATAAAGACCTTCTTCATCATAGGCAACGCCGGAGAGACGGTCGAGACGCTCGACGACACGATAAGGTTCATGATATCGCTCCCCGTGCATTACTCATCCGTGAACCTCATGACGCCACTGCCGGGCACCGAGATGTGGGACTCGGTGGAAAAGTACGGCGCCTTCGACAAGGAGAGGATAGAGGCAATAAACTACCTCTCCGACAAGCCTGCCTTCGTGCCGCACGGCCTTACCGAGGAGATATTGCTAAAAAAATTCAGGGAGGCGTATCTCAGGTTTTATCTCAGCCCCTCGACCGTGATGCGGAACCTCAAGGTGCTGAAGAACTTCGACGACTTGAGGAGATTCACCAAGGCGTCGTTCCTGTTGTCCAAGCTCCTCATATCAAAACTGAAGGCCGCATGACCATGAACGCGCAAAAAAAGAAGAAGGGCGCGATAGGGCATATCCGGGCGCGTACAGTGCTGCCGTGGAAGATCCTCAAGTGCAAGCTGACCGGCGCGCGCAAACCCCTTGTCGTGCTCCTCTACGTAACCGACAGGTGCAACCTCAAGTGCACCTACTGTCAGGGGCATTGGTCGGGACGCAAGATAAAGGACTACGCCACCGCCGAGATAAAGGGGATAGTCGACGAGTGCGTCGGCCTCGGCACGGTCCACTTCACGATCCACGGCGGCGAGATACTTTTGAGAGACGACGTGGAGGAGTTGATTGCCTACATGAAGGGCAGGGGACTTTACGTGAACCTCGTCACGAACGGGATAATCTTCCCTGAGCATATCGACAAGGTGCGCGGGATAGACAGCCTCTGCATAAGCCTTGACGGACGCGAGACCGCTAACGACGCGAACCGCGGCAAGGGCTCTCACAAGAAGATAATGGAGGCTATCAGGGCGGCGAAGAAGGAGGGGTTCAAGTTCAACGTGCAGGCGACAATAACCGCGCACTCCAAGGGCGAGATAGGCTACTTAGCCAATCTCGCAAGGGAGATAGGCTACCACCAGCAGTTCAGCCTGTTGTTAAAACCCCTCAAGCCCGATCAAAACGACATCGGGCTTACCGAAGATGAGACAAAGTCGGCGCTGCGGGAGATCATACATTATAAGAGGGCGGGCTACCCGATATTCACCTCCTACAGGACGCTCAATAACGCGCTCAACTGGAAATACCCGTATACAAAGGCGATGCTCTCGGTCGATGAATACGCAAGAGACCGCGGGGCTATCAGGTGTTATTACGGGAAACTGAAGCTCGTCATAGACGCGGACGGGTTCGCGTACCCCTGCTCGTCGCTCAACCACGAGTTCAAGGCGCTTAACGTGCGGGATGCGGGCGTTAAGGCCGCGTTCGAGCACGTGGTCGCGGCCAACACGTGCGAGGCGTGCTACTTCCTCACCCAGAACGACTGGAGCCTGCTCCTCGGGCTCTCGCCGCGTCAATATCTCGCGCAGGTGAAGATACAGTTGAAGGAGATATTCAATTTATACTGAGGGAATGGGACGAGAAGCCCCTTCCCCCCGCCTTTGGGGGGAAGGACGGGATGGTGGGGGGCAGTTGAAACACCCCCCACCTCAATCCTCCCCCCAAAGGGGGGGGAGGATGAAAAAATGCTGGGCCATTCCGTGTCCCGATACTCCACAACAGGCGACCCGATGCGTATACTCATTACAGGCGCTTCTAAAGGACTCGGCGCGGCGCTCGCCTCGCGATACATGACCGATGGACACACGGTCTGGGGCGTGGCGAGAAGCGCCATATCCTCAGACGCCGTTGTCCCTGACGACAGGTTTATGTATACGCGGTGCGACGTAAGAGACCAGGCTCAGATAAGAAAAACGACCCGCGCCATGATGGAGCGCGCCTTCGTGCCGGACGTAGTGGTCTTTAACGCCGGCGCGGCCACTGACGACGCAACCGGGCCTGTTGACTTTCAGAAGTTCAAAGAGAACTTCGACGCGAACCTCTTCGGCGCGATGGTTTGGGTCGAGGAATTTCTGCCGCTCTTTCTCAAGAGGGGGAGCGGCGTGTTCGCGGCCATATCGTCGCTGAGCGCATACAGGGAGAATCACAAAAACCGCGTCGCGTATTCGGCCTCCAAGCTCGCCCTCTCCAAGGCGTTCGAGAACCTGCGGCTTCAGTACCGCTCAAGCGGCGTAAGGTTCGTGACGTTTCATCCGGGGCGCATGTCAACGGAAAAGGCGTCGTTCATAGGCACGACGTATTGCGACGCGGCGCGGATAATCTGCCGCGCCACGACTGCCGCTCGTCCGCCGTCGGTGGTCAACTTTCCTGCATTGCAATATTATCTGACGCGGGCGTTGAGGTTCGTGCCGGACGGCTTATTCCATAGGTTCATATTCAGGTAGGGGCGTATGAAGGGAAAAAAGACATTCTACTTAATCCTTGCGCCGTTCGCAGCCGTGTTTGTCCTGCTCTACCACAGGCTCCTCATCGGCGCCGACATATACACGCACGACTCCTATATCTGGCTGGGGAGCTTTTATTACTTCATTGACAGCGCCGCGTCCGGGAGCTTCCCGCTGTGGGACCCGTATTCGCTCGCTGGAACGGCATTTTATCCTACCATCCATGCCCACGGCCTTCTCGACCCGCTCGTCATTGCGCCCGTAATGATGGTCAAGACGCTGGGGACGTCTATCCTTACTTCATACATTTATTTTTACCTTTTGAGGCTGCTCGTCTACGGCTTGGGCGCTTATTGGTTTTTCAAGCGCGTTACCGGCTGCCGCTTGAGCGCCCTCGTCAGCTCAGGTGTCCTTGTCCTTGCAGTGGCCCCAACGGCATTCAGGCAGATGGGCATTCTTGAGAACGTCTTTCTTACGCCGTTCACCATGTATTTTATCGTCAGGTTCTTCGACAATCCCGATAGCAGGAGAAAATACGCCTACCTTGCATTATTCGCGTTCTCGACCGGCATTTCCCTGAACGTATTCATACCGGCCTACTTCTCATTCAACCTGGCGGTCTTCATACCCGCGCTTTTCATAACAGGCATCGTAAGATTCAACGATTTGAGGCGCATGGGAACGGACAGGCGGTTTCTGGCATACTGCGGCGCGCTGGCCGTGCTCCTCGCGTTCATGGCCGCGCCCACGGCACGGCTTTTTATAGAATCGAGAAGCCCCGACGGCGAGCACTTTCCAAGCGTCCGCATCATCCAGAAAAACGACGGGGTATTCAAAAAGGTGGTGGCCTCCGACCTCGGCGACGCGGTCTTGTCGGAAAAATTCTCCAACTTCAAGGGCGTATACGGCTCCGCCGGGAACGCGGTCAGCTTCCTGTACCCCGACGTATTCCTCTATTACTTCCACGTCACCGGCGGGTTCAAACTGCCGGACGTACGATGGACGGATTTCATCTCAGAGGCGTTCCAGTATATCGGCGTGTTTTCATTCCTTATCGCAGTCATCGGGTTCGTCTGGTCGAAAAGCCGCTATAGATACCTTGCGCTCATCATGCTTGCGATGATTGCGGTGAACATGTTCAGCTCCTACGGCGTCCACAGCAGACCGCCTAACGCCGTGCAGTCAGTCTTCAACAAGGCGTTCCCGCTCCTCGGGATGATGGAGGTGAGAGAGACGCTCTCAGGGTTCTTTCTTTTTTATATGTGCCTCCTCATGGCGCTTGGACTGCGTATTATATTCGACGGGGATGCGCTGCGGGCGTTTCTTGAGGGGCCGTGGAGGGTGTGGGTGGTTTGCGTTGCGGCGATATTATTCAAGCTGCTCGTGACACTTTATCTCTTCAAGAGCGCCGTTTACATATCGCGGATAGACCTCGTTGCCATCATTGCCGTCGCGGCGTTCGGGGCAATCTTCTCCGTCCTTCGCCGGGGCGACATGGGCGCGGCGTCCGCTGGGGTCGTCGTCATCGCCGTCATCCTCGGCGACCTCTTCTACTACAACTACACCATGAGGCCGTATGTCCTGCAGCCGAATACCCTCGGGGCCGAACTTGCCTCCATGCCGCCCGTGGACGGGCTGGGGTTTGATTATTACAGGATACCGTTCGTCGACTTTGAGGGGAGGCTTCCGCTCGCCTTCAGCGAGGCCGTATTCAGGCGCAAGGGCGCGATGTCGAGGTCGAACAACCACCATTTCCTCACCACCAAGAGGTTCTACGATTACTTCACGCACGTCCCGCTTGAGAACCAGACGGTCGCAAGCGGCATTACGGCCCCGGTTCTAAGGTTCTTTCCCGATGACATGACCATGACGCTCCCCACGAGGAGAGAGGCCCTGACCAATCTTTCCGAGGCCCCTGCCGACGCGGTTTACCGGTATCTCGTGCTCGAGGCGAGGGGCGCGGCGCCGGATGGCGCAGGCGCGGCCTTCAACTTCGACAGGTCGGAGAACGAGCCTTGGCTCAAACCCGAAGCCATCGCCGGCTTCTATAACGGATATCTGCCGCAACTGATTCAAAAAAGAACGGGAGAAGGGGAAGGCGTCAAGGTAACCGCCTTTACGCCGAACACCGTCGAGGTCAACGTCACGAACAACGCGCCAGGCTATCTGTATTACAGCGACGGATGGAGCCGCTGGTGGCGGGCGTATGACAATGGCGGCGAGACAACGGTAGTCCCGGCCAACTACAACTTCAAGGCGGTAAGGCTCGGCCCGGGCAGCCACGCCGTGCGTTTCGTCTTCGACCCAAGCGGATACCGCTACGCCCTATACCTTTATTATGCGGGGCTCGCTGCCATTGCCGCGCTCGCGCTCTATTTCTCGGCTGGCGCAAGGCGCGGGAAAAGTTATCCGGGCGAAAATTCTCCTTGACTCTGAACGCATAGATGTTAAAATTTTTGACTGAGCCCCCGTAGCTCAGATGGATAGAGCAGCAGATTCCTAATCTGCGTGCCGGACGTTCGAATCGTCTCGGGGGCGCCATTCTTTCAGCCATCCAGTATCCCGCAAACATATAAAGAGAGGAATCCAATGGCGAGACTCCGCAGGTTCATCAGGGAACGCATCGGCACCGTCATCGTTACGGCAGTCATCGTAAGCGCCCTCATATTCGCCGGAGTCCGCGCCGAGCGTCATATAAGCTCGTATGAGTTCTGCGTCTCCTGTCACAGCATGAGCTACCCCAACGCCGAGACGAAGAAGTCGTCGCACTATGCCAGACTCGGCGTAAACCCCACGTGCAAGGACTGCCACCTGCCGCCGGATTTCTTCAAAAGGATCATGGCGCATCTTGTCGATGGGCCGAAGGACTTCGTAGGCGAATACAGATACGACCTCGGAACAAAAGAGGACTTCGGCAAACACCGCGCTGCATTCGCGCACACGGCGCGCATTACGCTCAAAAAGCGGGATTCGTCCCCATGCAGGGCGTGCCACAAGGACCCGTGGCCGGCCTCGGAATACGGTCAATCCAAGCACAGACTGCTGCGCGAGGGCAAGGCCACCTGCATAGACTGCCACCAGAATCTCGTCCACGAATGGGTGCCTGAAGAAGACCTTGACAAGGGAATAAAGGAAGGACGCATAGTCCCAAGGTAGGCAAAGGAGGAGCTATGGCCGTCGAGGCATACGTGTTCATCGAATGCGAACACGCCAGATCGAGGGAGGTGCAGGGCGAAGTCCTCAGGATCGCCGGGGTAAAGGAGGCCCGGGTCGTAACCGGCCCTCACGACATCATCGCCCTGGTCACGGCCGCGAACTTCAAGGTGCTCGGAGACGTGGTCATAAGCAGGATACAATCGGTAAATTATGTAAAGCGGACGCTTACCAACGTAGTGATGGAATAGCCCCGCTTCAAATCCGCAATCAAGTTTTTCTCTTTACATCTGGCTCGTCCATCATAAAAATGTCCGGTAAATACAAAGGGACGACCACGTCCGCGATGAAGAACCTATCCTCCGATATGAAGGACGTAAAGCTCGGCACGAAGAGGACGGCTCAGGGCATCGGTCTTTCAAAGACCATCAACAGGCGGCTCGACCTGAACGCATCATTTGAGAAGGAACGCAAAGAGGGGGTTAGGTCGTTGAGCAGCACGATAGGAACGAGCGCGGCGATAACGCTGCCTGAGCCTGTAGATTACACCAATGACACGCTAAGGGCGTCCACCGCCTACGCGAAAGACGGCGCAAACGCGCAATTTGAATACTATCTGTCGCAGTTCACCAATGCGAACGCCTCCATACTATGGGATAACCCGTTCACGACCGCGGGCTCCCCGGCAGTCGCAAGGACTTCGCTTGCCCGTACGGCTCTCAACAGGACAAGGCTAAGCTCGACGCCTCGTATTATTAACTTGGCAAGCCAATAGCTGAATATTGTGGTCCAATATGCGGCATGGAAAAGACAGATGTTCGCAAGGCGAGTCAGGACGCACAGTATCGGATGAGGATGCAGATCGTAAAGCTTCGGCAACGGGGGATGAGGCACTCCGAGATAGCGGATATCGCCGGGGTTCACGCGAACTATGCCTGCATGGTGTATAGGCGGCATGAACGCGGCGGTTTGGCGGGCATAGCGAAGGGCAGGCGCGGCCGGAGGGTCGGGGAGCAGAAGCTGCCCTTTGCCCTCTGGACCCGGAAGGCGGTTCAGGAGTTGATCAGGCTGAGGCACGGGACGCGCATGCCTATCCGTACCGTCGGAGAAGTGGTTGAAGGAGGAATATCCCGCCATATCCTCCCGCGCAAAGAAGG
>JACRCM010000142.1 GCA_016219025.1 Deltaproteobacteria bacterium | reverse complement strand
GGCGAGAAATATCTCCCGGCGGGTCTGCTTGCGATAACGCTCAAAACCGTTTTCAGCGAAAGTCCTCTGGCGCATGATGTCAACCTCCGTGCCGCATGATGCGATAAGTATATCATGAGGCAGGGGAGGAATAAATCAGAGGTTCCTTAATTACCTCATTTCACCCTCACCCCGCCCATCCCTACAACTCCGTCTCCTCCTTGAGCCTCTCGTTCTCTTCCCTTGCCTTTATGAGGTCTTCGGTAGTTTGTCTCAGCCGGTTCGAGAGTATCTCGGTGAAGACCCGGTAGACGACGTAGAGGCAGAGTTCCCGCTCCTTGTCCGCGAGCCTGTCTATGAAAGACACGTCCATCTTTAGGCACACGGTTTTGGAGGCGGCGTAGACCGAGGCGGAGCGCGGCTTGGCGTCTATGATACCCATCTCGCCGAATACGTCGCCGCAGCGCTCCAAGACGCTCACCTCTATCCCTTTCTTTACTATCCGCGCGCGTCCGGCAAGGAGGAAGAATATGTGCTGATCGAAGCCGTCTTCCTCGAATATCGTCTCGCCGTCCTCATACTCCACCACCTTGCACAGCTTCATCAGACCCTTTACGTTGGCATCCTCCAATGAGTCGATTATCGGCAGTTTTTTCAGGCTCTGGACTATTTCGATGTTCTCGTCGATGTATTTGGATTCTTTCATAGCATCTCCTTACCGGGCGGCCTACGCCGTCATAGGTTTGAATATATCGTAAAATACACCTGCGTCATCCCATCTTTGTTAAGCCCGCGCGCCACGCCTATGGCCGGGGTTATCTCGAATAGATAGCCGAGCGCCATGTCGAGCCTTACCTCGGCCCCTACGCCGGTCTTCAAGCGCGGCAAGGCGAAACCATGGTCGTCGTCCCAGACCTCGCCCGTGTCAGCGAAGGCCGCGCCGTGGAGTTTTTCAAGGAAGACGGGCTTGGTGTTCGGGCCGCCGAAGATGTTCCACAGCGGGGCTCTGAGTTCCATCGTGCCGGTGCCCGCGAATTTTCCGGCGGACGATCTTGACGGAAATCCCCGGAGCGGAAAATCCGACTGGCCCGGCGCGCCCCCAAGCTGAAACGCCTGCTGTGCGATGCGCTCACCGCTCGACGCCCCGCCCTTGAGGTTGAGATAAAGCGTCGCATGGCGCATCTTCCCGTTAAAGGGCAGCGCCTGATATTCGGAGAGGTTCGCTATGAACTCCTTTGAGTGCACGTCGTTGCCGATGGCGCGCGAATAATACTTGTAGACCACCGAGGCGGTCTTGCCCTCCTCGCGGCTTATGGAGTACGGGTACTTGAGGCTGTTTGAAAAATCCAGCCCTATAAAGACGTTGTCCCGCCTGCCCTCAAAGACCTTCTGTCCGCCCCAAAAGCCGTTTGTAAGCTGCGACTGGGCGTCCTGCCTTTGCAACTGATATCCGAATGTAATGTTATGATACGACTCCAGATTGACGAGCGGCACGGAGGCCGCAAGCGTAAGGGTCGTATCTCTCTCGTAATAATCCCCGGCGCGGAGCAGGTCGGCATAGAGCACCGGCACGGACGATGACTTTACTATGAGCGTTGGAGAGAGATAATCGTTGTAGTAAGCGGCGTTGTAATAACCCTCGCCGCTGGCAAGGCCGTAGCCTGCCTGCGCGATATATGTATTATACGCAAGCGCGTCCTGTCCGGCGGTGAACGCGCCGAGCACGCCGCCGTCCCTGTCGCTCGTAAGCGTCGGGAGCCAGAACCTCGGCAGGATGGCATGCAGGGCCGAATACGGCCTTGACGGCAGCGCGGCGGCCCCGGTCTCGTAACCCCGCAAGCGCGCCTTATCGAGTTCGGTCCTGGGCAGCTCGTTCCAATACGGCTTGATAGTCGGGCTTGCCGTTATGCCTGCCGGGTCGAACGGCATCGTAGCTATCTTCCAGCCAGTCGAGCGGTAGCTTGAAAACACCATCTCCTTCCCATCCGGGGAAACGTCCGGTTGGAACGCGCCGCCAAGCAGATGGCTCAGTTGACGCGCCTTTTTTCCTTCAAGCGAACAGGCGTAGAGGTTGAAGACGCTCGTCTCGGACGAGGTGTATATGATGAATTTCCCGTCCTTCGACCACGCGGGATAGCCGATGGCGAAGGCGCCTTCAACAAACCGTTCGTGCCTCTGCGTATTCGCGTCGTAGACGTTAAGCGAACTCCTTCCCGCGTTGTCCGTAAGCACGTAGGCGATGCGGCCGCCGTCAGGAGACCAGCGCGGCCCGGATACGCGCTCCTCCTTGTAATCTGTCAGTCTCTTAGGTTCACGGTAGGCCGGAGGCGCGAAGAAAGGAATGATAGTCTCAGCGGTATTCTTTTCCATTATGACGAGGTTCTGACTCCCCCTCTCGCTCACCACCGCCGCTATGGTCTTGCCGTCGGGCGAGACGTCCGCCTCTTTTATGCGCTTGCCGTATGTGAGCCTCTTGACGCGGCATCCTGCAACGTCGTAAGCGTAGAGGTCGGAGTATACGTCGGCGGCATTTGCGACCTCGGCCTGCGTGAAGTATATCGTCTTGCCGTCCGGCGACCATGATATCGCATGGTCGGAATAACGCCGCCGTGCCGCCTCATGCGGCCCGGAGCCGTCCCTGTTGGCAATCCATACCGCCTCATGGCCGTGCGGGTCCTGCCTGTTGTAGGCTATCATGCGTCCGTCAGGCGAATACCTCGGGTTGGTGAGGAGTTCGCCTTCGAGGGGCAGTTCCGTAAACGGCGTAAGCGGCGTCTGCCTTAATATCTCTATCTGCCCCTTCTCCTCTTTTCTCAAGTCCGCGAGCATGTCGTAGTAGAGGGCGACGTAGTTCTTGCCCTTGAGTTTGCGCTCCGCAACGCCGTTGAGGAGATACGGATACCTTCCGGCGTGGCCCATGCTGAGCATTCCCAACGCGTCCGGCCCGTACTTGTCGGCGATATACTTCTGGAGCCTCATGCCGAAAATATACGGGCTGTGCCCGTCCGGCCAGTCCGGGGCCTCGCCGCCGATCCTGTCCACCGGGGGGAGGTTGTTCTCCACCACGGCCATGCGGGATATCATCTCGTAATAAGCGCTCCTGCCGCGCCCCGCGTTCGTATTTTCGGTCTCAGACCAGACCGCCACGCCCTCGAGCCACCAGCGCGGCAGAAATACGTTGGGCGGCGCGGCGGATATGAACGCGAGCAGGCTCAAGGCGCCGCCGCCGGGCAACGGCTTGCCGAAGACCTTGCGCGCGAGGCGCGAGTATCCGCGCCCAGCGTCCATAGTGAGGATGTGCGTGTATTCGTGGATGATGAGGATGGAGAGCCAGTCCTCGTATTCGCCTATGGCCGTGTCGAGGCCGGGCGGGCTGGGCTGGACGTAGATGACGTTATACGGCAGGACGCCCGCGGCCCCGTTTGCGAAGTCCGAATCGTCCGCGATGATTATCTGCGTCTTTTCCAGAGGAGACCAGTTGAACTCCACGGAAAGCCTTGCGTGCGCGTCTTCGGCGATGCGCGCCGTCCTCTGCGCGATGTCGTCGAGACCCTGATGGAAGTGGATGGAGAAGTGTTCCGTCTCTATGGTGGAGAACTTGAAGGAGGTGTCGTAATTCGCGGCGCTGGAGACGCCGGCGAGAAGAGGCAGCAACAGGACGGCAAATGCGAATACGGCTCGATGGAGATTGCACCGCGTCATACTCACGCCCCCTATCTTAGACTACCGGTTAGCCGCCTTAGATTTGGCCACGCCGAGCATGTCCCATAGCGGGCCGCGGTACCCGAGTTTTCTGAGCATGGTCATGGTCTCGTCGCGGCCCCTTACGTCCATCGCGGGCACGAGCCAGTTCGGCCTGAGCGCGGCGTGCGCGCTTATCATGGAGAGAAGGCGCTCCACGCCTATGAGCGGAGAGACGTAGAAGTGCGACTGGAGCAGGTTCGCCCCTTCCTTTATCATGCCTCCGGCTACGCTGATGCGCTCCATCGGCGTCCTGGGATAGACGCGCACGCCTATCATGGCGATGACGGCCCTTGGGTCTATCTCGTCCATGAAGGCGAACGCCTCGGCTACCGTTTCATCGGTCTCGCCCGGGCCGCCGAGTATGAGGTAGTGCGCCGCCGGAAGCCATGCTTCCGCGCACTGGGCCGAGACCCTGCGGATGTCGTCCTTGGTGAAAGACTTGCCCATGGCCGTGAGCATCTTAGCGCTGGCGGCGTCAGTGCCGAACTCCACGCCCATGCACCCGGCCTCTTTCATAAGGCCCAAAAGCTCAGGCGTCATGCCGAGCGGCGTTGCGAAGCACGTCCATTTGACGGAGAGGCCGCGCCTGATTATCGCGTTACAAATGCCGGCCGCCTGCCGGGCCGGATGATTGAATATGTCATCCACGAAGAAGAAGTGGTCGATTCCCCGGCCTTCGAGCATCTCCTGCATCTCGTCCACGACCGAGGCGGCCTCGCGGCAACGGATGCGGCTGCCGTCGATGAGCGGATACGTGCAGTATACACACGAGAACGGGCATCCGCGTTTGGTCTGGATATTCGCCATGCCGCCGTCCCTGAAATACCTCTCGTTATCCAGAAGCCCACGCGCCGGGGATGCGAACGCGCCCACCGTGCCGATTGGATTCTGGCGGAACGAGCCGTCTTTTATATAGGCGAGGTTCGGGGTGGATAAAACGTCCCATCCGGCGCACAGACGCCTTGCGAACTCGGTCATGGCACCCTCGCCTTCTCCGGTTATGCCGTATTCAAGGCCCAGGTGCCGGAGCATCTCCTCCGGAAAAAGCGAAAACCCGCTCCCGCCCGCCACGACGGGGATGCCGAACTCCCGCAGCTTCCGCGCCACCGTCAAGAGATAGGGCAGGTATGACGTGGTCTTTGGGTAAGTGAGGTTGTCGACGTTCCTGATGGATAGGCCGATGACATCCGGCCTGGACGCAACCACGGCGGCGTCAATGGACTCGGCGATGTCCTCGGCGAAACAGAGGTCGAGCACGCGCGCGTCGTGCCCGTCCGATAGCAGCGCCTGCGCGACGTAGGCAAGACCTATGGGAGAGACCGGGTACGGGGATTTTTCCCTGTTAGCAGATATGAGGAGCATCTTCATCTTCGGTTATCCGTTGCCGGTTATCGGTTATCGGCGAATGACAAAAGCATGGCTGCTCGACGGTTATCGGTTGTCGGTTATCAGTTATCAGCCGGGTAGGTTGGATTGCGCTTTTCAACCCAACACATACGCGATGGGACACAATTGTTGGGTTAGTGCCTGCCCCCGTATAGAGCTACTTTGTAGATCGTTAAGGCGGGGGCTGCGCTAACCCAACCTGCTACTTCGCGGCCTTGCGGGAGTTCTTGCGGAGCCAACAGGCCGGGTCTGACGCGAGGTAGTTGCCGGTCTGCTGATAGGCGTTGCCCCGGCAGCCGTAACAGTCCGCCGCAAACTCGCATGAGGCGCATTCGCCCTCGATGGCCGAATAGATGTTGCGGAGGTTCCGTATCACCGGCGACTTTCTGAGGATGTCCTTGAGTCTTTCTTTCCGCAGGTCTCCCACCGGCATGTCTATGCCCGTGCACGGCTGGAGCTTGCCCTGCGAGTTGACGAGGGACGAGTATAAGTGGCGCTTGCAGGTAAAGGACGCAATCGTCGGATGCGGGCTCCATTTGTGGCCGAAACTCGTCTCGTCTATCTCCTTGAGCTTGTCGAATACGTCCCTGAGCTCGTCGTTGGTGACCGCGAGGTCTTTGTGCTCCTTCGCCCTGCCCTGATTGGTGATTATCTCGAAATACGGGATGACCCCGGCCTCGCGCGCCCACGTCCACATGGCCGGCACCTCAGGGAGGTTTTGGCGGCAGATGACCGTCTGGATGCCGAGTTGCACGCGCCCCCTCGGATACCCGGCCTCCACGAGGAAGTCGAGGCCGCGCTGAATCCAGGCGAAGCAGGCGACCCCGCCGAGCGCGTCCTGAACCTCCTGCTTGTTGGAGTTGCGCTTGATTACGACCGAGACCTCGTGGTCGAGGAGGAACTCCGCAAGCTCCCTCGTCAAGAGCATCCCGTTGGTGAAGAGGCTTTGCTGAAGGCCCTGGCCGTGGATAAACTCCACCACCTCGCGCACCCCCTCGTAGAGCAGCGGCTCGCCGCCGCCGAGGAGGATTATCTTGCGCGCGCCAAGGTCTTTCGCCTGCACGATGATGTCCTTCATCTCGGCGAGCGTCAGTTCGTCGTCGAGCGCCTCACCGGCCGAGGCGTAACAATATACGCAGCGCATATTGCAGCGCTTGCTGAATTCGAGTTCCAGCGACAGGAGCCCCCCTCGCCTGAGATTCTCGGCTATATCCTCATCGGTGAAATCCAGCCCGTGTATGACCTCGTAGTTCAACGTCATTGGGGTTTAAGCCTCCTGTCGATGAATATCATGGGTTTGCGCCTGCCTCCCTCATAGAGGAGTTTTTCTACCTCCTGCGGCGGCATTATCTCCACCGCCGGGGTCACCCGCGCCTTGGCGCGTATGGCCTCGGAGACCTCAAGTTTGAAGGCGGCCTTCTGATTGTGCGCCCCCACCTTCACCACGACCGTGTCGGCATGGTCGTCCCCGGTGTGCGCCTCTATCACGTAGTTCTCGACCCCGGCGATCTCCACGAGCGCGTTCTCTATGGCGCGGGGATATATCGTAGTGCCCTTGACCTTGAGCTTGTGCGCCTTCCTGCCTATGACCGGGCCTATCCTCGCGGAGCTCCTGCCGCAAGCGCACTGACCCGGCACCTTGAAGGTCACGTCGCCGGTGCGGTAACGGAGAAGCGGCATCCCCGCCACCCCGAAGGTCGTAACCACGAGCTCTCCCGGCTCACCGTCGGCGGCCGGCTCTCCGTCGTCGCCGATTACTTCAGCATAAACGAGGTCGGAGTGGGAATGCAACCCCCGGCGGGCCGGGCATTCGCAAAAAGCCGCGGCTATTTCGGTTATCCCGTAAGTCGAGTAGGTCTCGAGGGAATTCATACTTTCCACTATATTGCCGAGCGCATTGGAAGAAAAATCGGCATTACGTATCGTCTCGCCGATGAGGACGGCCTTGCGAAGACCTAGAGAACCGAGGTCCACGCCGTCCTTGCCCGCCTGCCTGTATATGGCGGCCATGAAGGACGGCACCGCCACTATGCCCGTGGGCCTGAGCGCGGCGATGGTCTCAAGGTGCTTTTTGGGACTATGCGGCCCAAGCCGCACCACGCCCGCCCCGAGCCTCTGGAGCCCCGAATAATAAGCGAGGCCCGCGATAAAGAGGTTGTCGAGCGTAACGGCGAGCAGGAAAAGGTCTTCCGCAGTCACGCCCGCGTTCGCAAAGCACCTGCGCTCGTTCTCGGCGAGCCGGATGAGGTCTCCCGCCGTAAGATAGATGTATACGTGCGTGCCCGTGGTGCCCGTGGTGGCGACCATCTCCGCGACATCTTTGCGGGGAACGGAGAGAAAGGCCGCGTTATTGTCCTGGATATCGGCCTTTGTGGTGAGCGGAATCTTACGGATGTCCTCTATACCGTTTATCTTTGGCGGGGTTGATCCGAGCCGCTCCCTATAGAACGGGGAATTGCGGCACGCATACTCCAACGCGGCGCACAGGAGCTCGGCCTGTATGCCGGCCACCTCCGATGGCGTATACCCGTCTATCTCGCTTACGAAACACATTGCGTCAATCCCTTTTGTCCGCGTTGCAAGTCACCTCTATTACTACCATATTCAAGCCCTTCTTATCAACTGCTTTGATGATAGTCCCGGCGGATTCAAGGGCCGAGGCCATGATATGGAAACTCTCGCCGATTGAGGTTACCGGCGCATACGCCGTAGCCACCGCGCCATCCTCGCGGACTTCCACGAGCTCGCGGCATCCGTCCGCGTCATCTGGCCTACTGGTCATGGTCATGGCGAAGGCTCCACCCTCCGAAAATCCTCCGGCGAGCGCCTCTGACGCAATGCCGTTCGCTATGAGTCTGAACCCATAAGCCGCGGCGTTAAAGAAGGATAGCGGGCCGTTGACGATGGTGGCGGACTCGCCCCTGATGCCGAAGGCTATCGTAGCCTGAGCGGTTACGGCGTTGGCGCTCGTATACGGGAAGGCGAGCGGTGACGCGCCGAGCGGGCCGTTGGCAACGACCTCCTTCCAGTAGCCCTCCTTGCACCCGTCGATGGCGTTGTCCGCGCCGAGGACGATAGCCATTGACTCGCGGCGTCCCGGCTCGACGCGCTTTATAACCTCCCAGACCGCGCCGAGGAGCAATTCCTCCGCCAAAAGGACGGTCTTTACCGGCTTGACCGTCTTTATGCCGTTCTTCGGCTCCGTGCAGAGCGCGGATCCGGTTATGAAGACCCTGTTGTCGATAAGACCTCCCTATTTCCCCTGTGCCCCGCGCGCGCCGAGCATCCCGCATAGACGTCTTACCGGCCTCATGGCCTGATACCTCAGAAAATCGTTCTGCGCGGCGAGAAGCCTCTTAAGCCCGGCCCTGTCGCGCATGAGCGCCGCAAGAAGCTCCACGGCCTTGGCCGGTCTTCTGTAAAAACGGGCAAGCGCCCGTTTGTATTCTACCTCAAGCTCCGCCTCCGTGAACCCGTGGGGCACGAAGACGAAGTTCATGGCGCTCATCCTGCGCCAATCAGGGTCGAGCTTGCCGTACTTGTGCGCGTCCCTGTATATCTCGGAACCGGGATACGGCGTGAGTTTGCTTATGTTGATGTGGTCGAAGGGCAGTCTGCACGCGAGATCGACCGTATCTTTTATCGTATCGCGGGTCTCTCCGGGGTGTCCCATCATAAAAAGCCCCTTGACCTTTATCCCGGCCCTGTGCGTGGCGCTCACGCCTTCCTCTATCTCCTTGATGGTTATGCCCTTGGATACCAAGTCAAGAATTTTTTGCGAACCACTCTCTATTCCGAAGGCTATCTCCCAGCAGCCTGCCTTTTTCATAAGTGCGAGCACGCCGGGCGTGACCGCGTTTACCTTTGCGTCGCACGACCATGAGAGGTCGAGCCTTTTCTCCATTATGGTGTTGCATATCGCGGCCAGCCGCGTCTTCGACGCGGCAAAGAGGTCGTCGTAGAAGAGCATGTGCCTTATGCCGTAGCGCGAGACGAGGTGTTCGAGCATCCGGCAGATATACTCCGCGCTGTAGCCCCGGTACCTGTTGCCGAAGACCGAGCGGTCGCAGAAGGTGCATTGAAACGGACAGCCCCGCGAGGTGACCATAGACGCCACCGGCAGCGCCTTGTAGCTGAGGAGCGGCGGCTGATACCGCTCAGGAAAGCCTTCAAGCAGGTCCCATGCGGGCATGGGCAATGCGTCGAGGTCTTTTATATAAGGCCGCCTCGGCGTAAGCCTCGCAACGCCGTCTTTCCTGTATACGACCCCGGCCACGTCTCCAAGCGTTCCGGGACCGGCCCTGTCAACCGCGGCAAGCGCCTCGATTATCGTCTCCTCGCCCTCGCCCACGACGCCGAAGTCGAATTCGTGATAATCGTTTATCGTCTCCGTTGGCAGCGCGGTCACGTGCGGCCCGCCGATTACCGTGACTATCCCGGGGTCATGGGCCTTCACCGCCTTTGCAAGGAGGGCCGCGTTGTTGAAAGAGGCCGTGGAGGCGCGAAAGCCGACTATGCCGGGACGCTCCCGCAGTATGTATGCGATGGCGTCCTTTACGCTCAACTGCAAGGCCCCGGCCTCTATGATGCGCGGAGAATGGCCGGAGGCGCGCAGAACCGCCGCGAGGCAGCACAGCCCGAACGATGGAGTGGTGTTCTCCAGCGTCTTGGGCAGGGGCATCCCCTCGTCCCATACGGCGAAAGGCGGATTTACAAGGCAGATGGTTGACATTGGACGGTTATCAGTTATCGGTTATCGGCTATCGGTGAAGGTGAAAAAAATAATTATCGCAGGGTGGGCTGTGCCCACCATTTTCCGCGCAAAGGATTGTGCGCATGCACCCTCACCATCCTCCCCCAGCCCTCTCAAATATCAGCGCCGAGTTCTGGCCGCCGAATCCGGCTGAGAGCGAGACGGCTGTCTTGATATCGCCCTTTCTGGCTGAGTTAGGCACATAGTCGAGGTCGCACTCAGGGTCGCGCTCCTGATAGTTTATCGTGGGCGGCATGACGCCGTTTTTCAGCGCAAGGAGGCACGCGGCGGCCTCGATGGCCCCGCCCGCGCCGAACGAGTGGCCTATCATGGATTTTATGGAGCTTACCGGGATGTCGTAAGCGGCCATGCCAAAGGCGAGCTTTATCGCCCGCGTCTCCATCGCGTCGTTATATATGGTGCCGGTGCCGTGCGCGTTTATGTAATCGGGCGCGGTTATGCCGCCCTCTTTCAACGCGGCCAAGATGGCCGAGGCAAGCCCCCTGCCCTCCCTGTCGGGCGCGCTCAGGTGGCGTCCGTCGGCGCGGGAGGCGTATCCGGCAATCCTGCCGTATATGCGCGCCCCGCGCCTCATGGCGGCCTGTTCCTCCTCAAGCACAAGAAGGCACGCGCCTTCGCTCAGGGCGAGGCCGTCCCTGCCTTTGTCGAACGGCCTGACCCTGCCCTTCGTAAGCGCGCGGAGCGCGCTGAACCCGGAGAAGGCGAATTCAGAAAAGGCATCCGCCCCGCCCGCTATCGCAACGTCCGTCTCTCCCCACAGGATGGAGCGCCGGGCCATGCCTATGGCGTCCGTGCCTGAGGCGCAGGCGGTCGACACCGTCGCGGCCCGCCCGGCGATGCCGTATCTCTCCCTGAGATAATCCACGCCGCCATGCAGGTAATAGGACGGCGGCGCTTCGATGGAATCAGCCCATGCCTTCTGCCCCTCGATTATGCCGCCGAGGACGGTGCCGAGATACAGGCCGAGATTCGCCGAGCCTGGATCAACGCCGGAATCGTCAAGCGCGTCCCGCATGGCCCGGTCAAGGAACGCGAGCCAGCGCGGCCCGGATACCGGAGCGCCCGCCTCGCACGCGGCATGGGTCGGATAAGGGGCGCACGAGAAGGCCGAGACCTCTTTTATGGTGTCCCTGCCGGAGGTTATCCCGTCCCAGAATACAGCGAGACCAGCCCCGGAGTCCATCGGGGTGATGATTCCTATGCCCGTGGCCACGACGCTTCTCAACGCTTCGTCTCCGGC
>JACRCM010000141.1 GCA_016219025.1 Deltaproteobacteria bacterium | reverse complement strand
GGCGAGAAATATCTCCCGGCGGGTCTGCTTGCGATAACGCTCAAAACCGTTTTCAGCGAAAGTCCTCTGGCGCATGATGTCAACCTCCGTGCCGCATGATGCGATAAGTATATCATGAGGCAGGGGAGGAATAAATCAGAGTTTCCTTAGCGAGATCGAGAAGTTTTTACCGAGGAAAACCGCATAGGAACAGCCGGGGCGAATGAAGATACTAATTGTCGATGACAATCCAGAGAACCTCTACATGCTGGAGGGCCTGCTCAAGGGCGGCGGGTACGAGGTCGTCACGGCCACGGACGGCGTTGAGGCTATTGCCAAGTTGAAAAAACCCCCGTTCGGCATGGTCATCTCCGACATACTCATGCCGAGGATGGACGGATACGGCCTGTGCAGGGCGTGCAAGCAGGACGAGGCATTAGGCAAGATTCCGTTTCTCCTGTATACGGCCGCCTATACAAACAGGGAGGACGAGGAATTCGCCAGAGGGCTCGGAGCGGCGCGGTATGTCGTCAAGCCGATAGAGCCGGTTGAACTGCTCAGGATAATCGAGGAGGTCTTCAAGGAGTGCAGGGAGGGCAAGGCCGCCGTCCCGGAAGTTGACGGACGAAGAAGAGCTTTATCTTGCCGAATACAGCGGGCGCCTCGTCAATGAACTCGAAAAAAAGGTTAAGGAGCTTGAAAACGAGATAGCCGCGCGGCGTCTTGCCGAGGATGCGCTCCGGAAGAGCGAGGAGAAGTTCCGCAACCTCGTGGAGACGACGAGCGGCTTCGTCTGGGTGGACAAGGACGGCGTTTACACCTACGCAAGCCCGAGGCTCTTCGACATCCTCGGCTACATGCCTGTAGACGCGCTCGGCAAGACGCCGTTCGACCTTATGCCCCCCGAGGAGGCGGAGCGCGTGGCCGGAATCTTCACGGTAATTTTGCCGGGTACAGGGGCATAGACCGCGACATCACCGGACGCAAGAAGATAGAGAATGAAAACAAGCGGCTCATACACGATCTTAAAGAGCGCGTAAAGGAGTTGACCGCGCTCCACCGCACCGCCATCCTTTTGCAAAACGAGAGGCACCCACCCGCCGATCTGCTCAAAGAAATGACGAACTTTCCCATACGCATGGCAATATCCCGATATCACGGCGGCCCGCGTGACTTACGGCGATATCGATTTCAAGACGCCTAACTGCGCGGGGTCGGAATGGCGCCAGAGCGTCGAATACAAGACATCGGACGGCGTGATCGGAGGGATATACATCGTCTATCTCGAACAGAGGCCGCCGGAGGCGGAAGGGCCTTTTCTGGCCGAAGAGAGGAAACTGTTAAACTCTCTCTCAGAGATGCTGCGGACGTATTTCGAGCGCAGGCTGGCTGAGGCGGCGCTTGCGTTCAGGGACGTAATCCTCTCGACCCAGCAGGAGGTCGCCCTCGACGGCATCCTCGTTGTGGACGCCTCCGGCAACATGATCTCGTTCAACGGGGGCTTCGCGGGTATGTGGGGGATAGGGGCGGACATAATAGAGTCGAGGTCGGATGAGCGCGCCCTCCAATCGGTGCTGGAGAAGCTCAAAGACCCGGAAGGGTTCCTCAAGAAGGTCAAGTATCTTTATGAGCGCCGGGATCAAATCAGCAAGGACGAGATAGAACTCAAGGACGGCAGGGTCTTCGACGGATACTCGGCCCCGATGTCGACGGGCGGAATATACTATGGGAGGGTCTGGTACTTCCGCGGCATCACCGAGCGCAAGAAGGCCGAGGAGGCGCTCAAGGAGAGCGAGGCGTATGCTGGGCAATCGATAGAACGTTCTCCGATAGCGCTGCTCGTCGACGTGGGAGTGAACGCCGATGAAAAAATAATCATAATGAACAGGAGGTTCACGGAGCTCTTCGGCTACACGATGGAAGACGTCCCGGACGTAAGGCACTGGCGGCCTTTAGCTTATCCGGATGCGGAATATAGGGAAGAGGTGAAGGCGGAGTGGATAAGGAGGGTTGAGGAGGCCATACAAACCCGCAGCGAAATCGAGCCCATGGAGGCGGCCGTCGCATGCAAAGACGGGACAACCCGGTATGTCAGAGCCGGCTTGGCTTCCCTGGGGAACAGAAATATCGTTACCTTTGAAGACCTCACCGAGCGCAAAAAGTATGAGGAGGCGCTCAAGGACAGCGTGGAGAGGTTCCGCTCCATAACGTCCGCGGCCATGGACGCGATCGTTCTTATCGACCACGAGGGCCGCGTCATCTTCTGGAACGATAAGGCCGAGGCCATGTTCGGCTATGCGCGGGAGGAGGCCGAAGGCAAGGACCTGCACGCCCTCAAAATGCCGGAACGCTGCCGTGAGGACTACAGGAAAGGCTATGAAGAATTTAAAAAGACAGGCCGGGGCGCGACGGTCGGCAAGGTGCAGGAATTAGAGGCGTGGAATTCAGTCGGGATAATAAGGGACATCACCGGGCGCAGGCAGGCGGAGGAGACCCTGCGCGCGATGGTGGAGAGCATGGTAGGCACAACCGGAAGGGAGAGCCTCGACCGGATGGCGGATGGTCTTCGGGGCTGGCTTGCCGCGGACTGCGTGATAATAGGAGAAATCATTGACGATGGAAAGAGCGCCAGGTCGATCTCCATGACGCTCGACGGCAAGAGGATAAACGATTACATATATGAATTGAAGGGCGCGCCGTGCGGAGAGGTTTTCCAAAAGGGTTTTTGCATCTATCCCGAAGGCGTCAGCAGGCTTTTCCCGGAAGACAAGGCGCTTGCAGAAATGAACTTCGCGGGCTACGCCGGAGCCCCGCTAAGAAGTTCCAGCGGCGTGACGCTTGGCGTGCTTTGCGCGCTGACGCGCCATAAGTTCAAGGCGCAGTCCGACATCAAGCAGATAATGGAAATCATGGCGGCCAAGGCCGCCGCGGAAATAGAGCGGATCAGGGCGGAGGAGAGCTTGAACAATCAGTGCCAATTTCTTCAACTGCTTATCGACACCATGCCCGGCCCCGTCTTCTATAAGGACACCAAGGGCGTCTTCCTCGGCTGCAACAAGGCGTTCGAGGCGTTCTCAGGCCGTCCCAAGGCGGAGATAGCCGGGAAGACCGCGCATGATATCATGCAAAAAGATTTGGCGGATAAATATCCCGAATGGGACGGGGCGCTCTTCGATAAACCCGGGGTGCAGGTCTACGAATATGAGGTCGCCGACGCGAGCGGCAGGAGGCGCAGCGTAATCGCCAACAGGGCCACCTTCAGCAGGGCCGACGGCTCGGTCGGCGGCCTTGTCGGCACCGTAGTCGACATAACTGAAAAGGTAGAGGCGGAAATAAAGGTGAAGGAGGAGATGGAGACCACGAGCCACCTCCTTATGATAGCCCGCGCCGCCTCCACGACCACCGACATAGATAGGCTCATGGAGTCCGTCGTAGGGTGCATCCACAGGATATTCGGCTGCGACGCGAGCCTCTCTTATTTATGGGACGGCGAAGCGATGGAGTTCATCCCGTCCCATGCCGAGGGGCTTACGCCCGGGCTTGCGTCTCTTTTCCGGGGCGAGCCGCTCGGCGAAAACGCCGGGTTCGTTAAGGAGGCGCTGGCATTGAAACGTAAGCCGCCCCTAAGCCACTGAAATGGCTCGAGGGCATAAAGCAGATGCACGTCGTTCCGCTGATAGGCAGGACGGACCGCGCGGGCCTTCTTATGCCGGCATACAGGCACGACATGGGGTTTACGGAAAGGGACTACAGGGGCATGGATGGGATATCGCATCAGGTCTCGACGGCCCTCGAAGAGGCGAGGCTCTACGCGGACTCGGTGAACAAGACGCTGGAGCTCTCCCGCAACATCGAGGCCATACAGGTAATGCACGAGCTCGACAGGAGTATACTCTCCACGCTCGACCGGGACGAGATGCTCGACACGGCCGTGGGGCTTGTCGACAGGGTAGTCCCATGCGGCTACGTCAGCGCATTTATCGTGGACAGGGGAAGAGGCGTCCTCGCCGCCGTGGCCGGGAACGTCGCGGATATCCCCAAGGGGAGCCTCATCCCGTTCGCCGACACGCTTGCCTCGGAGATTATAGAGACGGGAAGGCCGCAGATAATCCCGGATTTGGCGAAGATAAAAAAGACGCTCCCGTTTGAGGCGCGGCTCATGGACAAGGGCTGCCGCTCTTCCATAAGGGTCCCGTTGACGGTCAAGGGGGAGGTCTCGGCAGTCCTTTTCATAGGCAGCAACCGGAAGGCCGTCTTCACGCCGGAAGACCTCTCCATGATCGAAAAACTCGCCTCGCAGATATGCGTGGCGCTTGAGAACTCAAGACTCCTTACCGACTTGAACGATCTTTTTATCGGCATAGTCAAGTCGCTCTCCGAGGCCATAGACGCCAAGGGCCCGTGGACAAGGGGGCACTCAGAGAGGGTTACGATGTTCGCTAAACAGATTGCCAGGAAGATGGACATGGACGAGAAGGGGATCAGGACGCTTGAGGCAGCCGGGCTCTTGCACGACATCGGAAAACTCGGCACCTGCGAGAACATACTTGAGAAACCCGGCAAGCTTACCGGCGAGGAACTCAGGCTCATGCAGCAACACCCCGCTAAGGGGGGCCGATATACTCGCGCCCATAAAACAGTTGAAGGGCGTGATTCCGGCCATAAAATATCATCACGAGTTTTATGACGGAACAGGCTACCCTGAGGGGTTGAAGGGCGAGGCCATCCCGTTCATGGCGAGGATACTGACCGTGGCCGTCTCCGTGGACGCGATGGGCGCGGACAGACCGTACAGAAAGGGGAGGCCGATGGAGGAAATAGTCAAGGAACTGAAGCGGTGCTCAGGCACGCAGTTCGACCCCGCCGTAGTAGAAGCCTTCCTGAAGATATTATAAAGAGACCCCGCAAGCCGCCGTTTGACCGCGAGAGGGTAAGGCATCCATTCGCCCCTGATGTCTTTCATCAAGATGGCATAGGGGACTTCCACAGGTTGGGCGGGCGTGGGCGCTAAAACCGGGCGGCGGGAATGAAAAAGGGGTCGCAGTCTGTGCAACCCCTTGATTATTACCACGGCAATCAAACAGTTTAATCATGCCGCATAGCTGATCTTCGGGTGCTTGAGGTATTTGGCGGCCCTGCCGGGCAGTTTCTGCAACATGCGCATGTACGAGACCATCTTGCGTTTCAGTCCCTTCTCGTTTCTCGCAAGCGCCCCGCTGTGCATCCCACGCTTCACGCCGCAGTTAAGGTATTCATCGGGGTGCAACTCCGGCGAATACGACGGCAGGCAAACACTTCAATCTCTTCCGCGTGCCCCGCGACCCACTGCCTCACCATCTTGCCGTGGTGTGTCTTGAGGTTGTCCACGACCAGAAATACCTTGCGTCCGGCGTCTTTGACCAAACGCCCCATGAATCGAATGAAGAGCGCGGGATT
>JACRCM010000140.1 GCA_016219025.1 Deltaproteobacteria bacterium | reverse complement strand
TGTCTTATTTGCGCCCATCTTTTTAACCGGACAGCCTGCAATAGGCCTAAAAATGGCTATAATAGCATATTTGCACATGGAAAATGGGAGCTCTTACAATAGCTAAAAGCCTTTGTGCGATCAAGATTCGGGTTTCTCCGGGCAGCATATATCGCCGAAAGCTAATTTCTTGAAAAAAAAGGATTTATTTTTCTCGGCAAGGTATTATCTGCGAGCCTTAGAATTTAACCGGACAGTAGTGACATGATATGGTAAAGACCGTAGCCATAAAAAAACGTCTTAGCGCCGTCGAGAGGAAGGGCCAGATAGTCGGCGTGGCCATGAGCCTCTTTGCCCAGAAGGGTTTCAAGGGCACGACCACGCGGGAGATCGCGGAGCGCGCCGGGATCAGCGAGGCGGTCATCTTCAGGCACTTCAACGACAAGGACGCGCTCTATGACGCCATCATAAACGCCCGTTGCACCGACGTGCAGGGCGAGCCGCGCCTTCTGGCGCGGATAAAGGGCAAGGAGGGACGGGAGATATTCCGCGCCATCGCGTCTTTTCTCATAGCCGAGCACAGGCAGGACGACTCATTCCTGCGGCTCCTCATCTACAGCGCCCTTGAGGGACATGAACTTTCGGAGAGGTTCATCAACACGAGAGGGCTTGAGTTCCTCGAGTACCTCAAGCGGCACATAAAGGCTCTGATGGAGAAAGGCGTATTCAGAAAGACAGACCCGGAGATAGCCGCGAGGGCGTTCATGGGCATGGTCATCTACTACAGCATCTCTCAGGAGATATTCGGCCTCAAGAAGTTTTTTACGAGACCTGACGCCGAGGTCGTCGATACGTTCGTGGATATATTTTTTGACGGCATGTTGGATAAGAATTGAGGCGCGTTCACGTTTTGCCGCGCTCGCGGCCTTCCGCGCCGGGCGCAACCTTACATGGAGGTGGTATGCGGCTAATCCGAGTCCTGTCCCATCCGTGGCCGTCCATTAAAAAGGCGCTGCTTGCCATAGCCGCGTGCGCTTGCATGACCGCGGCGTTGGCCGCGCCATCCGCCGCGGATGAGCCGTTGCCAAGCCATGCGTTCCCGGACGTCGGCGCCGCAGCGGGCAATGAAGTCTTAAAGACCATTACCCTCGCCGAGGCATACCGCATGGCCCTCGCCACGCACGAGTCCATGAGGATCGCGGACGAAGGCGTCATCCAGTCCGAGGCCGCGGTGGACAAGGCCGTCTCCCAGCTATTGCCAAAACTCTCGGTCGAGGGCGCGTATACGGCCTATAACAAGCAGTTGAGGTCAGGGGCGTTCGTCACGCAGCCGGATGACGCCTCAAGGGTCGACGTCAAGCTCGTCCAGCCCGTCTACAGCGGGGGCAGGGAGTGGTCGGCGAGACGCCAGGCGAAGCTCGTCTCGAAGAGGAGCGTCGCGGGCAGGGACGAGGCCAGGGACCGGGTTATACGCGCTACGGCCATGGCGTACTTCGGCGTGCTCAAGGCCGGGCGGGACGTAGAGATAAAGAAGGCGGCGCTCAAAAGGGCCGAGGAGAGGAGGAAGGTCGCCGAGGCGCGCTTGAAGGTTGGAGACGTGACGCGGGCCGTGCTTGTGCGCGCCGAGTCATTGGCCGCCGGGGCGGCCGCAGATCTTACGCGGGTCGAGGGAGACCTGCTGGACGCGAAGAATCTCTTCCGAAGGACCACCGGCGCCCCGGTTGATTTCAACGTGAGCGAGCCTCCGTTAAAACTCATGAACCTTAGGGACGTGGACACGCTCGTGACGGACGCGCTCGGGGCGCGGGCCGACTACAGGCAGAGCGTCATCGACGAGCGCTCCGCGGACGAGGGCATATCCTACGTAAAGAGCTGGTTTGAGCCGTCGCTCCGCCTCGAAGGCGCATACTCGTGGAAGGAGCAGAATCCCAAGACGGCGTTCTTTCAAAAAGAGAGCGTCTCCGGCTCGGTCGTGCTCTCCTATCCGATATTCGAGGGCGGACTCCGTTCAGCCGAACTCTCCGAGGCGAGGAGCAGATACCGGGAGTCGGAGCAGAGGAGGCTGTCCCTCAAGAGAGACATAGAGGTGCAGGTGAGGGAGGCCGTCAACAGGCTCAACTCTATCGCCGCGGCCATCGAATCCTACAAAAAGCAGCTTTCGTTCGCGGAGGAGGACGCCCGCATGGTCTCGGAGCAGTTCAAATACGGCCTTGCGACGATAGTGGACGTTATAGACGCGGACGCCTCGCTCGTGTCCGCGTCGCTCTCCCTTATGAACGCCAATTACGATTATGAATTCGCCAAGCTCGAGTTGAAGTTCTCGACCGGCGTCCTCTCCGATGAGATAAATGACATGGGAGCGGGCAACTGACCGATGACAACCATGAGAGGATATAAACAGGGGATATTTATGCGCGTAAATTACATAAAGGGCATGACGTTCGCGGCGGCGGTTCTGGTCTTATCCATCGGCGCCGGTTGTTCGAGGGACGCCGGGGCCCCTCCGGCGTCCGGCGCGAAGGCGCAGGGGGCGAAGACGATAAGCATCGTGACGGCGAAGGTCGAGGGGCGCTCGGTCGAGAGGAGCGTCGAGACCACTGGCACGCTCGTGGCCCGCGACGAGGTCATCGTGAGCAACGAGACCCCTGGCATAGTGGGGAAGATAAGCGCCGACTTGGGCGACGCAGTCCCGGTCGGCGGCGTCCTGGCCCAACTTGACCAGAGAGAGGCGAGGCTCATCCTCTCCGAGGCCGAGGCCGCCGTCGCCACGAACCGCGCGCGCTACGTTGACGCGAAGACCTCTTTTGACGGATACGGCGAACTCCTGCGCCAGGGTATGGTCTCGCAGAGCCAGTATGACGGGGTAAAGACCCAATACGACGTGGCCGCGGCGCAGGACAAGGACGCGGACGCGCGGCTCGCGCTGGCAAAAAAACGTCTCTCGGACACGGTCATCGTCTCGCCGATAGACGGGATAGTAAAAAAGCGTTTCGTATCCACCGGCGAGGCCGTAAGGGACAGGACCGCGATGTTCGCCGTCGTCTCGACCGGGCCGCTCAAATACCGCGGCACGGTCGCCGAACCCGCGGCCCCGGAGATAAAGACCGGCCAGACGATGATGATAAGCGTGGATGCGTTCAAGGAGAGGCCGTTCGGCGCCACGCTCGTGAGGATAAGCCCGGCCGTGGACGCGGAGACGCGGACGCTGGAGATCGAGGCGTCCGTCCCCAATCCGGACGGCGTCTTGAAGCCCGGCTTCTTCGCCAAGGGCCTGATATTGACCAAGAAGGCGGATAACGTGCCGTTCGTGCCTGAGGCGGCGGTATACTCCTTCGTAGGCGTAACGAAGGTCTTCGTCATTGAAAACGGGGTCGCCCGCGAACGGGCGGTGAACGCGGCGTCCAGGGCAGGCGGCTTGACCGAGATAGCAGGCAATATAAAGCCCGGAGACGCGGTGGCCACGACTAATCTTGCAAACCTCTACGACGGCGCGGCGGTGAGCGTGGAGGCGGGGAAGTAACGCGGTGGCGCGGGGCATGGAGGCAGGACGTGGGAGGCGAGATATGGCGTGGTTAGGACCCCCCCTTCATTGCCACGGGACGCTGGATTCGTCCCCGAACGTATTATTGATAGCTGCATAACTAATGTCCTAGCTAAGGCGTAAAGAAAGCCCGCTTTTTTTGAAGAATGAGCGAAGCAATGGCTGCTTTTTCTGGAGGGAGCGCATATTGCCACGGGTATTCGTTGCAAGAGTGTCAAC
>JACRCM010000139.1 GCA_016219025.1 Deltaproteobacteria bacterium | reverse complement strand
GGGGAGGAATCCAGTGTATTTATCTTATCGCCCGCGCTAAGGACGCTAGATGCCCGGCAGAAACATTCGGGCATGACGAATACTCGTTTTCGTTTAAGCATAAGCGCCGCCATTGCATTACTTTTACAGCTATCAATAAAATGCTGGAAGCGGATGGTTGGCGTCAGGTCAGAATGAAGGGGATCCACCGTCAGTACCGGCATCCCGTTAAACGCGGCACGGTCACGATAGCCGGAAAGCATAACGCCGATATCCCGATAGGCACCATGGCGAGCGTCCTTAAACAGGCCGGGTTGAAATAATCAGGCGTGGAGATGCAAACGATGAAATACATGGTGGTTGTTGAGAAATCCGATACGGGCTACGGCGCGCATGTGCCTGACCTGCCGGGTTGCATCGCGGCTGCAGGGACGAGGGCCGAGGTCTTGAGGCTCATCAAAGAGGCCATTGAATTCCATATCGAGGGGCTTCGCGAGGCGGGCGAGCGCGTGCCGCCGCCGTCCTCCGTGAGCGAGATTGTCGAGGTAAATTCCGCATGAATTGCATTATCGCGCCGTCGGGATGAAACCCCCGATGGTACGGGGCACGGCTGGGTGTCAGGAGGAAACTCCTGACACCACCGAAATGAAGCCTGTTTTGATCAGTAGTGTCTGGTAAAAAATATAATTAAACCGTCATGCTGATTCGTAATTGCATTTGGTGACCAAGACAATGAAAAAAAACGGCGCGCAGACATTCATTGAGTGTCTTATAAAGGAAGGGGTCGATACCGTCTTCGGGTTTCCCGGGGGCGCGGTGCTGCCCATCTACGACGTATTGTATGACGAGCCGCTCCGTCACATACTCGTGCGCCACGAGCAGGGGGCCGTGCACATGGCCGACGGGTACGCCCGCGCAACGGGCAGGCCTGGCGTGGTGATAGTGACGTCAGGGCCGGGCGCGACCAATACCGTCACGGGCATTGCCACCGCGTACATGGACTCCATACCGATGGTCGTCTTCACCGGACAGGTGCCGACGGCGCTCATCGGCAACGACGCCTTTCAGGAGGCCGACATCGTCGGCATAACGAGGCCGTGCACAAAGCACAACTACCTCGTAAAGGACATAAAAGACCTCCCGCGCATCATAAAGGAGGCGTTCTATATAGCCACGACCGGCAGGCCCGGGCCGGTGCTCGTCGACATGCCCAAGGACGTGCTCATGGCATCGGCGGAATATAAGTATCCTGAAAAGGCGCACATAGAGGGGTATAATCCGACTTATAAGGGACACCCAGGACAGATAAAGAAGGCGATGGATTTCATCTTATCCTGCAAGCGGCCCGTCATATACGCGGGCGGAGGGATAGTCCTCGCCAACGCGGCGGAGGAGTTGTGCGCGCTTGCCGTAAAGTTGAACATACCGGTGACGACCACGCTCATGGGGCTTGGCGGGTTTCCGGGCACGCACCCGCTCTTCATGGGCATGCTTGGGATGCACGGGACGTTCACCGCGAACATGGCCGTGATGAATACGGATTGTCTTATCGCCGTAGGCGCGCGGTTCGACGACAGGGTCACGGGCAAGATAGACGAGTTCGCGCCGTACGCCGGGGTCGTCCACGTCGACATAGACCCGACCTCCATCAGCAAGAATATAAGGGTCGACATCCCGATAGTCGGCGACGTGAAGGCCGTATTGAAGGATATGCTCAAGCACCTCGGCGCCGCCGCTTCGCTCCGCGAGCACAAGAAGGGGTTGGATGAGTGGCACAAGCAGGTCGATGCGTGGACGAACGCCCACAGGCTCTCTTATAAGCAGGAGGCCAAGGGCAAGATAAAGCCCCAGTTCGTCATAGAGAAACTCTACGAGGCAACGAAGGGCAGGGCCGTGGTAACGACCGAGGTCGGCCAGAACCAGATGTGGGCCGCGCAGTTTTTTAAATACGACAAGCCCAGGACGTTCATCACCTCCGGCGGACTCGGCACCATGGGCTTCGGCTTCCCGGCGGCCATAGGCGCTCAGGTGGCCCTGCCCGACGCGACGGTCATAGGCATAGCCGGCGACGGCTCGCTCCAGATGAACATACAGGAGCTTGCAACGGCGGTGCAGTACAAGCTGCCGATAAAGATCGCCATACTGAATAACATGGTGCTCGGCATGGTTCGGCAGTGGCAGGAGTTCTTCTATGACAAGCGGTATTCGCATACGTGCGTATCGGTCGCGCCGGACTTCGTCAAGCTCGCCGAGGCGTACGGCGCCGCCGGGCTTCGCGCAAAGACGCCGGACGAGGTCGTGCCCGTGATAAAAGAGGCGATGGCGATAAAGGACAGGCCCGTGATAATGGACTTTAAGGTAGACCCGTTCGAGGACGTCTACCCGATGGTCCCGGCGGGACAGCCGTTGAATAAGATGCTTCTGGTGTAGATAAAAACTGGAGTGGTTGATTCGTTTCACGCACGCTCAACCAATAACCGATTATGCGCCATACAATCTCAGTCCTTGTGACCAACGAGTTCGGGGTCCTCTCGCGGATATCCGGGCTATTCTCAGGCCGGGGGTTCAATATCGAGTCGCTCTCCGTGGCCGAGACGCTCGACCCGGCGGTCTCGCGCATGACGATAGTCACGCGCGGGGACGACAAGGTCATCGAGCAGATAAACAAGCAGCTCAACAAGCTCATAAGCGTCATCAAGGTGCACGACTTCACCGGGGAGGAGCACATCGAGCGCGAGCTTGCGATGATAAAGGTCTCCTCCAATCAGGAGAACCGCGCCGAGATACTGAGCATCGTCGACATCTTCAGGGCAAAGGTCGTCGACGTAAGCCCGAGGAGCTACACCATCGAGGTGACCGGAGACGAGGAGAAACTCCGCGCCATAACCGAGCTCCTCAGGCCATTCGGCATAAAGGAGTACGTCTCGACCGGACGCATAGCAATGGCGCGGACGCCGAAGCAGCGTTAATAACGCATCACTGACTTTACCGACAACCTAAAGGAGGCAGGTTTAATAATGAAGGTCTACTACGAAAAGGACGCGGATCTCGAAAAGATAAGGTCGAAGAAGGTCGCGGTCATAGGCTTCGGCTCTCAGGGGCACGCTCACGCGCTCAACCTCAAGGAGAGCGGGGTCGACGTCCGCGTCGGTCTTAAAAAGGACGGGGGATCATGGAAAAAGGTGGTTGCGGCAGGTCTTCCCGTGAAGGAGGTCCCGGCGGCGGTGGCCGAATCGGACGTGGTGATGATACTGATACCCGACGAGACGCAGGGCGACGTATACAGGGCCGAGATAGCGCCGAACCTGAAAAAGGGCGCGTACCTCGCCTTCGCGCACGGCTTCAACATCCACTTCGGGCAGATAACGCCGGATAAGTCCATGAACGTATTCATGGCCGCTCCCAAAGGGCCGGGCCACCTCGTCCGCCACGAGTTCACCAAGGGCGGCGGCGTGCCCGCGCTCGTGGCCGTGCATCAGGACGCGAGCGGGGATACGCTCCAGGTCGCGCTCGCGTACGCGAGCGCCATCGGCGGCGCGCGCGCCGGGGTCATCGAGACGACCTTCAAGGACGAGACCGAGACCGACCTCTTCGGCGAGCAGGCGGTGCTTTGCGGCGGCGTGTCGGCCCTCATCACGGCCGGGTTCGAGACCCTTGTCGAGGCGGGATATCCGCCGGAGATGGCGTACTTCGAGTGCCTCCACGAGATGAAGCTGATAGTCGACTTGATATACGAGGGCGGCATATCGAACATGCGGTATTCGATAAGCAACACCGCACAGTACGGAGACCTGACGAGAGGCCCGCGCATAGTGACGGACGAGACCAAGCGCGAGATGAAAAAGATTCTCGGCGAGATACAGTCCGGAGAGTTTGCGCGTGACTGGATGCTTGAGAACAAGGCCAACAAGCCGGTCTTCACCGCGCTCACGAGAAAGGGGCAGGCGCATCAGATAGAGGCCGTGGGCGGCAAGCTCAGGGACATGATGCCGTGGCTCAAGAAGGGCAAGATAGTGGATAAGGAAAAGAACTGAATAACTGCCGTGATGCGTGTGTGGGATTTACAATAGGGCTACGATTTACAAAGCAGCTCTATTGTAAATCGTAGCTCTATGCGTTATACGTAAAAGGATTTTCATTTCACGCATCACGCATAACGCGCACGCATCACGGTCTTTCATGGAGGAGTTCGTCATATTGGCATCCCGATTCCGCGTCCCGCTGGCAAAAGAGGGCATCCCGTTCATATTAATCGCCGCAGGCCCGGTCGCCGGGCTTTTGGCGGCCTCGGCCCAGGACCCGGCGCTCTGGTGGCTGGAGCTGATATTCGTCCCCATCCTCCTCTTCGTGATCAACTTCTTCCGCGACCCGGAGCGGCGGATACCGGAGGACGAAGACGCTATAGTAAGTCCGGCCGACGGCCGGGTCATAAAGGCGGAGCGGACGCGGGACGACCGCTTCCTCAATGCGGACGCGATAAAGATAAGCATATTCATGAACGTCTTTAATGTTCACGTCAACCGCGCGCCGGCAAGGGGCATGGTCTCGAAGGTGGCGTACAACCCCGGCAAGTTCTTCAATGCGTCCTTTGACAAGGCGTCGATGGAGAACGAGCAGAACGCCGTTATCATGGACGTTGCCGGGGGCGGGCGGATCGCCTTCAACCAGATAGCCGGTCTCATAGCGAGGCGCATAGTCTGTTACGTCAAGCCGGGCGGCGCGCTTGAGAAGGGCGAGCGCTTCGGCATGATAAGGTTCGGCTCGAGGGTTGACGTATTTGTGCCGGTAGGCTGCGTCCTTGCGGTAAAGGTGGGAGATAAGGTGTCGGCCGGGTCTTCGATAATAGCGCGCTGGACGTCCGGCGGCGGCAGGGCAGGGAAGGGAAAAAGACGGGGCCGCCAATAAGAGGACATTGCCCCCCCTTTTCCCGCCGTTGCGCGGGGCAGGGTGGTCATCGGTGAATGGTAAAAAGACATGTCTTTATCCTCGCCGATAACTGATAACCGATAACGGATAACCTTAAAAGGATGGACGCGATGCTGGACGACGAGTTGGAGCAGGAGAACCACGACAACAGGAGAAAGAGCATCAGGAAGGGCGTATACATACTGCCCAACCTGATCACTTCGGCGAGCCTCTTCGGCGGGTTCTATTCCATCGTGGCCTCGCTTGACGGCCAGTTCGAGAACGCTGCCATAGCGATACTCGTCTCCGCCGTGCTCGACGGGCTCGACGGCAGGGTGGCGAGGCTTACCGGCTCGACGAGCAAGTTCGGCGTGGAGTATGATTCTCTCGCCGACCTCGTGGCGTTCGGTCTTGCGCCCGGCATCCTGATATTCACGTGGGCCTTGCGTCCCTTCGGCAGGTACGGGTGGCTGGCTGCGTTCCTCTACGTGGTGTGCGGGGCATTGCGTCTCGCGCGGTTCAACGTGCAGATAGGCACCATAGAGAGCAAGAGGTTCAACGGGCTTCCGATACCCGCGGCCGCCGCGCTCGTCTCCACCACCGTCCTCCTCTTCTTTTATATAGGACACGGCCAGGAGATGGCCAAGCACGTGACCGTGCTCGTCCTCGTCTACGTATTGGCGTTTTTTATGATAAGCAACGTGAAGTTCTACAGCTTCAAGGAGTTGAACCTCTCGCATCGGGCGCCGTTCCGGCTCCTCGTGGGGTTGATACTCCTCCTTATCGTCGTGGCCGCGCTGCCGACGATAATGCTATTCGCCCTGACCTTCGGGTACGTCGCTTCAGGGCCGGTAACCACGCTCCTCGACAGGCGGAAGAGACGACTTATGATGAGGGTGGTGGGTAAAGAAGACGAGAAGGAGGCGCAGCGCAGGTAACGCGAAGCCTCCCGCCCTTCTCACTCCTCCCGCCCCCCTCGTTAATAAGGATCGGAGCCTATTGTCACGTCCTCTAAACCTGTAACGGGAGAAGGCATATTTATGGATACAAGGGTCAGGATATTCGACACGACTCTCCGGGACGGAGAGCAGTCTCCCGGGGCCTCGATGAACGTCGAGGAGAAGATAATAGTCGCAAGGCAGCTCGCCAAGCTCGGCGTTGACGTGATAGAGGCGGGGTTCGCCTTTTCCTCGCCCGGGGACTTTGAGGCGGTAAAGCGCATAGCCCACGAAGTTGAAGGCCCGGTAGTGTGCAGCCTCGCCCGCGCCAAGGCCGATGACATAGACGCGGCGTGGGAGGCGTTGAAAGGCGCCTCGAGGCCGCGCATACATACTTTCATATCCACGTCCGACATACACCTCCGGCACCAGTTCAAGCTCACGCGCCAGGAGGCCAGGAAGCGGGCCGTGGAGATGGTGGCGCGCGCGAGGGGTTACGTCGAGGACGTTGAATTTTCACCGATGGACGCCTCCCGTTCCGAGCCTGAGTATCTCTACGAGGTCGTCGAGGCGGTGATAGAGGCCGGGGCTGCGACCGTGAACATACCGGATACCGTAGGCTACGCCCTGCCGGAGACCTTCGGACAACTCATCGCGGGCATAAGGAAGAACGTCAGGGGTATAGACAGGGCGGTCATTTCGGTGCATTGCCACAACGACCTGGGACTCGCCGTGGCGAATTCGCTCGCCGCCGTAATGAACGGCGCGCGTCAGGTGGAGTGCACGGTGAACGGCATAGGCGAGAGGGCGGGCAATACGTCGCTTGAGGAGATAGTGATGATCCTCAAGACGAGAAAGGACGTCCTCGGCCTGGAGACCGGCATAAACACGAGGGAGATTTATCCGGCCTCACGCCTGGTCTCCGGCATAACCGGCCTCTCGGTTCAGGCCAACAAGGCGATAGTCGGCGACAACGCCTTTGCGCACGAATCCGGCATCCATCAGGACGGCCTTCTCAAGGACAAGTCCACGTACGAGATAATGACGCCCGAGTCGGTCGGCATCCAGCGCTCGAAGCTCGTGCTCGGCAAGCACTCCGGCAGGCACGCCTTCAAGACGCGGCTTGGGGAACTCGGCTATGACATCGGCGGCGAACGGCTCGACCGCGCCTTCGAGCGGTTCAAGGCGCTTGCCGACAAGAAGAAAGAGGTCTTTGACGAGGACATCGAGGCGCTCGTACAGGACGAGGTATTAAGAGACGAGATGCCTGAGAGGTTCCGCCTGGTGTCCTTGAGCTTCAGCGGAGGCACCGGGGCGCAACCCTGCGCCGAGGTGGAGTTGGAGGTGGACGGCGCGATAGTTAAGGAGACCGGAACGGGCGACGGCCCTGTCGACGCGGTCTACAGGACGATAGCCCGGATAACATGCACCAGGTCGACGCTCCTAAAATATTCGGTGAACGCCATAACCGGCGGGACCGACGCGCAGGGCGAGGTATCGGTGAGGCTCAGGGAGGATGACCACATAGTCCTCGGACAGGGCGCGCACACCGACATCATCGTGGCCAGCGCCAGGGCATACGTGAACGCCCTCAACAGGCTTGAGTATAAGCGGAAGGAAAAGAGGGAGAGCGTGATATGAGAGGGGCCGTGATCGTGGCCGTGGATCGTGATGCGCGGCCGTAGCAGGCCGGTTTTTTTCACGAACACGGTCACGGGATACGGCATCTTTCCGATAACAGAACTGTTTAGCAGGAGGGGTTAATGAGGCCGCATACCATCACGGAGAAGATACTTGCAAGGCACGCGGGCGTAAAGGAAGTCGCGCCGGGCGATCTGATAAACGCGAAGGTTGACATCGCGCTCGGCAACGACATCACCGCGCCCATCGCCATCAACGAGTTCAGGGCCTCAGGCGCGAAGAAGGTCTTCAACAGGAACAAGGTCGTCCTGGTGCCCGACCACTTCACGCCCAACAAGGACATAAAGAGCGC
>JACRCM010000136.1 GCA_016219025.1 Deltaproteobacteria bacterium | reverse complement strand
TCAACCGTGTCATCTTTTACCGCGCCGCGTTGGGCTCGTGGTGGGGACAATCGTGATGATGCGTCCTGTGTGCGAAGATCAGTGCGTCTTGCCGTTGCGCTTGAGGATGTTCTTATTCCCGTGCACCGTGCCGGCCATGGCAAACGGCTTTCCGTATACAGGTCAACCGTGTCTCCTTTTACCGCGCCGCGTTGGGCTCGTGGTGGGGACAATCGTGATGATGCGTCCTGTGTGCGAAGATCAGTGCGTCTTGCCGTTGCGCTTGAGGATGTTCTTCATCTCGCGCATGGCGTTGTTCGCCATGACGTTGAGCTTGAGTCCGTATAATTGATTGAATTCGGTAAAGCACGGGCAGTAGCAGGTCTTGCACTTCTTGTTCGGCTCAAGGTTCTCCCATGCCCTCTTGAAACCCGCCTCCATGAAGTTCATGGCCGGGAACGACCCGATGAGCTGTCCGCACGGATAGACCATCCCGTCGCCGTCGACGAAGCACATGTACTTGCCCATGTAGCAGTCGATCTTCTTGAACCCCTTTGGCGGCTCGTCATACATCAGTTTTACGCTGTACGGCACGGGCCAGTTGAGGGCGTATTCGTAGGTGGAGTCCGAATAGAATATCGGATGTCCGCCGGATTTGTATTTGAGTATCTTTCTCAGAAACTTTTTCAATTGCTCGTCGCGGAGCTTGACCGCGTCGATGTCCTTGTTCGAGGTCGTCTGTTCGTAAGGCAGACCAAACTCGACCATGAAGCCTATCTCCTTGGCAAGTGAAAGCACCTCGTCCGCGGCCTCGATGGAGTTCGTGGTGACGGTCGCGCTCACGTGCGTGGGGATGCCGTTGACCTTGGAGCATTTTATCCCGGCGATTATCTGCTTGAACGTCCCCTCGCCACGGTTCCTGTCGTTGGCCGCCTCTTTTCCGTCGAGGCTCACGCAGATGGAGTCCACCCTGCGGAGCTTGTCGATCCTTTGCGGGATGAGCGCGCCGTTCGTGTTTATCCGGCATATCATGCCGTTGTCCTTGACGCGCGCGATAATGACGTCTATGTCGTTCCTGAGGAGCGGCTCGCCGCCGCCGAGGTGTATCATCTTCGTGCCCATCCCGGCGAGTTCGTCGATGAGCTTGAGCCACGTCTCGGTGGGCACGTCCTTGTCCGTGCGATCGTAATACGCGCCGTAGCAATAGATGCACTTGTAATTGCACCTGTTGGTTATGGTGAGGCTCACGGTCAGCGGTATGTTCCTGCCGAGCGCCCTGCCCTTCACCAGCTTTGTGACGTAGCCCGCGTGTTCCGCCAGTTTCATATCGTCTCCGCTTTGTCTTCTTTAACAGACCAGTCTGACACGGTTTTGGGCGTTGTCAAGACAACGCGCCCTCTTATTAACGTCTACTCCCAGAAACCTTCTTCCGGCACCGGGTATCCCTTAGTGGCCGGGTTCCTCTTTCTTATGACGTATTCGATTATCGAGAACGCCCGGTTGAAGAGGATGCCGTTGCGCCACAGGGATATCAGGTCGAGCGCCATGTGCGCGAGGAACCCGGCGAGCGCCACCCAGAATATGCGGTCCGCCCATCCGAGCAGAAAGAGCGCGCCGAAGACCTCAAACGTATGGAAGACGTTTATCCCGTAGACCCCGTATTTATGATCCCAGACGTATTGGTGAAACCTGAACATGTCGCGTATCGAATACCTCTTGCATACCGCCACGAAGTCGAAGTAGTGGTCGACGTCGATAAAGACGATGGATAGGAACAACGCCGCCGTCTCGCGCACCGTTAGATACGGAGACGCAATCGCAGCGCATATCGCGCCCTGCGCCGCGTGCGTCCTCCACGTCATGGTTCCCCTGCCTTCTCCTCAAGCACCATGCGGTTTATAGGCCGCCTGAAGAACAGCTTCGTATGGTTGATGAACGACCGCGCGGACATGTTGTAGCGGAGTATCGCGCTCTTTATCTTGTACCCGTGGAGGAGTTTTCCTATGACGCCCCACGGCCCGGACGGAAACCGGAGGAATAGATAGATGAAGTTATGAAGGGCCGGAAAGTTGACCACGATGGGGAATAGGATCCTCAACCGCTCGACCTTCTCCCTGTCAGCTATCTTAATCTTGCTGGAATAATAGAAAGACCTGTTGAACTCCTTATCCGCGTCGAACAGCCCCGCCTCCTTGGCTATCGCCTCTATGGGCGTGCCGGGGTATGGCTGACACAGGTACGCGCCAGCGTAGTCGGCCTTGAGCGCGATGTTCACGCGGAGCGTCTCTATGTCGAGCTCGAGGCTGCCGTGCGGCAGACCGATGAGATTTTGCGTGTATATCCTTATCCCGTGGGAGTGGACGAGTTTAGCGCACTCGACCATCATGGAGTTCTTCATCTTCCTGAAGAGTATCTTCTCGCGGAAGTACTCATTGCCGGTCTCGACGCCTATGAGGAGGCATTTGCACCCGGCCCTCGCAAGGGCCGACACGTACTGCTCGCTGCACACGTTGAAGGAGGTATTCGTAAGGAACGGCAGTCCCACCTCCGCCTTGTATTTTTCCGCGAACTCCTCCACCCACGCGGGTTTGAACGGGAAGATGTCGTCGAAGAAGTGTATCATCCGGGCGCCATACCGCCCTTTGAGCGCCTTGCACTCGGCCACTACGTTGTCGACGCTCCGCAGGCGCAGCCTCTTGCCGAGGTCTTTATACATCCCCTGATACTGGTTGTTGAAGCAATAACTGCACTGATACGGGCATCCCCTGCTTGCCATGACCGAACGGACGTCGGACTCGGTAAACTGCCGGTAGCCGCCGAGCAGCTCGCGGTCTGGGAACGCGACGGAGTCGAGGTCCTCCACGAACGGCGCCAGCGGGTTGGAGCGCATCTGGCCGTCCTTCATGTATGAGAGGTTTTCGCAGTCATCCATTGCCGCGCCTTTCTCGAACCGGTCGAGGAACTTGAGGAAGGATATCTCGCCTTCCCCCCGGAAGACGTAGTCAATGCCCTCTTCCTTGAGTATCTCAGGGAAGTGCGTGGCGTGAGGCCCGCCCACAATGGATGGAATCTTATGCCGCCTCTTTACGTCCCGCAACAGTCTGTAGAGATACGGGAAGCTCGGCGTAAGGACGCTCATTGCAAGGAGGTCTGGCCTGAACCCGGCTATCTTGGCCTCGACCGATGTCAATTCGTTCTCTACCGCCCGGACGTCGTGTCCGCGTCTCTTGGCCGCGCTCGATAGATAGAGCGCGCCGAGGGGTTCCTCAAAACCCAAGTCCTTCGTGTTCACTATAAAAAGTATTTTCATAGGTTTATCGCGGAACCATTTGTTTTTACGATATTATTAGACACGCCATCCATCGTGCGCAACAGAATTGCCGAAAGTCTCTCCGATGCGCTTCTGCAGGCTTCGACTATGTCGTCAAGATTGGCAGGAGCCGCCGTGTCCGGGTTGGATATGTCCGAGACGCAGCAGATCCCGGCCACCTCCATGCCGAGCGCGCGGGCGAAAGAGACCTCCGGCACCATGGACCAGCCGATAAGGTCCGCGCCAAGCGCCCGTAAAAGACGCAACTCCGCGCGCGTCTCGAACGCGGGACCAGGAAGATATGCCAGCACGCCTTCCTTGAGCATGACAGCATTTGCTGCGGCGGCCGTCTTCAGGGCTGCGCCGGTCTCCTTATGATATGCGTCTATCATGTTCGGGAATAGCATCTTGCCGTCCTCTCCCTTGAGCCCGATGAGCGGGTTTGCGGTCGAGAGGTTTATATGGTCGTTGACCATGACCAGGTCGCCCTGCTCATAATCCTTGTTTATCCCGCCGACCGCGCTGTTTATGATGAGCCTCTTGACCCCGAGCTCCCGCATGACGTAGACGATGGATACGACCTCCCTCATGCTGTGGCCCTCGTAAAAATGAAACCGTCCGTCCGCGCAGACGACCGGCGCGTCCCCGATGCGCCCGCTTATGAAGGACGGCGACTGGAATGCCACCGACGACGAAGGCAGCCCCGGTATCTCGGCGAGCGCGACCCTGCGCTCTATGTCGATGATGTCGATTACGGATGACATGCCGGTGCCGAGCATCAAGCCCATTGGCTCGGCCCCGTCTCCGCCAAACCTGAACGACCGGAGATAATCCACCGCCTGACCGAACTGGGCGTCAAACGTCTTCATGCCGCGCCTCGCTCAGCCACGTTCACGAAGCGGCCCGCCCTTACGTCAAGCAGCCCGCGATCGGTCAGCTTCAACTCCGGTATAGCAGCAAGCGTTATCCGCAGCGAAAGAGTCAGGTATGGCACTGCGTCCTTGACGCCGTTGCGTCTTAACGCCTTTTCAATGCCCTTGAGCTTCCCTGCTACTTCAGCAGGCGGCGCATCCGTCATAATCCCGCCTATGGGGAGGCGCAGCCCGGCCTTCACCACTCCACACTTAACGTAAAATATGCCGCCCTGCGCCTTTATCACCGCGTCTATTACGCCGATGATGTCTCCGTCAGTGCACCCTATAACGCAGATGTGCTGACAGTCCTGCCCGATGGAGCCGCCGAACGCCCCGGCCTTCAACCCGAAGCCCGTTACAAAGGCCGCTTGCGGCCTGCCAATGCCGCTGTGACGTTCAAGCACGACGGCCTTCAACACGTCCCTCGATGGATCGGGATGGATTACGCCGTCTGAATTTTTCATAACGGTTTTTTGTTTCTTCGTCAGGAGCGTTCTTTTTTTAATGCCTATGACGTTGACCCGGACGGTCTTAGCGCCTTTCAGCCCTTTTGGCACCCTGACGGCGAGGCCGTCTGTCCGCGGCGTCCGCGCCTTTATCGTGCGAAGCGCGTAGGCCGGGAATCCAAGACGCTCGAACCTGACCCCATCCATGTCCCTGCCGTTGATAAAGGTCTTCTCAGGCCGGAATCCGCGCATCGCCGGGGCGATTACAAAGTCCGCCCTCTTGCCCGGGGCGATCGAGCCGATCTCCTTGTCGAGTCCGTAACAGCGCGCCGGGTTTATGGTTGCCACCGAGAGCGCAACGGCCGGGGCCACGCCGCCGCGTATGATATCCCTCACGAAGGCGGATATGTGCCCGTTCTCCATTACGTCCACCGGTGAGACGCAGCCGTCCGTGGCGAGCATCAACCGCTCCGCGCCGGTCTCCCTGAATATCCCGGAATACGGATACTCCTTGCCGAGAGACGTCCTTCTCAGGTGTATCCATCTGCCTTTGCCGTGCTTCCTCATTATCTCCGTTGCGTCCGTGGATTCGTGGTCGGTCTTCGCGCCTGAGAGGGCGAAGTAGCGCGACTCGTCCCTTGGAGACAACGACGGACAATGCCCGTCTATGACCAACCCTCTTTTTTTGGCCGCGTCTATCATCGACATGATCCCTTTTTCTTTGCGGAGAAGCCGCGCCGTGTCCATGACCTCGGCGAGCCCTATGACCTCGCGCCTCTCAAGCGCGTCGAGAACGTCGTCCACGCTGACTTTGATGCCGCCGTCTTCAAAGCCGCTCGTGGACGGCACGCAGCACGGCGCCATGAAAAAACCCCTCAACGGCGCCCCCTTCGCCTCCCTTATCAAAAGCCCTAGCCCCCTCATGCCGACTACGTTTACGAAGTCGTGCGGGTCGATTATCGCGGCGGTCGTGCCTGAACGGATGAGCATCTCGGCGAACGGCGCGGCGCTCAGGAGCGAGAGTTCCGTGTGCGTGTGGCCGTCGATAAGGCCGGGCGCAACGAACCTTCCCCTGCAATCGATGATATTCACCCCGGCGGGCATCCGGCCTCCGGCCTCGGTTATCGACGCAAACCTGCCGTTCACGACCCTTATGTCGGCCTTTCTTATGGCCCTGTTCTCCACGTCCACGAGATTGGCCGAGCGCAGATAAAACTCTCTCATGCTCACGCTGCGCCGTCAGGGGTTACGAATACCGGTATGGCCGCGAGGTGCACCGCGGGGCGCGTCCCGTAAGAGCCGACGGCGCCTGCCCACGCCTCGCCTTCCATGAGCGCGGAGGCGGCCTGATGCAGCCTGCCGCCCGCGGCCTCTATGAGTCCGGCGCACGCGGCGAGCGTGCCGCCGGTGGAGATGACGTCGTCCACCAGAAGCACCCGCCTGCCTTTTATCCGTTCCGCGTCCGCGCCGTCGAGATAGAGCCGTTGCCGGCGTCCGGTTGTAATCGAATCGACCGGCACGGACAACTCTCCGCTCATGTATGACTTAACGGATTTTCTCATCACGCAATAATCCGCCCTGCCGCAGAGCCGCGCCATGGAGTGCGCGAGCGGTATGGCCTTGGCCTCCGGCACGGCGATGACATCATAGTCAGGCGATACCTTCCGGCAAAGCAGCTCGGCGCAATGCTCGATGAGCGCCACGTCCCCGAGCATGACGAACGAGGCTATCCACGTGACCGGGTTGAGCCTTATGACCGGAAGCCTGCGCTCGATCGTCCCGATACTCAAATCATAGTGCGTCTCGCCGTTATATGGGATGATGCCTGGGTTGGCCATGTTAAACCGTTTAAAACCTGTATACCGCGCCCATGCAGTCCGGGCACGGGGCTGAGTCCGTTGCCTTGCCGGCGTCATCCCCGGCTGACCAGTCGAACGCCGCTCCCCTCTTTTTTAAAAAAATATACGGATATACGGCATGGAACGACGCCGGGCATAATTCTTTTTTATCGCCGGCGTTGAAACCGTAGACGTCTCCGGCCCTGTGTCCGGCTGGACAACTCCCATCCACCCTGTCAACTGCATACGTCACCTTGCCGTCCATGAGATCGACAGGGTAAAAGGCCACCTCGAATATTTTGGCCGCGGCGTCCCTCGCCGCCTTCAACCATCGCGGCATCGCACCGCGCTTCTCTATCCTGAAGACGACCTTATTCGTTACGCCCGGACAATTCACCGTAAGCGCGCCGCGGTCGGCGTCAGGCGGAATCCCGTCATATAGGAGTTCCAGCGCGTAAGGATACAGGGCGTGATGCGCGTCCTTGCACAGACCCTCCGGCCCCGTCTTGAGATTATCAACCGGCCTCTTGTGATATCTGCAAGGCCCGCGCAGGGTCTCGGCGTCAACGCTATATTGCTCCGGCGCTGAACATGCCTCCACCACCCTGTCCGAGGCGTTCACGCCCTGCACCGTGCATGTCGCGCCGTCGCGTGGTGAACGCGCGGCATAACGGTCTTCCCCTCCCCTTGCCGCGTGCAGGAGGCCGGGGAAGAGCGCGTTAAAGGACGCGGCGCAAAGATGGGCCTCATCCGGCCTTACGCTCAACTCGTCTCCAACCCTGTGCCCCGCAGGGCACTCGCCGAGCGTCCGCAGCATCCTCAGCCTTATATTCCTCCTGCCGTCGTAGACCGCGAGCCCAACCCCGGCCACGACCGAGACGCGGTGGTTCGGACACTGCACGAGCACTTCATTGGGGAATGCGCTGTTTACGCGGCTGTCTTTAAACGGCGCGTCAGTCAATGGCGAAGGCAAAGGGCGGCGCAAAAAAGAATTTTTATCCCTTCTTACCCACCGGAACCACCCGCCGTGCTCAAGGGTCATCATGTATGGTATGAGGTTGTGATAAAAGAGCGGACATAAACCAGGCGGCGCAATCTCAGATGCCCGCAGCTGCCGCGCCGCGCCTGCGCCATGACGCGCCACCTCTACCGTCAGTCCCTCGAATCCATGCAGATAGTCCCTCAAGGCTGCCTCCGGCTAGCTGGACGTTTTGTTCACTTGCTCAGAAAATTCCTCGCCACGACCATCTTCGACCGGAGGTCGCCGGAGAAGAAATAGCTCTTCAGGTCCTGGATCGACTGCCTGCAAAAGGCGCACTGCCGCTCTTCGAGATAGTCCCACGCCTTCGCCACGCCCACCTCGAAGATGTTCCTGCCGAACTTGCCGAAGAGCGTGGCGCACGGGTACATGCCGCCGTCCGCGTCCACGAAGCAATAGCCCCTTGAGAGGTTGCACTTGGGAAAATCCCCTTTGCAAGGCGGCACCTCGCCCTTCATGAATATCCTGTCGTAAGGTATCTCGGTAGGGTAGTTGATTATCTTATCAAGGAGGGTGTAGGACTTGTCTATCTGGTACCCCTGCCTTTTGTACTCCCTCACCTTTATCCAGAACTGGCGTATCTCGTCGTTCGTCATCGCATATTCCGCGTCCTTGGTCTTCACCACGGCCTGTTCCGCGAGCGCCAAAGACGTGCCGAACTCGCGGGAGAGGTTGAGGAGATACGGGAGGGCACCGACGTTGTTCCTGTTGAATACCGCCCTCATCTGCACGGGGATGCCGTTCTCCCTGCACAGGCGCAGGCTCTCGACTATCTTCTGATACGAGCCGCGCCCGCGGTTTAAGTCGTGCGAGACCTCGTCTCCGTCGATGGAGTGGCACACGAGATAGAGTTTCTTGAGCGTGGGTATCCAGTTCCGCGTGAAGTAGCCGTTCGTGCCGGTCTCGGTCATAATGCCCTTGCCGGTGATGTAGTCGACTATCTCGCCGAAGTCCTTCCTTATCATCGGCTCTCCGCCGAGGAGCGTGATGTAGCGCGTGCCCATCGCGTGGAGTTCGTCTACTATCTTGAATATCTGCTCCTTCGTGAGGTCTTTCACGACCCTGTTCGGCGAGTCGGGAAAGCAGTAGATGCACTTGAGGTTGCACCGCTCCGTGATGAAGAGTCCGACGTAGAGCGGCCTCCTCTTCCTCGATATCGCGGCCCCCAGGAGAGCGCCCGCGACCCTCATGGCCGGGGCGTATTTCCTTGCGAGATTCCTTTTTACGGTCATGTCCCCTCCCCCCTCCAATTGAACGCCCTACTGCATCTTCGATACGACCTTGCTCAGAAAACTCCTGTGCAGCTCCATCGCCCCCTCAGGGCATATCTCGACGCAGCAGAAGCAGTGTATGCAGTTGTCGTAGTTTATGGCAATCCGTTCGTTCGCCGTTGTTATGACGCCCGGCGGGCATACGGCCTTGCACTTGTTGCACAGCGTGCACCTGTTATGGTCGGTGACCGGTTTTGGCACGAGGTGGCGCCTGAGATACGGCCTTAAAAACCCGGGGCCTATCTCCAGTTCGGTCTGCCCCGGTATGACGAACCCCTTCTGTTGCGCGTCCTTGGGGTGAATCCCCGGAAACCAGATGTCGGTCATGTCTCCGCATCCGAGTCCCCTGTCAATAGCGGCGGCAAGCACCGGGTTCTTATCAGGGGTAAGCCCGACCATCCACGTTATCGCGGCGTCGAGCGCGACCGCGTCGTTGGCCGCGAATACCAGCCCCATCGGGTATGGCTCGCCGTTTTGCGGGCCGTCCCTGTGCATGGCGGTCACGCCGTCCATGATGGTGAGCGCCGGGGTCACGGCGGAGAATATGTCGACTATCATCCTTGCGAAGTAGACCCTGTCCTTGCCGGCCATCAGGTGCCACTGGGACTTTCTCTTGCCGATGACGCAGCCGAACATGTTCTTTATGCCGAGCGTAAGCGACATCTGCACGTGGGTCTTGAGCTTGGGCAGGTTTATGACCTTGTCGGCCTCGACGACCTCGGACGCGACCTCTATCTCCTTGAAGGTCGCGCCGGGAGGAAGCGTTACGGATACGGAGTTCTTGAAGGGCGCGAGTTCCGCCCCGGCCCTGGCCGCCGCCTCCTCGAACCCCGCGGTCTTCGCGGCCTTGTGAAAGGGCGCGAGCCCTGGGCTGTCGCCTATGACGGGGCGTCCTCCCGCCTCTTTCACGAGCCGCGCCACCGCCGTAACGACGCTCGGATGCGTGGTCACGTGCCTCTCAGGTGGCGAATCGCACAGGAGATTCGGTTTGATGAGCACCCTGTCTTCGGGGCTTACGAACCCATTCATGCCGCCGAGCGGCTCAAGCGCCTCGACCACCGCGCCGTAGACGCGCCCTTCGTCATAATCTTTACATTTTACGATGGATACCACGGGTTGAACGGACATCGGTCGTTAGCCTCCCGGCCCGAGTTTGAGGAACTCTTTTAGGAAGCGGAAGAGCCGCGCCTCCCAGCGCCCCTTGGCCGTGTTGACGTAATATTCGCCGTCCTGAACGAGATACTCCCCTTCCACCATGTGCTCAAGCCTTCTTTGAAGAATGCCGTGGAAGCTGTAGACCCGCATAATCTCATCGAAGGAGAGCCTCTTGTCCGCGGCCCGCTCCATCTCTATCATCACCCGGACGGAAATCGACCTGTCCACTATGAAGTAGAACTGGCAATATCCGAGAAAAAGGAAGACGTAGAGCATGAGGCCGCTTAAAAAATTAAGCGCGGCGTTCAAGAGGCGGACGGTCTCGGCTGAGATAATCTGCGGCAGCGGCTCCATCGGGACTACCAGAAGATATGAGGCGGGCACGAGGAAATACACGGCTACGTAGACCGGGATGATGGAGAAGAATATGACGGTCATGGCGCGGAAGCGCTCTTTGAGTTCGATGGTTCTGAAGACTACGACGTGCAGGGTCAGGAAGAGTATGAAACAGAAGAATCCGAGAAGAGCCGCCTTGATCATTCGCATGTCTCCGGCCTACGGGCCGTCCTTACCGGCTGCCGTAGCGGATGATGTCAGGATGCGTCGTCTCGATGAGGTGCGTTGCTTAAAACAATGATACCCGCGTTTTCGCGGCTGTCAACCTTGCGGGACGGACAGAGGTAAAAAAAATACCCCCTCTTGCCCGCGGCCTCATGCGGGATAAGAGGGGGCCGGGGGGAGTTCCCCCCCCTACGGCGTCACCGTCACCGCCGTGGTCCTCCTGTTGTTCCCTTCGTTCGTCTCCTTGTTGATGTCCGTCGCGTCGGCGACCGCGATGATGTAATACGGCCCGGGGGCGACGTAGGACGGCACCTTAACGCTCGTCGTCGCGCTCGACGCGCCGAGCGCGGCTATTACGCCTGCAAGCCTCTCTCCGAGGTAGATGTCTCCAGCGTCCCAGACCGCGTCGGTCGAGAGATAGTACTTCGTGTGCGAGACGCCGGAGGAGCCTACGCCGCTGTTGGCGGCCGTATCGGAGATGTTTATCGTAGCGCCCCTTTGCGCGGACGCCGGGACGCTAAGGACCGATACGGTCAGGTCGACCCCGCTCGTCACCGTAATAGCCCCGGTGCAGAGCTTGTTGTTCGCCTCGTTAGACTCGTCTATATATCCATTCGGGTCCAAGAACGCGCAGACGTAGTATACGCCGGAGGCGGCCACCACGGGCACGCTGAGCGCGGTAGACGCCGCGCTCGATGCGCCGACGGCAAGCCACGGCACGTCCCGCCTGCCTATGTAAAGATCATCCGACGATATCGCCGTGTCGGAGGACAGGTAAAAATAGACGGACGAGGTCGGCGATGAGGCTGACGTGGCATTCACGACCGTGTTCGATGCCGTGATGGACACGCCCGTGACCGCGCTTGCCGGGCCGGATACGGACGAGACCGCGAGGTCGGGCATTATCACCTCGATGGAGTCGCTCACGACGGCCGATTCGTTCCCGGCCCCGTCCCTGAACTGCGCGTAGACCGTCCGCGCGCCGATGCCCGATGCGAGGGTCCACGACTTGCCCATTGAGTAAGTCTGCCACGCCGACCATGTGGCGTTGTCGTTGCTGAAACGCATGGATGCGACCCAGCCGGTGTCGTCAGTGGCCGAGAGGGCCAGGGCCACGCCCGACGACGTCGTAGAGGCCGCGCCGGAGTTTATCACGACCGTGCCCGACGGCGCGTCGTTGTAGTAAGTTATCACATCCGAGGCCGTTGCCGACGCGTTGAGCGCCGCGTCCCTGAACTGGCCGTAGACGGTCTTCGCGCCGAAGCCTGAGGCGAGCGTCCACGCCTTCGTCGTCGAGTAAGCCTGCCACGCGGACCACGCCGCGTTGTCGTTGCTGAACCTCATCTGCGCCACGCCCACGTTATCCGTCGCCGCGATGGTCAGCGTGACGGAGGCGGAGGCGGTAGAGGCCGCGCCGGAGTTGATAACGACCGTGCCCGACGGAGGCGTCGTGTCGGTATTTATCGTATAGACCTGCGTATCTACCACGCTTGAGTTGCCCGCGGTGTCAACGCCTAAGTATTTCAACGTCGTGGTCGCGCCTATCACAACCGGAGCCGAGTAGACCGTTGACGCCGTGGTCGGGGTCGTTCCGTCGAGCGTGTAGTATATCGTCGCGGTCTCGTTGGCCGAAAGGGTCACGGATTGGGCGGCATTGTAGAGCCCGCCCGCCGGAGAGGCGGAGACGACGGGCGGGGTGACGTCGAAGACGTAGTCCTGTATCAAGACCGCGCTCTCGTTGCCGGCCGCGTCCCTGGCAAAGTACTTGAGCGTCGTGGTTGCGCCTATCGCAACCGGAGCCGAGTAGACCGTCGACGCCGTGGTCGGCGTCGTCCCGTCGGTCGTGTAGTAGATCGTCGCAGGCTCGTTGGCGGAAAGGGTCACGTTCTGGGCTGCGTTGTAGAGGCCGCCTACCGGAGAGGCCGTGACGGTCGGCGGCGCAACGTCCATTATCTGCACCGGGGTGGTTCTGTCCGTCGTGGTCCCGTCCCCGAGCTGGCCAATGCCATTCCATCCCCACGCCCAGACCGTGCCGTCGGCATTGACGGCAAGGGAGTGATAATAGCCCGCCGCAACGCTTACAACGCCCGTGAGGCCGCTCACCTGAACCGGGGTGTATCTATCCGTATAGGTCCCGTCCCCGAGCTGGCCATAGCCGTTAGACCCCCACGCCCGGACCGCGCCGTCGGACCTGACGGCAAGGGAGTGATAACCGCCTGCCGCAACGCTTACAACGCCCGTGAGGCCGCTCACCTGAACAGGGGTGTG
>JACRCM010000135.1 GCA_016219025.1 Deltaproteobacteria bacterium | reverse complement strand
TCAAAATGGCTATAATAGCATATTTGCACATGTAAAATGGGAGCTCTTACAATAGCTAAAAGCCTTTGTGCGATCAAGATTCGGGTTTCTCCGGACAGCATATATCGCCGAAAGCTAATTTCTTGAAAAATAAAGGATTTTTTTTTCTCGGCAAGGTATTATCTGCGAGCCTTGGAATTTAACCGGACAGTAGAGATGGGCGATATGGTTTTTCAAGGGAAAGGTCTTCTACGTGGACGGGACGGTCTCGCGGGCGTTCCTGACCGGCGGGACATACGCGAGGACGCACCTCGACTACCCGCTCCTCGTGCCTCTGAGCGTCTCGTGGATATACACCGCGATGGGTGGGGCGTTCGAGACCGCGGCGAAGATAATCTATCCACTCCAGTTCGTCTCTTTGCTCGTCATCTTCAATTACGGGGCCGGGAGGCTCGCCGGGAGGAGGGTCGCGCTCGTCTTTACCGCGCTCCTCTCCATGACCCCGTTAGTGATGACGCACGCGGCGGGCCTTCCGGTGAAGGTGGGCATACTCTATTCCGGCGACTTCGCCGGATACGCCGACCTTGCCCTCGCGCTCTATTTCCTCTCCGCCGGGGTCTTCCTGTCTCTTTATGCGTCGGAGGGCAAGGAAGGGTGGTTCGTGCTATGCGCGCTCATGCTCGGCATGGGCGCATGGACAAAGAACGAGGGCGCGCCGTTCGAGTTGACCGGCGGCCTTGCGCTCCTGACGCTCGCGGCCCTGAGGCGCGTCCGGGCAAATACGCTCGCGCTCGGCGCCGCCGGCGTTCTCGCGTTCTCCCTGCCGTGGCTGCTATACAAGACTTACCTCGGCATTGGGAGCGAATACGGCGCGCGCCTCAACATCAACACCGCCGGGGAGAACCTCTATCGCATCGGGCCGATAGTCAAATACCTCGGCTCATATATGTTCGGCTATAACGGACTTTACAGCTTCGCGTGGTGGGCGTTTTTCATCTCGACGGCCGCAAACGTCCGGGGCCTCTTGAATAAAAAGACCGGCCTCCTCTGCCTCCTCATCGCCGCGCAGCTTCTCGTCTACGTCCTTATCTACGTCATCACGCCCTCCGGCCTTGACTGGCACGTAAGGACGTCCATGGACAGGCTCCTGCTCCACGTCCTGCCGCTCTCCATGCTCGTCACCGCGGCCAACGTCCACGGCCTGATGGAGAGATATCTCTGAAAAAACAACCCCCCGGCATCGGCAATGCCGGGGGGCGTCGCTTGAGCGCAGGGCTGTTATGGCATGTAGGCGGGATTTGATATGCAGAGCGGACTAAGCCAAACTGTATTTTTTAAGTATACCAGTCTCTTTTCCCTTCTCCACCTTTACACTGTTAACAGTGTTATCCGTTGTATCGGCCTTGAGATATGAGTAGGAGTTGTCGTCTATAACGACGCAGGTACACCCGTCTATCATGCACCTATTCACTTTACGATACGCATCGTATGCTACGGAGTATTTTTTGCATCTTGGGCACTTTTGCATTTCAGGCTCCTTTATTGAGGGTTTTCAGGTTGTCTAGTCTTTGGCGCGCATACTTCTCAATATATTGACCCCGCTTGCGGAAGATCCAATTGAAGGATAAGGACTTTATCCCCTCAAATATTTCAACATCAATTTCGTTCTCATCGAAGATGGATTGCGATTCCTTTATCGGATAAGGCTCTACGAACACAACCCGCTTTATCCCGGACTTTGCAATCTTCTTTGCACAGAGTCGTACACCCGCTTCCAAGCGGGCCGGTAAGTCCGTAGATGTATTTGGTCATCTGATACCTCTTGGTTGGCAATCCCTACAGCCCCTTCATCGCCTTGTCGGCCGCCTCAAGCGTGTGCCCTATGTCGTCCTTCGAGTGGGCGAGGCCCACGAAGACCGCCTCGAACTGCGACGGCGGCAGGTAGACGCCGGCCTTGAGCATCCTCCCGAACCACTTTGAGAACCGTGCCCTGTCAGAGGTCTTGGCGTCGTCGTAGTTGGCGACCTTCCCGTCCGTAAAGAAGACCGTGAACATCGAGCCCGCGACGTTCACGGCGCAAGCCACTCCGCGCCTCTCCCCTATCTCCCTTATGCCGTCGCACAGGGTTGCCGTCGTCTTCAGGAGCCTTTCATAGAGGCCCTTGCCTTGCAGGAGTTTTAGCGTCTCTATCCCAGCGGTCATGGCTATCGGGTTGCCGGAGAGGGTGCCGGCCTGATAGACCGGGCCTGACGGGGAGAGCATCTCCATTATCCCGCGCCTTGCGCCGAACGCCCCCACGGGCAGGCCCCCGCCTATGACCTTGCCGAGGCAGGTGACGTCGGGCGCGACGTTGTAGACCTTCTGCGCCCCGCCGTAGCAGAGGCGGAACCCGCTCATCACCTCGTCCATTATGAGCAACGCGCCATACTGCTTGCATAAGGTGGAGAGGCCGCCGAGGAACCCGGGCTCAGGCAGGACCACGCCCATGTTGCCGGGCGCGCCCTCGACTATGACGCAGGCTATGTTTCCGCCCGTCTCCTCGAATATAGCCCTTACCGAATCGAGGTCGTTGTAGACCGCGTTAAAGGTGTGTTTGGCGAGGTCGGCCGGGACGCCCGGGCTGTCCGGCACGCCGAATGTAGCGGCCCCGCTCCCGGCCTTGACCAGGAGGCTGTCCGCGTGGCCGTGGTAGCAGCCGTCAAACTTTATGATGTTGTCCCGCTTCGTGTACGCGCGGGCGAGCCTTATCGCGCTCATCGCGGCCTCGGTGCCGGAGCTTACGAACCTCACCATCTCCATCGAGGGGAACGCCTTGAGGGTCTCTTCGGCCAATGTTATCTCAAGCCCGGTGGGCGCGCCGTAGGAGGTCCCGCGGTCAGCGGCCTTTTTAATGGCCGACGTGACCTTCGGGTGGGCGTGCCCGACTATCATCGGCCCCCATGAGCCGATGTAGTCTATGTACTCGTTGCCGTCCGCGTCGTATATCCGCGAGCCTTTGGCCTTTGATATGAAGAGCGGAGCGCCGCCCACCGCCTTGAACGCCCGCACCGGACTGTTTACGCCGCCGGGTATAACCCTTGCCGCCTTTTTTAAAAGTTGCGCGCTCTTTTTCGTGGACATTTGACGCTCCTTGGAGAATTTATATTTAATAATCCTACCTAAGCGCCAGGGGCCTGTCAATCGAATATTTCCGTCATATTCATTTAACGTGGCCGTCATAATCCTGTAACAAGGCGAGGCTATACTCTTGAAAAAACGAGGAGGAAAAAGAGATATGGAATGTCCGTATCTGGAAGAGGAGGGATCAAGGACAATATGCGCGGCGTCGCTCACGCGCCTTACCCCGGGCGAGCGCGAACGGGAGGCATGGTGCCGGAGTGAGGAGCATTACCGCTGTCCCATGTTAGTCTCGCACGTCCTGCGCGCCGGGTTCAGCCGGACGGCTTCACAAAATAAGAGAGGAGGTTGCACAACGAGATGAAGAGATTGATAGCGGGGACGTTTTTTCTTGCGGCGGTATCCATGACCGGCCCGGCGTCGGCGGCGGGATTCTACTTCGGAGAAGAGACAAAGGGCGCGACGATCGCGGCGAACGACTCCGACATGACCATAAGGGTCAGACTACAGCCGAGGCTCGATTACGGCGATATAATAAAGAGCAAGGACGGGAAGAGCTACACCAGCACGAACGACCTCTACTTCAGGAGGGCGCGCATCGAACTCGGCGGAAACCTCCTGACGAAGACTATCAAATACAAGCTCGAACTCTCCGCGGACAAGTGGGATAAGACCGGAACCGCGGCCACGGTAAGCCTCTACAACGCATACGTGGAGTGGACCGGCGACGAGGCATATACCCTCATCGTCGGCAAGGAAAAGCTCCCATACTCGAGAGTCTCGCTTGCGACCGACTCGCAGCACCTTATCATAGAACCGCCGGTCTCGGCGGAAGACGCCAAAAAGGTCTTCGGCAAGACCGATCCCTATTATCAGCCCAAGGTGGCGGTAAAGGGGCGCTTCCTCGACGGCGTGGCGGCATACGAAGTGGCGCTCGCCGATGGGTGGGCCAACGGAGAGGGGGTTGAGACCGCGCCGGCCCGCACGGTCTATAAATCCGGCGTCCTGGCCGTGGGAAGGATCGAACTGTCCCCTCCGGGCCTCGCCGAGAAGAAAAAAAGCGACGCGCACCTCGGCGAAGGCCGGCACCTCACGCTCGGCGCCGATATCGCCCGCCAAGGGGGCATAGAATACACGACCACGCAGGATTACAAGGAGACGAGGACGCTCAGGGGATTCGACCTCTCAGGCCACTACAAGGGCTTTACCGCGCAGTTCGAGTGGAACGAATGGAAGATCGACTCCACCGATCCGGCGGTCGCGGGGATAAGCCCGCGCGGGTGGTATACGCAGGCCGGATACTTCGTCGACGGGCTGAACGTAGAACCCGTGGCACGGTACGAGCACTACGGCCAGGACTCGAAGTCCCGGTCCAAGGGCGAGAAGGACACGACCGTCGGCCTCAACTGGTATCTCAAGGGGCACAGCCTCAAGACGGGCGTCAACTGGGTGCATACCAAGTACGGGGCCAACGCCACCGGCAAGCTCGCCAACGACGGCAAAAAAGACATCCTGCAGGCGCAGGCTCAGATATACTTTTAACGCGCCGCGATTATTTAACGCCCCTGTAACGCGGCTGTAACATCGGGGTGTTATAAGAAACGCGGCCATTGGGAGACGATGAATGAGAAAGATAAGCGTAATATGTCTTTTGACGATCCTGTGCCTCATGCCGGGATACTCCGCGTTCGCCGAGGCGCTCATCAGCGGCGCGGGCGCGACGTTTCCGTATCCGCTATACTCGAAGCGGGCTTATGAGTATAACAGGAAGACCGGCCTCAAGCTCAACTACCAGTCGATAGGCTCGGGCGGCGGGATCCAGCAGATAAAGTCCAGGACGGTTGACTTCGGCGCGAGCGACATGCCTCTCGCCGACGCCGTTGACGCCGGGCTTGTCCAGTTTCCGATGGCCATTGGCGGGGTCGTGCCCGTGGTGAACCTCCAGGGCGTCCATCCCGGCGAGTTGAGGCTGACCCCGGACGCGCTTGCCGGCATATACCTCGGCAAGATCGTAAAGTGGAATGACAGGAAGATCGCGGAGGCGAACCCGGGCCTCAAACTGCCGGACGACGCGATAACCGTGGTCCACCGCTCCGACGGCAGCGGCACCACGTGGATATTCGCAAACTACCTCGACAAGGTAAGCGCCGCATGGCACGAGAAGGCGGGCGTGGGCACGTCGGTCAACTGGCCGGTCGGCGTAGGCGGCAAGGGCAACGAGGGCGTGGCGACCTTCGTCAAGAGGATAAAGAACTCCATCGGCTACGTCGAGTACGTCTACGCCGTGCAGAACAAGCTCACGCACGCGAGGCTCAGGAACAGGGCGGGCGAGTTCGTGGAGCCTTCGATGGATACCTTCACAGCGGCGGCGAAAGGGGCCGACTGGAAGGGCACGAAGGGCTTCGGCGTCGTGCTGACCGACCAGCCAGGCAAGGCCGCATGGCCCGTATCCGGGGCCACGTTCATCCTGATACCAGCCGAGCCTAAGGACTGCGATAACGCGAAGACCGCGCTCGCCTTCTTTGATTGGGCGTATAAAAGCGGCGCGGAGATGGCGCGCTCCCTCAATTATGTGCCCATGCCAAAGGACGTTTACGAGGTCATGGAGGATGCCTGGGCATCCGGCGTGAAGTGCGGGGGCAAGCCCGCGTGGAAGAGGTAATTAAGGCCGTGACCGTTCTCCGTAACCGTGAATCTTTTTTTATACGATTCACGGCCACGGTCACGGTCTTTTAACGGATTACCGACATGCCCTTTTTAGACAGACACAAGGCGGACAAGATTGGCGACGCGCTCTTCAAGGGCGTCTCTTTTTTCTTTGCCGTCTCGGTGATAGTCCTCTCCTGCCTGCTCTTCGCGGTGCTGTTGTGGGAGGCCATCCCGGCCTTGCGCGCCTTCGGCCTCAGGTTCCTGTATACCTCGGCGTGGGACCCGGTGCGGTCGGTCTTCGGCGCGCTGCCGGCCATATACGGCACGGTCGTCTCCTCCATAATCGCGGTCGTGATAGCCGTGCCCATAAGCCTCGGCATCGCCATATTCCTTACGGAGTTGTCCCCGGCGTGGCTCTGCGGCCCGGCTGGCATGGCCATCGAACTCCTCGCTGCCATACCGAGCATCATATACGGGATGTGGGGGCTATTCGTCTTTGCCCCGCTCCTTGCGTCCCGCGTCGAGCCGTTCATCATCGAGCGGCTCGGGTTCATCCCGATATTCCGGGGCGCGCCGCTTGGGATAGGGATGCTCCCGGCGGGCTTTATCCTGGCAATAATGATAATCCCGTTCATCTCGTCGGTGGCCCGCGACGTATTCCGCATGACGCCGCCGATGCTCAAGGAGTCCGGCTACGCCGTGGGCGCGACCAGGTGGGAGGTCATCCGGCGCATCGTCATGCCGTTCACCAAGTCGGGACTCTTCGGCGCGGTGATACTCGGCCTCGGCAGGGCGCTCGGCGAGACCATGGCCGTGACGTTCCTCATAGGCAACTCCTACGGCATGAGCGCGGGGCTCCTGAACCCGGCCACGTCCATCTCCGCGACGCTCGCCAACGAATTCACCGAGGCCGTCGACGCGGTTCACATATCGAGCCTCGTGGCCCTCGGACTCATACTCTTCGTCATAACGTTCATCGTGCTCGCCGGGGCCAAGCTCCTCATAAAGAGGTTCTCGCTCGCGGGAGGGGGAAGGGCGTAGCCGCCCGCGCCATGCCGAACTTTCTCTACACAAGACGCAAGATAACCAACTACGCGGCCCTCGGCGCCTCGCTCCTCTCGGCGGCCTTCGGGGTGGCCTTTCTCGTCTGGATACTGAAAGACGTGCTCGTCATGGGCGCCGGCGCGCTCAGCCCCGCCTTCTTCACCGAGCTGCCCGCCCCGCCCGGAGAGGCCGGGGGCGGGTTGGCCAACGCGATCGGCGGCACGCTGCTCCTTACGGTCATAGCCACGGCCATCGGCGTGCCATCCGGCATCCTCGCCGGGACGTATCTGTCCGAATACGGCAGGGGGAGCCGCCTCGCCTCGGCGGTGAGGTTCATCGCCGACATACTCGTGAGCGCGCCTTCCATTGTCATCGGGATATTCGTCTATGCTATAATAGTCAGACCGTCGGGCGGCTTCTCGGCGATAGCCGGGGCCGTGGCCCTCGCCATAATCATGCTGCCGGTCGTCATACGCACGGCGGAAGAGGTATTGAAGCTCGTGCCCGACGCCACGAGGGAGGCGGCGCTCGCCCTGGGCGCGCCGCACTGGAAGGTGACGGTCTTCGTCGTCTACCGGGGCGCGGCCCGCGGGATAACCACCGGCGTGATGCTCGCGGTGGCGCGCGTCTCAGGCGAGACCGCGCCGCTGTTGTTCACGTCGTTCAATAATTCGTTCTGGAACTGGAAGCTCAACGAGCCCGTGTCCACGCTTACGGTCGCCATCTTCAACTACGCGATGGGGCCGTACGACGACTGGCACGCGAAGGCGTGGGGCGCGGCGTTTCTGATAACCGCCGCCGTCCTCTTCGTCACGGTGACGGCGAGGCTCGTGGTGGGCCGGAGGCACGGTGGGTGAAAAGATAACCATAAAGCGCCTGAACTTCTTCTACGGGCCGAAGCACGCGCTCAAGAACGTCAACCTCGCCGTCGGAGACCGGGAGATTACCGCGCTCATCGGGCCGTCCGGCTGCGGCAAGACGACGTTCCTGCGCTGCCTCAACAGGATGCACGACCTCTATCCCGGCAACCGCTACGAGGGCGAGATAATCCTCGACGGCGCCGACATCCTCCTGCCGGGGCTCGACCTTATAAAACTGCGCAGCAAGGTGGGGATGGTATTCCAGAAGCCCACGCCGTTTCCCATGTCCATCTTCGACAACATCGCCTTCGGCCTCAAGCTCAACGGAAGGCGCGACAGGCGCGACGCGGCGGCCAGGGTGGAGGCGGCACTCAAGGTCTCCGCGCTCTGGGACGAGACAAAAGACAGGCTCCACGAGCCGGCCCTCGCCCTCTCCGGCGGCCAGCAGCAGCGCCTCTGCATAGCGCGCGCCATAGCCGTGGAGCCGGAGGTCATCCTGATGGACGAGCCTTGCTCCGCGCTCGACCCGGTTGCCACGGCCAAGATAGAAGACCTCATGAGCGAACTCAAGCGCAACTACACGGTCGTCATAGTCACGCATAACATGCAGCAGGCCGCGAGGGTCTCGGACCGCACCGGCTTCTTTATGATGGGCGAGGTGATGGAGTTCGGGCCGACGCGGAAGATATTCACCGCGCCGGCCAACAAGCTGACCGAGGATTACATAACCGGAAGGTTCGGATAAAAGACGGGGGGCGGGATGACGAGAGAGGCATACCACAAATCACTCAGGGAGGCGCAGGACGAGCTGATGAGGCTCTCCGAGATGGCCGGGGCCGCGCTCAAGGCGTCCATGGAGGCGCTTCGCAAACGCGACGTAGAGGCGTCGAGGCGGATCGTCAGAAACGACGCGCTCGTCAACAAGAAGCGGTTCGAGATAGAGGAGAGGTGCATCTACCTCATCGCCACGCAGCAGCCGATGGCCGTTGACCTGCGCACGCTCGCCGCGATAATAAACATCGTCACCGACCTTGAACGCATCGGCGACCACGCGGAGGGCATCGCCAGGATAAGCATCTCCATCGGGGACGGGCCGCTCGTCAAGCCGCTCGTGGACATGCCGGTGATGGCGGACAAGGCCCTCTCCATGCTCCAGAGGTGCATGAAGGCGTTCATGGAGCGCGACGCCGGCACCGCCCGCAGGATATGCGACGAGGACGACGCCGTGGACGCGCTATACGACGCCATATACGACGAGCTCATCCACCTTATGATAGAGGACCCGCGGATAATAAAGGACGCCACCTACCTTATATGGGCCGCGCACAACATCGAGCGCATAGCGGACAGGGCCACTAACATCGCGGAGCGCGTGGTATACATGGTCACCGGAAAGATGGAGGAGATGAACGTCTCGAAGTACTGACCGCGCGCCCTTTCGCCGCCCGGTTTACTCCCCGCCGATTTCATGTTATTTTTAACGGATGGAACGCGCGCCCTTCAAGTTAAAGACCTCCTTCACCCCGAGCGGAGACCAGCCAAAGGCCATTGACGGCCTCTGCGCCTTCATCGAGGCCGGGCAGGCGCATCAGGTGCTCCTCGGCGTCACCGGCTCGGGCAAGACCTTCACCGCGGCCAACGTCGTCGAGCGCACAGGCAGGCCCGCCCTCGTCATAGCGCCCAATAAGACGCTCGCGGCCCAGCTCTACGCGGAACTCCGCGACCTCTTCCCTGAAAACGCCGTCGAGTACTTCGTCTCATACTACGATTACTACCAACCGGAGGCTTACGTCCCGGCCTCGGACGTCTACATCGAAAAAGACGCCTCGATCAACGACGAGATAGACAAACTCAGGCACTCGGCCACGCACTCGCTCCTTACGCGCCGGGACGTGATAATCGTCGCGTCGGTATCGTGCATCTACGGCATAGGCTCGCCCTCTGACTACGGCCAGATGAGCCTCTACGTGGAGACCGGGATGGAGGTTCAACGGGGCAAGGTGTTAGACAGGCTCGTCGAGATACAATACGAGAGAAACGACTACGACTTCCACCGGGGCACGTTCAGGGTTAGGGGCGACGTCGTGGACATATTCCCGGCGTACGAGGCCGAGACCGCCGTCAGGCTCGAGTTCTTCGGCGACTCGGTGGAGTCCATCGCCGAGATAGACCCGGTGGCCGGGAAGGTGATAAGAAAGGCGGAAAAGGCGCTCATCCACGGGGCGAGCCACTACGTGACGACGAAGGACAACCTGAAGCGCGCCATAACCGCGATACGCGAGGAGTTGCGGGGGCGGCTTGCGGAGCTTAAAAAACTGAACAAGCTCGTCGAGGCGCAAAGGCTTGAGCAGAGGACGCTCATGGACGTGGAGATGTTGGAGGAGATGGGCTACTGTCCGGGGATAGAGAATTACTCCCGCCACATATCCGGCAGGGAACCGGGCGAGGCCCCTTACACGCTCATAGATTATTTCCCGGACGATCTTCTCCTCTTCATCGACGAGAGCCACATCACCGTGCCGCAGCTCAACGGCATGTACAACGGCGACCGCGCGCGGAAAGAGACGCTCATCGAATACGGCTTCAGGCTGCCCTCGGCGCTCGACAACAGGCCGCTCAAGTTTGAGGAATTCGTCCGGCGCATCCGCCAGACCGTATACGTCTCCGCCACGCCCGGGGACTACGAATTTAAGGCCGCGGACGGAAACGTCGCGGAGCAGATAATCAGGCCGACCGGACTGATGGACCCGGCCATAGAGGTAAGGCCCGCCGCCGCCTCTGTGGACGACCTCCTCGGGGAGATAAAAAAGCGCGTTAAGGCCGGGGAGCGGGTGCTCATCACCACGCTCACCAAGAGGATGGCCGAAGACCTGACGCAGCATTATTCCGAGCTCGGCATAAGGGTCAAGTACCTCCACTCGGACATCGAGACCCTTGAGCGCGTGGAGATAATCCGGGGGCTGCGCATGGGCAGCTTCGACGCGCTCGTCGGCATAAACCTGCTCCGCGAGGGCCTCGACATACCGGAGGTCTCGCTCGTGGCCATACTCGACGCGGACAAGGAGGGCTTCCTGCGCTCAGGCCGCTCCCTCATCCAGACCTGCGGCAGGGCCGCGCGCAACGCCTCCGGCGCGGTCATCATGTACGCGGACGCGATAACCGCCTCCATGCGCTCGGCCATCGACGAGACCGGACGCAGGCGCAAGATTCAGGCGGAATACAACAGGGCCAACGGCATCACGCCGGAGACGATAAAGAGCAGCATAAAGGACGTGCTCTCGTCGATCTACGAGAGCGACTACTACACGGTCGAGGCCAAGGCGGCGGAGAAGGAGGCCGGCTGCGTGCCGCCGCACGAGATACCCTCCCTCCTCAAGTCTCTGCGCAAGGAGATGGGCAAGGCGGCGAAGAAACTCGACTACGAGCGCGCCACCGAACTCCGCGACAGGATACGGGAGTTGGAGGACATGGAGCTCCGGCTGGGATAATCCCGCTCACGCCTTCCTTCCTCGTTTCGCGCCCTTTAAAAAATTTGCTTATGGATCCCCTTCAATATACAATAAACCAAGATTCCCATAAAAAGGAGACCGATACATGCCGCAGGATTTTTTGACTGAATTGAGCAGGAGACCGATCGTCTTCGACGGCGCAACCGGCACCATGCTGCAAAGGTTCGGGCTCAAGCCGGGCGGCTGCCCGGACGAGCTTGTCCTCAAGGAGCCTGAACTCGTCAAGCGGGTCCACAGGGCCTATATCGAGGCAGGCTCCGACTGCGTCTCGACCAACACCTTCGGCGCGAACGCGGAGAAGCTGAAGGAATACGGCCTTGAGAGACGCCTGCGGGAGATAAACGTGGCGGCGGCCCGCGTGGCCCGCGAGGCCGCGGGGGACGTGAGGTTCGTGGCGGGCGACATCGGGCCTACGGGCAGGTTCATAGAGCCGGTGGGCGACATGACCTTCGACGCGGCCGTGGACGTCTTCCGCGAGCAGGCAGAGGCCCTTAAAGAAGGCGGGGCCGACCTCGTCATCATCGAGACGATGATGGACATAAAGGAGATGCGCGCCGCGATAATCGGCGCCAGCTCCACCGGGCTGCCCGTCGCCGCCACCATGACATTCGACGAGACGCTCCGCACGGTGCTCGGCACGCCGCCGGAGTCGTTCGCCATAATGGCCTCCTCCCTCGGTGCGGACGTGATAGGCGCGAACTGCTCGCTCGGCATAGAGGGCATATACAAGGCACTCCTCGCAATGAGCAGGGTCGTGTCCACGCCGCTCATCGCGCAGCCGAACGCGGGCCTGCCCGTATTGAAGGACGGGGTAACGGTATTTCCGGCCTCGCCCGATGAGATGGCGGCCTACGTCCCGCGGCTCGCCGAGGCGGGCGTATGCGTCCTCGGTGGTTGCTGCGGTACCACGCCAGAGCATATAGCGGCGATGGGCGCGGCTTTCAAACGCGCGAGGCCCGCAAGACGGCGCAGGTCTCCGGGCTTTACCGGCCTCTCCGGGAGGACCGGGGTCACGCTCTTCGGAGGCGGGTTTACCCCGATCGTCATCGGAGAGCGGATAAACCCCACGGGCAGAAAGGCGCTCGCCCAGGAGATAAAGGAAGGCAAGACGGCCGGGATAAGGAACGAGGCCAGGGCGCAGACCGAGGCGCTCGCGCATTGTCTCGACGTGAACGTCGGCGTGCCCGGCATGGACGAGACAATCGCCATGAGGCGCGCGGTCTTCGCGGTCAACGAAAACTCCGCGCTGCCCATAGTCATAGACTCGTCCAACCCGGCGGCCATCGAGGCCGGGCTCAAGGCAGTCGACGGCAAGCCGCTCGTCAACTCCATAAGCGGGGAGGAGAAGAAGCTCACGAAGATAATGCCGCTTGCTAAGCAATACGGCGCGGCCCTGCTCGCCCTTACCCTCGACGACAACGGCATCCCGGAGACCGCCGAGGCCAGGTTCAAGGTGGCGGAGACTATCCTCAACAGGGCCGTTGCCATCGGCATCAGGAAGGAAGACCTCGTGATAGACTGCCTCGCCATGACCGTCTCGGCCATGCCGGGCAGCGCCTTGGAGACGCTCAAGGCCATAAGGATGGTAAAAGAACGGCTCGGCCTCTCCACCGTCCTCGGCGTCAGCAACATCTCGTTCGGCCTGCCGGGGAGGGAGGTGATAAACGCCGCGTTCCTCACGATGGCCATCGAGGCCGGACTCGACGCCGCGATAATCAACCCGATGAACAAGACGATGATGGACGCATACCACGCCTCGTGCGTCCTTATGAACAAAGACGTGAGGGCCGAAAGATACATAAAAAGGCATCAGGACAGCGCCGCGCAGGCGGAACCCGCGAGGCCCGTTGCCTCGGAGGCGATCACGCTCGAAGGGAGGCTCAGGAAGGCGATAATCGAGGGCGGCGAGGAGAGGATCGTCGGCCTCGTGGAGGAGGCCCTGAACGCGGGCTTCGATCCGATGAAGATAAGCAACGAGTGCCTGATACCCGGACTCGAAGAGGTCGGCAGACTCTTTTCATCGAACAGGTATTACCTGCCGCAGGTCATGCTCTCGGCAGACACCATGAAGAGGGCGTTCGGCAGGCTCAAGGGCGAGTTCAAGGGCAAAAAGGGCAAGCCGCACGGCAAGGTGCTCCTTGCGACCGTCGAGGGCGACATACACGACATCGGCAAGAACATCGTGGCCACGCTCCTTGAGAACCACGGCTTCGAGGTCATAGACCTCGGCAAGAACGTCACGGCGGAACGCATCATCGAGGAGGCAGTGAAAAACAAGGTTGACGTGGTGGGACTCTCCGCCCTTATGACGACCACGGTCATGGAGATGGACAAGGTGATAAGACTCCTGAAGGAGCGCGGGATCAAGGCCACGACGATAGTCGGCGGCGCGGTGGTGACAAAGGAGTTTTCGGAAAAAATCGGCGCGGACGAATTCGGCGGCGACGCCATGTCCGCCATCGAAAAGATAAAAAGGCTGGTGAAGGGGTAGATACCGTCTTGTTTGTCAAGCAAATATCCCTTCCCCCCGCTTCCGGGGGGAAGCAACTGTGTTGTCAAGGCCGTTTTTTTAAGAGACGGCCTGTAAAGATGGCGTCTTGGGATTCCACGGCGTCTTATGCTTGATCATTGAGTTCAGGATCACGAGGGGCTTTCTCATGCAGACGGTGACGGCTACCTTCGGAGCCTTACCTGCCTTTCTGAGACGTTCATACATGGCCTTGATGACCGGGTTGCAGCGCAGATCTGCCACGGTTGCCATGTAGAGCACGGCGCGCACCTCGGCCCTGCCGCCCCAGACGGTCCGTCTGCCCTTGAACTTGCCGCTGTCACGGTTCATCGGCGCGACGCCTACGAGCGCCGCGATCTGCTTGCGGTTGAGGCTGCCCAGCTCCATGAGGTTGGAAAAGAGCGTCGTCGCCAGCACCGGCCCTACGCCCGGGACGCCGCACACAAGGTCATCCTTCTCGCGCCACACAGGACTGTTGCGCAGGAGATCGCGCATGTCGCCGTTGAAGGCGCCGAGGCGCTTTTCCAACCATGCGATGTGCGACTCTATGTCGCGCTTGGCCGGGCCGGAGGCAGAGGCAAGGCGGTTCTTCTCCATCGTAAGCATGGAGATTATCTGGGCGCGGCGCGTCACCATCTCGCCGAGACGCTTTGTCTCAGCGTCCGGCAGAGGGCGCACCTGGGGCCGCATGGCCTCGCCGGAGCGCGCGAGGACACGGGCATCGATGAGGCCGGTCTTGGCAAGAGTTCCCGTAGCGCGCGCGAAGTCGCGCACCTGACGCGGGTTGACGACCACGATCGGAAGGCCCTTATGCGCAAGCGCGGCCGCAGCCGCGTCCTCCAGGCCGCCGGTGGCTTCGAGGACTATCAGGGCCGGGGCCGTCCCGCTGAGAGCCTCAACGAGCGCGGCGACGCCCTCTCCGGATCGCTCGAAAGAGCGATGGGTCTGGGCCGGGCTGATGTATACGTCGAGCCGAGCCTTTGAAACGTCGATGCCGATCCATGATACGGTTTGCGTCTCCATGCGTCCTCCTTTTGCCCTGCCTTGCGGATGCGGGCTCTCGTAACGAGGCCCAGGCAACTGTTCGGGCTGTTTGGATTTGTAACGTGACGACCAACGCTTCCCCACGGTCTCTGTAACCAAGGCTGGGAACGATCTATCACGTTATTGGCTGAGTCTAACATACAAGGACGGGATAGGGCGTTGAGGCAGCCCCCCACCCTCCCCCTAAAAGCGGGGGGAGGAGAAAAATAACCTATTGACAACTGCATAAGTAATGTCCTACAATATGGGCTGGAGGTGAATAATGAGACCTCATGGAAGCCCAAAGGAATTGGAACAACGACGGCAACGCGCCATCTCTCTGCTTCAGGAAGGATACCGGCCAGTTGAT